>QHYS01000093.1 GCA_003223325.1 Acidobacteriota bacterium
CAGCTCAGTTGGTTACAGCCAGTTCAACATTTCACTTCTTCCTTGCTGCTCTTCTTTCCCCGTTGTTTGTCCGGCAACCACAAACCAGGGGTCTGCTGACTACCAGTTGTGAGCCCGATTCGGCCACACCTAGTAAGTCAAGCACTCAGCCACAATTGATCGAGCTTGTGGTCGGCTCCCAACAGACCAGCTTCAGTCTGTAGAGAAACTCTTACGATGCTGTCTTGGGCCCAGCGAAGCCCATTGCTTAGCGTCTATCGCCGTCGAGATCGCTCTTCTGCAACAGTCCTGCCTCTCTCTCACCTACCATCTGCTGCTCGCCGTACTCGGCCACAAGCAGGCCGCTCGGATTGGTTTCCGAACGAGCAGTCTCTACTAGCCGTACGTTGTAGCGACCCACGATTTGGTCCGTTGCTTCGGTTGCGTTCTTCACTCGGTGCACTTCCTTGACTCCGAACGCGGTGTAGGTCCACGGCGTCCCCTTAAGGTGCTCTATCGAACGAATTTCAAAATCAGCAATCAGGTGATCGTTCTTGATTTTTCCGACGGTGTCCTCATCGCGGAGTTTGCTCATGGAATAGGCCCGCAAGTTCGAGGTCATCATGTTCAAGGCCTCGGCCAGATTGCGGTCAACCGAGTCAGGCGTGTAGGCGAGATATCGAATGAGAAATTGGCGGACGACCGCTCTACCTTCAAGATCGGTCGGTGCAACACTCGGGGCGGCATCGGCGGACGACGCATTGGCAGACAGGGTGAACGTCGCCACACCCAGCGGATGAGGCCCACCGACAACCGAAGCGTTGCCATCCTTATCCACGCGAATCACTATTGGTGGTTGCAAGCGAACGTATATGGCGAAACCCAAAGAGGCCATGGCCAGGACGCCAAAAATCATTGCCAGCCACATGGCTCTGTTCGCGTAGGCGCGGAGCATGCCGTCGTGCTCGTAATACTTGGTGTACCGAGCCGTCTCGGGAACCTCGCCGATTCGACTTGCCTTCTTCATCTGCTATTCCTTTCCTCCCATGCCCCGATAGGCGGACCCGAGCGAGTAGCCCACGTACCAAGCCATCGCGTGAGGAATATGGAAGCCGCGGTATTGGCCCGGGCGACTTGAAGAACGCCACGGCGAAGTGGGCGGTGCCGACGGAGGCGTTATGGTCGACGGCGCGGAATGACCGTACGCGGCGCTCGGTGCATCGGAACTCGCACCGCTTGCCGAGGGAGGTGTCGGAGGCATTGACCCGTACGTAGCAGTCCGAGCGCCGCCGCCCAAAGAGCCGCTCGTGTCAGGTGGTGGTGAGGGGGCTGCTCCTGGTGTCGCTGCCTTGGAGGCGACTGCGCCCTCACCGACACCGACAAATGACGCGGCAGCCAGACTCGCGACGGCACCCGCTGCAGCGGTCATGGCGCCAACCACTGTCAGCGTCGTGCTGCCTACATCACCCCGAACGACGCGGCTCGCGATCAATGGAATCAACATAATCGAGAACGAAAAAATGCTCGCCGTGAGTGCCAGGAGAATCATTTGGCTCGAGCCCACAAAGCTGTCGAGCACTCCATTCGCGCCGAGTACCGCGTTTATGCTCGACAGGTTCACGGCAGACATAAGGACTTGAATGATGGCGTAAATTAGCCCCCAGGCTTGGAACGTCATCAAGTTCACCAGATAGGTGCGTGATAACTGGCCGAGCCCTCTGGTTGGCAGAAGCGCCAGGACCAAAGGGCCCGTTACGTAAAGCACCGAACCATACAGCGCGTAAAAGACCGCAAAGATGAGATAGCAAATGGGGAAGATGACGAAGGCGCTCAGTATCAACATTAGGCTGATAACGCCCGAAAGTAAGCCGGTCACAAGATTCCACAGCGAGGCGCTTCCGTTGGCTTGCCAGTATTGCGACAGTTGGTTCATCCAATTTGCAAAGACATCCCCAATGCCGGTCGAGTTGTAAATGAAGTTGGCGACTGAATTGAACATTCCGTTGACGTCGCGAAATACGACGCTGTAGTTGGCAAACACCAGCCCCAGAATCAGATACTTGATGCCCGAAATCGCAAGCATTCGCACATCTCCGCCGGCCGCAAAAGCCTGGTACGCGCTATAAAGGAAACTGAGGAGAAGGATGGTCCCAGAGACGCCTAACACCGCACTCGTAACGTTTGCCGTGTCGATCCCGTTCAGGGCTGTTTCGAGTAGTTGCTCGAAATAAAACACGGTTCACTGCCTCTTCAGGAGGTTATAAATCTGCTGCTCGAGTGCTGCCGTATTCGCCGCGCCGTTTTTGACATTCGCGCTTGCGTCCGCCAAATCAACAGCGCGCACCCGTATCAAGTCCGCGGTAGCTGCCTGCGTATATGCATTGGCACGAACCAGCCATGCGTCTGCCTGCGCTTCAATGATTGGCGCGCTGCCTGGCGCCGCAGTCTCAATGCTCTGGTTGATCTGGTCCGCCGCTTGGAGTTCGAGGTCTGCGAGGGCGTCGATTTCAATGGCTCTCTTCATTGCCGCCTGGGCGGCTGCATCCGCCATATCGACCAGGTTTCGGGTTTGAGGCGAAGCAGCGGTGGGGGTCGGAACCGCACCGTAAACGGCTGTGTATTGCGCGCTAGTTTGGGCGATTTGTTTCGGATCGCGTGAGAGCACGTTTTGCTCAAACTGCTGCGTTTCGGGAAGGGTCGCGCTATTCACCGGGATGCGCATGACTCGTTCAATTTGGTTGAAGACCACCTGGAGTGCGCCTACGAGCGAACGAGCCTGAGTAATCGAATTCTGCGGCCAGACCACCGTCTGCTCGAAGTTCGATATACCTTGCTCAATCGAAAAAATGGCATTCAGCCGTCCGCCAATGACGTTACCGAGCGTGCTGCTGATGGTGCTAAGACCAGCCGCCATGATCGCGCAGCAAGGATCAAAGAATTGGCTCTTTACGGGTGTGGGCATAATCAGAGTGACGACCAGCAACAGGACAACAGTGCGGACCTTGTGATCCCAGATCCAGCGCAAACCGCGCTTGAGACTGTGGATGGTTCCCCTCATGGGTTTTTCTCTTCTCCTAATTCCGTTTCAGCAGATTCAGAATCTCTGTATTAATGTCGCCCGTAATTGCCGCTCCCCGTTTACGCAAGGCATTGTCGTGTGCCAGTCGAGCTGCCTCCTGGCGCAACTCACCCGCGACCATTCTCTGCGTAAGAGCCTGGCTCTGAATGCTGGCCACTATGGCTGTCGCTGTTAGCAATGGAGCCGATCCTGGAGCTGACTGGCTGGCAGCGTCCTCTATGTTGTTGGCTGCTTCGAGTGTCAAATCATCGGCGGCATCGCTCTCCTTCAGGATCTTCAAGTTGTCTACCGCCAAAGCATCGTCCATATCCATCATGGTGCGGTCCGATGGGCTAGCTGCGGTCGCACTCGGGACGTTCCCGTAGGTGTTTCCATAGGAAGAGGTCAGAGTTGCGAAATCATTAGTCTGATGATTTCGCATGACATTCTCGAGCGCGACCGGATTGGCCAAAGTGGCGCTCTTTAGATCGATATTAAAAATATTCTGCATAGGGCTTCTGTACTGGCCGGTCATTTGTGTGACCATCGCCTGCGCTTGATGGATCAAAGCGACGGGCCAAGTTACCTGCTGGTAGAAATTGGTCATTGCCGTTCGGACGGTATGGATCGAGTTCAATGCCGTCTTAATCAAGCCGTTGATTACGTTCAGCACGGATTGAATGGCCCCGATGAGGCTGCCTTGTGCCTCCGCAACCGGCGGACTGACAAGCGCCACCACTAAGGCGGCCGCCAGCATGAGAGCCAGTAGCTGGCGCCTGGTTCTGGCGATGACCAAACAGTAAGAAAAGACGACCATAAAGAAAAATCCGAGCAAAACGCGAGTCGCCGGAGTCATAGAGGAATCTCCCAGGGAACGGAAGGGGGAAACGGGCCGGCGGTCCAATCCGTTCCACGACCGAGAAGGCCCAGCAGAAACCGTAGGCTCACCAACAGCAGCAAGAGCGCAATGACGAGCAGGCTCCACGCCGCGAAGCGCAGCCGTAGGTAATATCGAAGAGAGATAACGGCAGCGCGCTGTTTCATGACTGAGTTTCTCCCGTAACGGCACCCGAGATTTCTTCGGGTAACAGCGGGACCTCTGCCAATCCGTGAGGAAACTTTCGCGCTAGTTCCTGATAGGCATCTAGATGTGGCCGGTCGGCAAACTTCTTCAGGACCCAATCTCTGTACCTTCTCTCTCGGGGGAACGTAGTGCAGATCCAATAGTCCACGGCTGTCGGAGCAATACGAATCGTTTGGGTCGTCTCGGCTTTCTCTCCAAGGACAAGAAGCGCATCGGCGCTGTCACCTTTTCGCGGTGAGCTGAACCGCTTTATCTCGTTTAGCGCCACGGGGTTTAGAAACAAGTGGTTGACGAGAGGGGTTACGTCTCCCGGTTGCTGGCCGATGATCTTCGCGCCGGCGTTCTTCAAGATTGCTGGACCATGCTCGCGTGGATGGAATTCCGTTCCCACAAAGTCTTCCACTGTCTGACTGATGCCCCAGACACTTGCATTCCTTTTTCGCGCGGTACGGAACAACTGCACCACTTCAGGCGCGAGCGTCGGCGAGTCCAAGAGAAACCAGCATTCGTCGAGAACAGTAATGCTTGGCTGGCCGGTCTTCCCTCCGGCGCGGGATGCCACAGCGTTCGCGATGAGCATACTCATAGCCGTTTCGAGCTTTGGGTCGGCGCTCAATCCTTCGACATTGAAGAACAGCCAATTACCGTCGAGCTGCATCGTGGTGTGCGTGTCGAACAGCTTCGCGTAGATCCCCCTTTCTCCCGTCCAGCCACGAAGCTTGATTGCTGCCAAACGAGCTTCGTCAATCGTGCGCTGCATCTTCTCCTCGTCACGCCATTGCGCGAGCTCTTCCCGAAGGTCGTTGAAGGTGGGAATCGGGTTCGAGTACCGAATGGCGCACCGCTTATAGGTCCGCGCAATCGCATCGCTCAGCAGGTTATCAACGAGCGAGTTATCCGACCCGGGACTGTCGCCGATCATGTGGCGAGCCAAGTTCTTGAGAAACGCGATCTTCTCCTTGCTCGGCGCTGTTTCTCCCGCGGGCAGATCCCAAGGATTAAGCGTCTCAGAACCGTCCAACCTCACGTCGACGACGCGCCCGCCCATCAGCTCCACGAGCGGCCGATAGGAATCGCCGCGTTCAATGATCGAGATTTGCGGGTTAGCACGCGCCATCATGAGCAGGAAAAGTTGGGCCATGAAGGTCTTGCCGCCTCCGGTCTTCGCCATCATCAGCATGTTTGCGTCGCCGAGGCTTGAGTCAAAAGGCGAGAACGGCACCAGTTGTCGGTAGGGAGTCTCAAAAAGCATGAGTGGTGAATGCTGAGTCCCTCGCCAGGGCATCTCGACAGGCAAGAGATCAGCGGCATTGAGCGTAAGCAGATCGAGTTCCCGGCGATTCTCGCCTCCCATGGCGGGGAGGCCGGTAAAGAAGAGGCGCTTTTGTGCGAGTGTCTCGGGAATGCCGCGGCCACCGTTCATCCGTGCGATGGCGTGCAACAATCGCTGGCGCCGGTCCGCCAGAATGCGTTCGGCTTCTTCTCGTTCCATGCGATTCCGGCAAGGTTTGGAGGTCCTCGCGGTTACGATCAGGCTCATCTGGCAAACCTTCAGGGAACTCGAAATTAAGTCCTGCAGAACCCTTACCAGTTGGTGCTCGGCCACCTGTGCGTCGACGTCGATGCGAAAGCCGCCATGGAAATCCTTCTGCGCGGCGAGCATCTTCCGCAGGCGGCTTTTGTAGTGCTTGATCGATTTGCTCTGATCGGGAAGAGTAACCTCGGCATTCACTACCAGAGGGAAATCCATGACCACGAGTTCGCGCAAAATCCCCGGGAAGGTGGCGTCCGGGAGGTCCTTCAAGCTAATCCAGGAATAAAGCAGGCCACCGACCTTGAGGTAGTCATCCTGCTCATCCTCGATGTTCATGTTCGCCATCTGGCTTCGCGCACTCTCGTACCACAGTGACTCGTGGGCCGAGCGATAAGGCAGGTCGTCATTGCCCAGTGGATGGAGCGCCCGCTTGATCTCCAGAAATATGTCGTGCTGCGTCATGCGCCCGATCGACATGCCTGTGGCTTGAAGCGTGGTTTCCACGCCTGCCAGTAGGCTGTTGAATTCTGCGAGAATTTCCTCGTGTTCCTGCCGCGAGCGTTCGATGCACTTGCTAGCCGACATACTGAAGCTGCCGCCCGATTTCATTTTTCGTTTCCACTCGAAATCCGGTGATTGGTGATGAATCCGGGGATTCCAGATGAAATACAGATGGAGAAAGTGCTGCAGGTAAAAGCCCGCAGCCTCCCGGTTTCGCCACAGCTCGATTCGGTGACTGTCGAGTTCTCGGAGCATGGGGCTTTCGTTCCGGCGCTCGCCGATGTAACCGGACAGTAGATGGCCTGTTCCCTGCGATATTTCAAACCGCACCTGCATCCGCATGGACCGTTCAGGAAGTGATCTCACCAAAGCTTCGAGCAGCCCCTTGGTCCGGTTCCTTCCCTCATCGCTCGCGTAATACGACTGAATGCCTCCCACTTCGAAGCCGGCCACCATGGAGCCGTCGATTTGCACCGCCACGTTGTCGAGCAAATCCCGGATACGAAGTTGCTCGCACAGCGGAGGCGCATTCATCGATTGCTCATATCGTTCGACCGTCAGCGGCATGCCTAATCTCCCAACCGCAGGTATTCCCTTCGGAGTTCGCGGTCCCGCTCGAGCGCGGAGTACACGTGCGGCTTGGCATGAAACATCACCCAGTCCTGGAGGTAACCGCACTGCTTGCCGTACTTGAACAACATTAGCGCGGGAATGCTCAGCGCGGGTACGATGTATTGCAGGACCATGTTCATGGGCAATCCGAACATCTCCCGGTGAAGAAATCTTCCGAGAATGTTCGCCACCACCGCCAAAGCGAGAATCGCGAATAGGTCTTCGGCTTCGAGGCCGAAAAACCTAACTTGCGTGCGGAGATTGCGGTATACAGGTGTCACCTCGAGCGCCATTTCCGGGTCTCCTACAGGATTCCCGCGGTTCCACGCGCGATGAAAAATTCAGCGAGCCGCAATAGACCGGATAGAAGCAAGCAGAGACCAGCTGCTACGAAATGCCTCATCCATCCTTCGGTGGGATGGATTCGCGTGGTCACTCCCATGCGTAAGGCGCCGGCGGCCACTTGCAACGCTGCGTAAACCGGCATGAGTACGTTGCAAATCCAATCGACCAGGCTCACTAGAGAGATCCAGTAAACGTCTGGGTCATTCCAGGCCCGCTGCGAAGCGAAGGTCTCCATCGCTCGCAAGAGACCGGAAGCCATCAAGCAGAGAAATCCCCCATACATCGCGGCCGCAGAGGACTCTGACCGGGCGAACTTCAGAACGGCGATAGCAAAAAACAGCCCAGCCAGGGTGGGCAAAATCACGTTTCCTGCCCAGTTCGTGAGATTTAGAATTCCGTTGGTGAACGACATCGCCTTTCCTATGCCTCCATCGAAAGCACCAATTTCCAGATTCCTGAAACGCACAGCATCGCCAGTGCGACAATCACCAGGCGCATGGCCGGCCGGCGGGTAGCGAAATTAATGATCGCTCCCACTATTGCCAGCCCTGCCGCGATCGGCATGATGGTTCCGGCCAAGTAGTTCCAAAGGCTGTCCAGGACATCCGCCGTGGCGTACTGGGTGCCTGTGTTATAGCTCTGGATCAGAGAGTACGTAGTTTGCGCGCCAAGCAAAAACATGGCTGCGAGAATGGACGGCAACGGATGTTCGCCGGAAGCAGTGTCAAGTATGGCCCTCAGAACGAAAAAAGCCGCGAGCGTCGTTATCATCCGGCCCGCTACAAAATTTGTAACAAAGCCCGACACGTCTGACTCAAATGAGGCTAGCCACGAACTTCCAATTCCTCCACCCGACACTGGAGTTCGAACGCCGAACGAAGCGAACCAGCCCAGCAGCGGGCCGAGCGTTATAAAGACGACTGCCCAAAACATCCATTTCGTAAAGCCGCCACCCACAAGAAAGGTAGTTCCACCCTCGCGTCTCAAGCTGATTCCCGCCAGGACCAGCGAAACCAAGGAGGCCGCTGGCGCCAGCTGCAGCAGAACCTGGATGATGTCGTTCAAAAGCTGTGGTACAGCCATGGGTTCGCTCTTTCGTTCTCTTCTAAAGAGGCCATCGAGACGAGCGGAGATGGCAGGCAGCCTGTTTGTTCTGGCTCCTTGTCCAAGCTGCCCGCCAGGTCACTGGGAGCAAGCGAGTGCTGCCCCTTCCTACGGCACCCCCGCAGTTCCGTTGGCAATCCAGAATTCGATCAACCTGGTCACTCCCGAAACTGCCAGCAATCCCGCACCTGCGGCAAGCCACCTGCCAACACCTCGCCCATGTAGCCAAGAGACCACGGCACCGACTACAGCTCCTCCGGCTCCTACAGGGGCGATGACGTTGCCAATCCAATTGATGAAATTCAGGAAGGCTCCTTCCGGCTGAGCGGCAGTCTGCCCCTGGACAGCCACGTTTACTTGCGGCTGGGTTCCAAGGTTCTGCGCCCCGACGAACTGACTTGCTAGGACCAGGCAGATAGCGGACACGGCCAGTGCTCGCCTCAATGCCTCGTCCACCTTTACCTTCATGGAATCAGGTCCCCTTTCTGCTTCGCCGCCTTCCCCCTCGATCGACAACCGGGGCGGAAAAGCAACCGAAGCGCGGGGACCCTAAGACGAGTTTTTGCGTTTGTCAAAAAAGTAAGCGTGATAGGGCAGTGATTGGGTGATGGGAAGGGGCCATCAACGGCTTGCCATTCGGCTCCATTTGTTCCCGACCTCCCTCATTGCTGCGGCACTTGCTGCGCCGTGTCTTGGGTGCTCGGCTGCTGATACAGCTCACTGAGCTCTCGTCTGAGCTGCATTAACTGGCGGAGCTCCTCTGCGGTCGGCAACGGTCCATTATTCACTTGCTGTGTCCCGGCTGGCCGCACTTGTTCGTCACGCACCGTCGCGCCCTTTTCAATCACAACGTAAAACCGAGTATTTCCTGGAACAGTGACGACGATGTTTTGATTGAATGCCAGGCTGTTCAATTGCTGGTCACCAGCGATACCGATGTTGGTGGCAATCCGATCTCGCAGGAAAGCGCTTTCCGACAACGGTGCGTTCAACCCATTGGAGCCGACCAGGTACGTCGCCGCTTGCCCTAAACCTGTGAAAGTTCGCACCAGGAAGTTTGTTCCGGTTCTCTTCCCGTTCACCACCCCTTTCAAGGGCCCGAACGTCAAGCTCATGGCCGTGGCGTCGATCTTTTCCGTAGATCCGTCAGGCATTTGGATGGTGTCGAAGCGGATCGCCACATAACCAGACTTGTCCGCCTGTTGGAGACTACCGAGTACTTGGACCCCAGCGGGCACAATAATTTCCCCGTCTCTTTCGTAGTTGTACTCGATGGCCGCCACAACAGGCGTTTTGACTGCGCTGTTCACAACCGATTGCAGCCGAGCGACTAGGCGCGTTCCCGCGGGCAGGTTCACAGTGATGGGACTCTCTTGCATTGCGCCCGAAGTTAGCGTCGCGCCGGGGCTCACCGCATTACTTTGAATATTCCGGACGAAGACCAATGAAGGTTTACGCAAATCGTCTGACGCTGTTCGCAATGATGCGGCGGTTGGCGTGATCGTTTCTTGGTGTGGCACAGTATCGGAGAAGTTGATTCTCCCTAGAGCATAGGGTCCCGCAGGGCTCGGATTTGTGGTGATTACAGGCTGCGACGCGGGAACCGACTGGCTATGCCGCGCAGTTCTGCCCACCTCTTCCGCAGTTACATCCTGGTCGGCCGCAACATCCTGCTGGCCACCTTGTGCATTCAGAAGAGGGGTCAGCGATCCCGCTTCTCCATGGCGCTGCTGTCCCGGAGTCATCCTACGTCCCAAATCCGGCGCACCCGGCGGTCTTCCACTCGTTGCCTTCTTCGTGTTCGAGGACGAAAACACGCCGAGAAATAGCAGAAGCAAAGCAATTGCTGCTCCTGCAAGGAGAAAAAGAGACCGACTCTTGTCGCGCCCTAGCTCCCGCCGGCTCCGAGGCTGCTGTTGCTGTCTCGCCTTATCAAACGCTTGATGAAAGATTTCACGCCAGCCTGGCCGAGTTGAAACATTTGTCCCGTCGGCCTGCGTCTCTTCTAGGGCACCGTGATCTACACTGGACTGCTTCTCATTTTCCTCTGCCATTTCTGTCCTCCATGGCAGTGCTGATTCCGAATCCAATGGGGGCCAAAGCGGGGCGGTCCACGGCCCCCGATTCGGCCACTTGCAACAGAAGCGTCTGATTCGATTGCTTGTAGGGCGGACGCTCAAACAGTACGACGCCATCGGCTCGCTCTCCGGGACCAATGCGGCGTTTGCTCAACCGAAAATCCCCGACCGGTAATTGCTCGGCCGTTGACCACTTCTTGTGCCGTATGACCTTCCCTGTAGTCGTTCTTCCGCCAAGCTGAACTTGTGGTGGCATCAACAAAATCGCGTGCTTAGTCGGATTCACAACCGAGAACAGAACAATTACCTGTTGCCCGCTGTCGATCACACGGCTGACGCCTGCGTGCACCCGATCTCCGGAGAGGGATTCTTCAGTGATGTGCTCTCCGTAAAGCACTGGCAACGGTGCGTTTTCTTGCTCTTCGAGAAGCTTATCGAGGCCATCGTTCTGGACATCGGCGAGTGGTGGGTGAGTTGCCGGAGGATCTCCGGAGGTGAAGGACGCTAGGCTTGGGCCCGCTCCGAGTTTGTAAGGCTTCCCCGTCGCGTCCGTTGAGACCTGCGGAGTTTGGGCCAGAGGAACGGTTTCTCCCACGAGTGCGAAGGGAAAACCGGTGGGTGCAACGAAGAATCCACCTCCACCCGATGGCTCATACCTGACTAAGAAATCCACGCGGTTTCGGTTTCCCGGGCTTTCTCCCCGATTGAGCTGGTTTCGCGGATATGGCCTTGACGAAGATGAGTCTTGGCTCCCGCTCGGAGTGCTCCGCCTGGAATTGGGACGGGTCTCCAACGACCAAAGAGTTGACAGCTTCGGGCAAACGAACTGTAGTGACAAATCTTGGCGCCACTTCGATCACCGCAACTTTTCCTTCCAAACTGGTCTCGGTGACGATCTGTGGTTCCACTTTGGTCATCTGCGCAAACGCGCCGGGAGTCCCCCAAACAAAACACAACAGCAAAAGCCTACGGAACACTCTCATTGTTCACTCCATTGTGCGTTCGATTCGTGGGTACAGCGATCCTCAGCGCAGTCTGCTGGCGCATCACGCGATATAGTTGCGCCACTCGGCTGACGTAGTGAAAAACCTCTGGAGAGGAGTATGCGAGTCCCCGCGAAAGGATCTGCGATTCACCCACCTGATAGGCCGCGACGGCTAGCCGTAGGTCACCATTGAACAATTGGATCAACCAAGCTAGGTAGGCAACTCCACCCCGAATGTTTTCTTCGATGTCGAAGCGGTTTCGCACACCAAATCGGATTGCCGTCGCGGGCATGAGCTGCATCAATCCCGCCGCACCCTTGATCGAAACTGCGCGAGGATTCCAAGCCGACTCCACCTGGATGATGGCCTCCACCAGCTCTACGGGGATTTGGTAAGACGATGCGTAAAAGGCCGCACACCGAGCTGAGAATTCGCGCTCGCCCGCCGGTTCGGCAGCGCGCACGGCAGGCGCAGTGACCACGATCGAGAAAACAAACGCTCTCGACAGCGCGGCCGTCAATCGGATTTTCAAGCTGCGGCGCAAGCTGCAATTCTCGCCGGACCCAACTTTTCTCTGTAGATCTTGGAATCCACGATCAGACCCTCGAAACCCTCGCGGAGCAGAAGTCTCCCCCGGTCTCCTTCGGTCTTTGCCAGCAGCGGCAAAAGCACATCTCTGTGTTCTGGCGCGATCTCTTTCAGCCCAAGAATCTGGAGGGCCTGGGCTAGATCGAGCATTTCGGCAATGGAAGGGGGCTTTTCCATGTTCCAGCCGCGAAGTGCCTGTGCCAGGCCAGCCATCTGACCGAGTAGCGGTGCTTCTTGATTGGCACTACGCGTAGTTAGAATTTCTATCTCCCGTTCGACCGTCGGATACTCGAACCGCAGATACAGGCATCGTCGGCGCAAGGGGTCGCCTAGGCGCCGCTCCTCATTCGAGCTCAACACCACGAAAGGTATGTTTGCAGCCTTGACTGTTCCCAGCTTGGGAACTGTGATCTGCCAGGCGCTCAGCATTTCGAGGAGCAATGCTTCAAATGCGTGGTCCACCTTATCGAGTTCATCGACCAACAATACGCACGGCCTTGAGTTGTGCCGAAGCGCGCGTAACAGCGGACCCTCTGCGAAAAAATCGAGAGAGTGCAGCTGTTTTCGGATTCCATCCCAATACTGGCCGAGGGCTTCCTTGTGCGTCTCAAGGAAGAGCTGCTGCAAGGCTTCATCGAACTTGCCAATGGCTTTCTCTTCGGTGATGCCTTCGTAGCATTGCAAACGCTCCACCACGGTATCTGCCGCGGCTGCCACCGCATACGCCAACTCTGTCTTTCCGCATCCTGGTGGGCCTTCCACGAGCAGCGGTTTCCGCATTCTGGCCGCGAGATAAACGACCTCGATTGTTACGGGATCGATCACGTACTGCGCGTTGCGCAGCCCCTTGGCGAGTTCTGCGACCGACGCGAACACCGATGCCGCCTCCGAAATGCGGTCGGAACATACGCCAGAACAATCCGGCTCGCATCGAAGCGCGCATTGCTTACATCTGCCGTCTTGACGCTGGGAAATGCCTTTGCAGTTCGAAGTCGGAGTTGATCGACGTAGTGGATCGATTCGCGCCGGAACGCAAACTCATTGGAAATGAAAAGCGATCGGTGGTGTTGCGGGGAACTCTAAAAGTTGATGGGGACCGGAGTTGCGCGATCGCCCAGAACTTTTTTGGCCGATCCCGATTTTCATGGCTACCTTTCGAGCGGCACCGAGAAACTTGTGCGAGGCGAATTTGCCTGGAAAGGTTCCAAGAAAATGTCGCCGATCCAATCTTTCATGGCTACCTTGGATCGGTTGGCCCATCTGTCCGAACTTCGCGTCGCAAAAATAATTCGCCAATCCACTGTTTCATGGCTAACGTCCCATACGTATCTCTCGCCAGCTGCCCACTTCCGAAAAGTCAACGCCTTCCCTCTCAACTTTGTCTGGAATTGCGGCACTCTGCCCGACATCCGAGCGGATCATCGAAACAAATCAAATCCGGCTTTCCGCGCACATTAGATAGCGTCTCTTTCGACTTCAAAACATAGTTGCAGAACGCCCCACGGCCGATTGAGTCTCTGGTCTGGGTCGATCCGCTTTTCGATTTGCAGTAACTGCCCCGGAATTTCGTGAGGCCAATTGTGGCCGCACCGCGGACACGAAATTGTTTCAGTTACCGAGGCACTTATTACGATGAGTTTGCTGCAGCGGGCGCAGTGATCAACTCTCTCGAACACAGTCTCCTGCATACATGTCTTCCAGTTCAGCGGCAGTAATTCTAAATTGGCGACAAGTAGGGTTTGGCATGTGTGATCGTCAGCTATTCGGATAAGCGGACCAGAGGTCGCCGCCGGGAAACGGGTCAAGGCATTCTCTGGATTTGAGCGGTGCGCTCGGCTGAAGTTGGATCGTATGGAAGCTGCTGGATCACTCCGCGATCTTGCCGCATTGCCAGTCAACCACTGCGAAGCTCTCGTGGGGGACCGTAAAGGACAGTACAGTATTCGCATCAACGATCAGTGGCGGTTCTGCTGTGAGTGGCCTGATCGGGCACCTGGACCTGCAAACGTGGAGATCGTTGACTATCACTAGGAGCATCACTATGGCACTTCCTACTATCCATCCAGGCGAACACCTGGCTGAGGAACTGCAAGCACTCGACATGAGTGCGGCTGAGTTGGCGCGCAAGATCGGCGTACCAACTAATCGCATCACACAAATCTTGAACGGAACGCGGTCCATCACAGGTGACACCGCCCTGCGGCTTGCTCATTTTTTTGGCACGAGCGCTCAGTTTTGGCTGAATCTGCAGAGCCTCTATGACCTGCGGCTTGCCCAGAAAAAGTCCGGGAAATCAATCAAAGCGCTTCCCACTCTGAAGCGACGTGACCTCGTCCACGCATCATCATAGACAAATGTGCTCTGCCTGCGGGCGGATGTTTGTCAGCGACCCGACCACGCCTTGATCGAACGGCTGATGGTTCGCGTTCACCAGTTGAATGAGGACCTTGGGTGGTCCTGCGGGAACGCCGTTGATGATGACCGGCTCGCCACTGGCCCAATGCCATGGGGCGCCGTCGACGGTCCCGTGGATGCGTCCGATCCGAGGCGACACCGCGAGCGCAGCAGGTCCGTGCGATAGAGCAGATTCGCTCGGGGTCGTACTGTTAGCAACTTGTCAGCAGAACGAAAGGAGGTACCCGTCTTACGTCACCGCAAGCGTCGAGAAGGACCCGACGCTCGCGCACGGCATCGATGAGATTGGCTCAAGTCTGTTTGATGCTGTTCAGGGGATGATCTTAGGGTGCGCTCGTCCATGAAGACGGTAGACACTAAAATCCTCGCGGTCCACAGTGAAGATTTTTCGGATACCTTCACGCTCAGCAACCCTAATAAGTGCCGCATCGGCAAGATCCATTGGACGGTTGGCGTACTTGCCCATCAGTTCGCGTATTCGAGGAACGTCAGCGAGGTCGAGTGGCAGGAGCTGCAATCCTCGTCGCGCCAGCATCTCCCAGAGAGCTTCTTGGGCTTTGGGCAAATCGGCCAGCAAGTACATCGCCTCCGTCACCGGAGGCCAAACAGTGACCAGGGGTTCTCGTAACTCCTTCAAGGCGGCGACGCACTTCTTGTGGAATTGATCATCCGCATCGACCAAGGCGACTAGCGGCCCTGCATCCACCAGAATCACAGGCGTTTCCGCCGACTCTTCAAGACTTCTCTAAAGCGACGACCTGTTTCCGCCGAGCGCCTTGGCTTCCCACCGTTGACGACCCCGAGCAAATCGGACATTGCGTCATAGGGCGCCGCCACCGGTTCCTGCCTTTCCAACCATGCCTCGATCGCTTCCCGTATCACTTCGGAAGTGGAAATTCGCCTCCGGCTCGCTATGCGTGCGATGCGTTGCCGAGTCTTCAGCTCCAGTCTTAATGTCAGGAGAGATGTCATAGAGTCACCCTAATTTCACTCTATCGTATTACAGTACGTAATACAAGAAATATGGTCGACCGAATAGGAATTACGGACGACGAGTCTAACGGCCTCGTTCACGGCCCGAATGAAGGGTTCGCAATTGGGAGTCACCGCCGTCGTCCTAAGCTAGATCGGGAGTCTTGCGACCATCGAACCATACCAGCATCGGGAGTAAGTTAAGGGGCTGATCAAATGAATGTCTCACCCCCAGGAAGGGTCCAAATGCGTAGCACTTTTGACAACAAAAAAGGCTACGCTCAGTCCATCTCCATGCACAACCAGATCCGAGTACTCCGGGTGCTTCGTTCAGGTCTTTCCGGTTGAGAGGATGAGTGCGTCCAAGCCTTTCCACGCAATCTGCACCCCAATACAAAGAAGAATGAACGCGATCACGCGCAAGACGCCGTGTACGGTTTGTCGCGGAATTTTGACGGTGAGTTTCTGCGCATAGGCATAGCTCAAGTACACGGCGACGCTGTTCAAAATAATGCCCGCCAGAATGCCGAGATGAGCGAATCCCTCATCAATGAAGTTCTTCTGGGAAGCATGGGCACTCAAAGTCAAAGTAACCACGATGCAGCCCGGCCCCGCTGTCACGGGAAAAGTGAAAGGATAAAAAATCTTGTCGCCAAGCGAGCTGCTACCTGCCGGTGAGGCCGAGATATTATTCTCTGTTGCCACGTCCTTCTGATTGAGTAGATTCCAACCCATGGCCGCGAGCACGAAGCCTCCGGCAAACTGAACCACCGGAAGGGAGATCCCGAAGAAGGCGAGAATGGCCGCTCCCGCTACATCGATTGTGAGCAAGAACAATGTTGTACTGAAAGCAATTTTGCGCGCGAGACTGCGAAAAACCTCGGGTGGAGAAGGACCTACTAAACCCAGCAAAACCAACGCCGAGCCAATGGGATTGATAACGGGCAACAGAGCACTGAATGTGAGCGGCAGAAATTTAAGGGCGAGCAGCATTCCAGGACTTCCATGAACCCGCCTGAATGCTACCATGCCCCCGATTACCGCTGTCGCACACCTTTTCCCCGGTGCACTTTGCGGCTCCTTTCCCGCAAAGTGTGCACGATCAAACCGTCTCACTCTCTCTGGACCTTACAGAAGTGACGCTCGTTGATCGCGATGTAGTGCGTTTTTTTGCAGCTTGCGAGCTCAAGAGCATCGAACTCAGGAATTGTCCGGGTTTCCTGCGTGAATGGGCCAAGGATAAGCTTCGGATGCATGTGGACTCTTAAGGCAGAGCTCGTACACCATCGATGAAGGTGTCATCTTCGGCGCGACCGGCACGGCGGGCAAAGGCGTGCTGCTCGAATGCCTGGACGATAGTCGCGTCGAGAGTGTGCTCGTTGTGGTCCGGCATCCTATCGACGGGGACTCTTTGGATTGGCACCGCGCGTCACGTTCCGGCTCCCGGAATGAGAATATTCGACTCGCACGGCTTGGGCGACGTCGCTATAATCGGGCTTCCAATAAAGGAGGAACCGTGCGTGTAGTAACTGCGTTGCTGGTCTGCCTCGGACCGATTCTGTCCGGTCTTTTCACTCTCGCTCAGACTTCTACGCGCGTGCCAACTACGGCCGCTTCGAGGGCCCCGCAGGCCATCGAGCCGCCGCGCGCCCCGGCGTTCGAGTACCTCGGCACGCTACGTGCCGAAACCGGCACCCGCACTGTTGTCGAAAACGGGCCGCAGGGGACGCGCACGATTGTGCAGGTCATCGGCGGCCGCTTCGAAGGCCCGCGTGTCAAAGCGTCGGTGCAGACGCCGGCCGGGGATTGGATCACCAACCGGGCCGACGGCAGCTACCGGCTCGACGTTCGCCTCACGCTGAAAACGGACGATGGGGCGCTGATTCTAGTGACGTACAATGGCATCGGCCAGACGACCGACGCGGGCGCATCGCTGCGGATTGCACCCCTCTTTGAGACCGGCGAATCGCGCTATGTCTGGCTCACTCGACTCCAGGCGGTCGGTGTCGGCGAGCGTGTTGGTACCACCGTCACATACGACATCTACGCACTAAAGTAGGCGGGCGCCTCCGAGCGATGAACCTGGGGCTATCAGTAGCTTGATCTCTTCCGCCGTTTCCACATCGTCTTCAAGGTGCTCGGTTGCGGCCAGCAATTTGGGGATGTCCACCAACGGCAGCGTGCCAGTAGCGATTCCCGGTCAGGTTGAGAGGGAATGCTGCGGCTTTAAGAAGGCGCTGGATGCGGTCATCATTCAAAGAGCCCTGGATGAGTCGCGCATCAAAACAGTTGTGGTTAAGAATCGGCGCCTCGTTGCCAAATTGCAAGCAGACTTTAGCCTGGGCAGGGGAGAAGCAGAGGCCATCGCGCTTGCGCTTCATGAGAAAGCTGAGGTCCTCGGCATTGACGACAAGAACGGGATCAACGCGTGCAAGTTATTGGGCGTCGCATTCACCACAGCGGTGGACATCCTGATCAGAATCCGGGGGAGGGGGTGGCTCGAAGAACCTGACGCGCTTGAAAAGCTCGCGCTACTCGCGAAATACGGGCGGTACGAGAATTCGACTGTCGAGGACGCGAGACGGAAATTGGAGGCAAAGCCATGAGCAAGACGATGAGCGTTCGCATGGATCGCGAGAACTATGATTTTCTTCACGAGATCACCAAAGAGGAAGGGGGTGATCTATCCAAAGCTGTTCGAGACATGGTCACGCGCGGAAGAATCCTGCTCGCTGTCGAGAGATACAAGAAGGGAGAGGCCTCGCTCAGCAGGGCTGCGGAATTGGCGGGGTTCCGGTCGGACAGTTGATGACGATCCTAACGGAATTCGGGGTCGAAAGCAGGGTGGAAAAGGAAGACTATCTCCAGGGGCTTAAGAATCTCCAGAAGGCCTGGTGATCACCTCACGCGGACGGCGCGTCAACCATTCGGGCGTCCTTTGGTTCCTCCAGTGGAGGGTTTCATGCCCGGTGTCGTGTCATGAGGCCAATGCTTGGCCACATCGATCATTCGGTTTTCCTGGGCTCCGGGAAGTGCTCCGCCGACTAGCAAAGGAAGCCGAGTGATGAAAAGCCAAGGAGTGAATCGATGAGACGAAGCAATTTCGCTTTGCGCGTACCGCCCACGCTGCTGGCCGAAGCACGCAAGGCGGCCGAGTCCGAAGGCGTGGCTCTCAACCAGCTCATCACGCTTGCGCTCGCGGAAAAGGTTTCCGCCATGCGACCCCTCTCCGGCCCAAACTGCTTTTCGTCTATCCTCTTTGCCGGCGTGTCCAACGGCGCCTCTGCCAGGCCACCGCTCCCACCTATACCGAACTTCCCGACAGGGAGGATCGGGCGTGGGCATAAATTTTTGCCTGGACTGCTTCGAGAAACAGCGCCGCATCGATCAGCTCGAGGAAGAAGTTCGCCGCCTGAAGCAGCAGTGGCACTACCGCGAGCGCCGAGCCGAACAGGGACCGTTTGGCTCCTCTACCCCTTCGGCCCGTCGCCCCTTCCAGGCCCACAGCTCGGAAGATGGGGTCGAAGATCGGCGCGTCGCTGCAGATAACCACCGGGCGGAGCGTGAGCTGCGTCCCACGATCATCACCCGCAAAACGAGCTTCGGATCGCAATCCGATGCAGGAGCCAAGACCCGTGAAATCCTCACGACCCTGGTCCACACCTTGGCTTTCCGTTTCCCAGATCCCGAGACGCACTTCAAATCTGTCCTCGACCAACTGGCGGAAGATCCCACTCGC
>QHYS01000376.1 GCA_003223325.1 Acidobacteriota bacterium
TGAAGGCGATGCACCACACGGTTTCTTTGCTGCTCTTGCTGGTCCCGACACTTTCGGACCGTGCGGTGATGTGCGCCTGCGCGGAAGACGCTACCGAGGTATATGACTCTACTGGACCCCGAAAAAAGCCACGTGCAGTTCTCGCTTTGGTACGAAGTTGATCGAGCGAGCGACAAAGTGATTGGCGTCGAGTTGTTTCACTGGGCCGTCCCAGCAGAAACTCACGAACCACTGGTTTGCTCCTGGCGGTTGCGGTTTGGGCCGCTCGACAATCAGCTCGAAGTCCTTGATTGGCGTCCTCCAAGTGTTCGCCGTGGTCAAAATATAGTCGATCTGTAGATTCCCGATGTAGCCCCATTCTCCCTTTTTCTCTTTTCGTGCGGCGGCGGTTAGCGTTTTCTGGAGCACTGCATCGATACATGAATCACGAACGGCTGCTGCGAACTCAGGGGTCATGTCCTGTCGGGGGACGGGAAAGACAACTTCAGGCTGAAGTCCCCCGTACCCTAAGATCGGCGCATATACATGACGCACGTGAAGTATCTTGTGTGCCTGAAAAGTCTGTGTCCAGTGGTAGGTTTTTACGGCTGTCCATGCCATGAAGCCGTTGTAGTTCGAAATCAAACCGAGCCGCTTTAGCTCGTCGCGCTGCGCTGGGGACAGTTTCTCGACATCCGGTGAGTAGGGTCGTAGCGCTTGTCGCTGAAACCGAAGTGCCCCAGAGAAACCACATCCACCCCCATATTTCGGAGGAGCTCACTATAATCGACGCCATTCAGCATCGCTTTGACATCGGTCTCATACTTCGTCTCGCGCTCTTCAACCCACACTCGAAAATCGTCGAGCCTTTTGTGAAAACTAGCATCAAGGTAAGTCTCGTCGTACGGAGGCACTGGGAACGCTACCTCTGTGGTTATGTCCTCATCTGTGGAGTTGAGGAACTCGTATTCGACGGTGACTTTCTCCCGAGCAACCGTTAGGCGCTCCTTCTCCATTGAAATGCGAGCTTCCCGTTTGAGTTGAATCCCGCCCACTCCCACCGAAGCAGCCCCGTCATTGCCGAAGGCAGGCAGTCCCCTCCAGATCGAAATCAGCGTGAGCGCAAACAACATTGCGTTCTTCGCATTAATTCGCATCGTATCGGTCAACGCTGTGCCAGGCTCACGTTGTAATGTCCGTTCCACCACTGCGAACGAGATCGATTGCATCTTCTATCTCACAGTTCGCTGCGTCTACCTGCTTTGAGGTTCAGGTGTTCTCAAGAGCAATGTCCCGGCAAAGTGGCTTTCCTCATTTTCCCAGTTGCCGATAATCCTTGCCGGCTCAACCGGCAAGTTGGGTTCTCTCATCAATCAAAAATGCTGCAGGAGAAGCCCCCAAATGGCTTATCGGAAGGTGATCATGTCCGTGCGGCTCAGCGTTGGGGCTTTTGGCTTCAAAGGCTGGTTCGTCAGGTTGCCATTGAGCTGATTCAATATGTTATAGAAACCGATGACCTGCTCGTAGTCGGTGGTGGCTGCGGTCGTATCCACCGGGATGACCACGGTGTAACCGCGCACCGTCGCTCCGACCGATGAGTAGGCCACCGAGCCGCTGACCTTCCAGCCGACCATAATGATCGTCGTGATACCCTTCGCCTTCAGCGCCTTATCGAGATCAGTGTTGTAGAACCTGTCCTGGGCAGTATTCACGATCTTGATGTCGCCCGGCTCTGGAGCGACCTCCAGCAGCCACTTGGACACGTTCTCCTCGCGGGTGCCATATGCCACGACCAGGTCGGCCTTGCGTACCCGCGCCATGAATGGGGTCATGGCCGGCAGCATCTCGCCCTTGCATTTCGGCTGGGAGTTGCAGATGGGCTCAACGTAGTCGAGCACCAGCAAAGCGGTGGTCTTAGGATTAAGGGTAACGGGGACCGGGGCTGGCAGCGCCGGCATTTGCAAGGTCACCATAGGCTTGCTGGCGGCGCGACTGGCCGGTGTGTCTTGCGCGCTCGGTTGCGCTTGAGCCGCTCCACTTGAGAGCGCGAGGACGAGACCGCTCGTAAGCAGGACAGTGCGAAACAGCGTCATGTTGGAATCTCCTCTCAGGGGCTTCCGGTTCCCACGTTCTTAATAGCTGGCAGCACGCTCTCATGCGAGCTTCGGAAGCAGGGAATAAGACTACATTAAATCCCAAGTGATGCTCAGCTCTAATCACCCGCTCATTTAACATTTCTGTTCTGACTTGCGCGAAGTTCGATCTGAGCTTCTCAAGCTCAGCGTGAACCTTTTCAAATAGATTGAAACAAGGCCATATCCACGGTGATTCGAGAGATCGGGCTTTACGAAAGTCGGAACCCATTCGAGCATTGCAACTTCGGGGAGGGTTGTCAACACCTGAAGAGAAACTCCGAGGAAATGGCCACAACGTGAGAGCCAAGTCCTGGAAAGTCGCGATTTCGGAAAGTACGCCAGCCCCCAAATCGCAGTTAGCGAAAATCCCGCTTCTCGGGACCTACGCTCAGAGATTCGCAGTTTCTGATTGAAATCGCTTATGGCTATTTCCGGGTCTTGAGATTACGCACTGCGCGGTATGCCTGTTGGACTAAGAAAAACAAGGTGAGCATGCAAAGCAGGAACAGCGCAGGCCCCAACCATGCGACGTAATCGATGGGAAGGTGTGGAATTCGCATCAATGCCACCATCACCATAAACAGCATGAGTGTGATGCTGCCGCACTGAATAACTCGGTTTCCCCGATTGTCTTTGAAAGTACGCCAGAGAATGAATCCGTACAAAAGAAATAGCCCTATGCTTCTCAATACGGTCTCAGTTTTGGGCTCAATAGCCGTCATTTGAGCGGCATTCTACTTCTAAAATGTTGTTATCGGAATCAGGACCTATTTGCTGGAATGCCCCTTGGGGCTTAGAAAGGAGAAGGTCGAGAGTATGCCGTCAAACATGGTTTTGGTGACGTCTCCCAAGGCTCCCAACTTCGCAAGTTTTACGATAAGCCA
>QHYS01000094.1:0-1796 GCA_003223325.1 Acidobacteriota bacterium
ATTCGTATCATATGCTTTGAGCCCGGCAATATCGCAACTGATTTCGCGCCCCGATCGATGCGATTCGCCCAGGCGATTTCGCCAACTAGTCCATACAATGAGATGCGGGCGGCAGTGGAACGGGCCTTCCCGAAAATGTGCCCAACCGCGATGCCAGCCAGCGAGGCGGCCCAGGTGATCGTGGCAGAGATGGCCAAGGAATCGGGACCCCTGCGCGTCCCGATCGGGCCTGATGCCGAACACATTCTCAAGATCGCGCAACATGACGACGGGGCCTATGAAGAGTATGTTGTGAAGGAGCTTCGGTTCGATTGGCATCCAAGTAGTGGTGGCGCAACTCATCGGCGGTCCAAGGACTAGTCTGTAGTGCCCCGGGGCCCCACGGCGGCGCGGTGCAATTTGAAAAATGCAACCAATTGTTGAGTTCCGAAGAAGGACCGGCCAAGCGCGCTGCAGAACGACGTGCCGGGGGAACGGCGGATATCGACCCCGCTGGAGGTGGGAGAGTGAGCAAAAATCGGTCGCAACGGGGGTCCGGGCACAGACTGAGCCGCAAGAAATTCCTGACCACAATAGGCGCTGCCGCCACAGTCTTTGCGGTGCCAAACGTGGTGTTTGGTCAGGCGAAACGATTTGCCGGCAAGACACTGAGCGTTCACTTCTGGTCCGGTCCGGAAGGCGACACCATCATCAAGAACGTGGTCGATCCGTTTAAGGCCGAGACCGGCGCTGAGGTGGTCATCGATTACGGGAATACCGCTAACTCCATCGCCAAGCTTCGTGCGCAGAAGAACGATCCTCAGCTCGACGTCACCATGATGGACGACGTGGGCATATATGAAACCGCCCCCGAAGGTCTGCTGATGAAGCTCGATCTCTCGAAAATCCTCAACACGAAGGACGTCGACCCCCAGTTCATCGTTAAGGATGGCCTGGGCATCGGCTTTTTCACCTTCGGCGATACGCTCGTCTATAACACGAACTATTACAAGTCAGCGCCCACGAGTTATGAGGCCCTCTGGGATCCCAAACTGAAAGGGAAAGTGGGACTTCCAACCTCTGATGGAACCGATGCGATGAAGCTGATTGTCCTCTCCGCGAAGCTTGCCGGGGGCGATGAATTCCGCATCGAGCCTGGGTTCAAGAAGCTCGCAACGCTCAAACCGAATGTGCACTCTTTTGTCAGCGACTACGCCGCGGCCGGAGAGTTGATGAAGAACGGAGACATTGCGTTGATGTATTACCTTCCCTATCTTTGGAAGGAACAGATGGCCAGAGGCTATCCGATCAAGGGCACCACGAAAGTGAAAGAGGGTGTCTTTACCGCGATCGGCACGTGTGCCATCCCGAAGGGTCACCCGGGATCTCAGGAACTGGCCGAACTCTTCGTCAACAAGGCGCTGAGCGCCGAGGCGCAGGTAGGGATGGCCAAGGGCCTGTGGTGGGGCCCTACGAACAGGAAGGTCAAAATCAGCGACCCCAGTGTCACGGACAATCTCGTGATGCCGGAAGAATTCCCTCGGGTTCTTCATGTCGACCCGATCCATCTGGCGAAAGTGCGGCAGCAATGGATTCAGCGGTATGACCAAGTCCTGAAAGGGTAGCAGCGGGAGGGACGCGCCAGCTGGGCGAGTTGGCGCGTCCCTATCTCGACGTTCTCAACGGTTTGTGTGTCGGGTCAAGGGGCGGGGGGATGACCACCCGAACGCTTCGAGCTCGGACCGTCCGAATTGGCTGGGGATCGGCGCTTCCATACGGTCTCTTACTCCCTTCATTGGCCTTTGTGGCGTTTCTTC
>QHYS01000094.1:1814-6561 GCA_003223325.1 Acidobacteriota bacterium
TCCCTTCATTGGCCTTTGTGGCGTTTCTTCTCATCGGTACCGGGTTCCTGATTCGGTTCAGCTTCGATCGCTGGGCCCCGACCACGGGCATCGTGTCCGCTTGGACACTCGAAAGTTATCAAAAGTTCTTCGCGCAATCCTACTTTACCAGCGCCCTGTTCAAGACCGTGCGCCTCGCCTTCGCCGTCACGCTGATCGCCCTGGTCATGGGGTACCCCGTCGCGTACCTGATGGCGAGGTCTCCACGATACCGCAATTTCATCATGATGATGGTCGTCGCACCGCTTGTCATGGACGTCGTGATTCGAGCCTACGGCTGGATCGTGCTGCTCAGCAACGGCGGGCTGGTGAACGCGGCCATCGTCGGACTTGGTCTCAGCAAGACACCGCCTAAGCTGCTCTTCACCGAGCCGGGGGTCGTCGCTGAACTGTTGCATGAAACGCTCGCGTTCATGGTTCTCCCGATCGCCGCGGTTTTGCAGAAGATTGATCCGCATCTCGGCGAGGCGAGCGCCACCCTCGGAGCCGGCAAGTGGCAGAAGTTCTGGCTGATCACCTTGCCCCTCAGCCTCCCTCGTCGGCCCGCTCATACTCGGCGGGGGCAACGTTACGGTGATGAGCCTCCTCATTCGCGACCAGATGGGTGTCACGCTCGACTGGCCCCTTGGCGCCGCTTTGTCGATCCTCCTCGTGGTCCTCACGCTCATACTGCTCTTCCTTTACGGTCGCGTCCTGCGCACGGACGCCTCTGGCTACCGGACGAGAGCGGGTGTGTAAGTGACGTCGACGCGAGGCAAGCCCTGGGGATGGTCCTAATGGCGGTGGCCACCGACCTCTCACTCCCTCGCGCACGTGTGGGTCCACGGCGGAGGCGGCTCGATGTCGCCGGTGTCGGACTCTGGTCTTTCGCCGGGCTCGTCTTCGCCTTTCTCTTTGCCCCAATCCTGATCATCTTTCTGACGTCGTTCACAGCGAGCAGGACCGTTGAGTTTCCGCCTCATGGTTTTTCACTCATCTGGTACGGGAGGTTGGTCGATGCCCTCCGGAATGCTCCCGGGTTGCATCCAGGCCTTGCCAGGTCGATATGGTTCAGCACCAACCTCGGGGTGATGGCGTCCGTTATTGCCACCATCGGTGGCGTTTTGGCGGCGTACGCGTTCCACAAGTTTGTTTTCAGAGGGAAGGAAGTTTTTCAGAATCTGTTCATGCTTCCGTTGATATTTCCTTCACTCGTCATCGGCGTCGGTCTGTTGCTGACATTCAGCGAGTATCGCTTGTTCGATCGTTTTACCCGGCTTCTGATCGGCCACGTCGTCGTGACGCTGCCCTTCGTCATTCTGAGCGTTGGGGCGAGCCTCAGGGTGTACGAGGAGGACATCGAGGAGGCGGCGCAGACGCTGGGCGCGAATGCGCTCCAAACATTCTGGCATATTACGCTTCCACTGATCCGGCCGGGGATTCTGGCTGGCGCCATCTTCGCGTTTCTCACCTCCTTCACCAATTTCACGGTGTCGTTCTTTCTGTCGGTCAACGCGGCGAAGCCCGTGCCGATTTGGATCTACGAGCTCATCCTGAACGGAAATGATCCAATCCTCGCCGCGCTTAGTGTCTTCTTGATTGCCATGGCCATCGGGGTGCTCGTGATCCTCGAGCGATTGATCGGGATCCGACGGATCGTCGGTACGTCTGGGTCCTAATGGAAACCGGGGTGCGAATTGTGGGCAACCTGGCCGTGCAGCTCGTCAATCTAACGAAGCGTTATGGTCGTGCGGCGGCCGTGGACGCTGTCTCGTTGGAAGTGCTACGCGGTGAGTTCTTCTCGCTGCTCGGACCGAGTGGGTGCGGGAAGACCACAACGCTACGCCTTATTGCAGGATTAGCTGAGCCTGACGCCGGCGCCGTGAAGATCCTCGGCGATGACGTCACGGATGTGCCGACGAACAGGCGGAACATCGGAATGGTGTTCCAGAATTACGCCCTGTTTCCGCACATGACCGTGTCCGAAAATATTAGCTTCGGCCTGAGGATGCACAAGGTCGGGAGGAGCGAAGCCGCGGACCGGGTGGCCAATGTCCTGGACCTTGTGCGGCTGAGGGGGACCGGGGATCGACTCCCACGCCAGTTGAGTGGCGGCCAGCAGCAACGCGTTGCGCTCGCACGAGCCATCGTGATCGAGCCCAAGGTACTTCTCCTGGACGAGCCGTTGTCGAATCTCGACGCGAAACTCCGTAAAGAGATGCAACTGGAGCTGCGTGCGCTGCAGCGCCGGTTGGGCATTACCGCAGTCTACGTGACGCAAACGATATCTATCGCCGGCCCGCAAATCGCTTCGTCGCCGAGTTTATCGGCAGGGTGAACCTGATCCGGGGCAGCCTCGAACACCGTGGGGGCACCAGCGTGTACCGGACGGAACATGGCGCCGTCTTCGCGGTGCCCGGGAACCTATTCCAGCTGGCCGACTCCCAGGAAACCCTTCACCTTGTGCTGCGCCCTGAGAGTGTGCAACTCGATCCTCGAGGCAGTCCGCGCGAAGGCGGGATCCGAACCAGAGGCCGGATTCTCCAGGCCATCTACAGTGGCTCTGTGACGAGCTACGAGCTGGAGGTCGACGGGGGACTGCGATTGCGCGCGGAAGAACAGAATACGCTCGGCACATCGCGCCATCGAGAGGGCGACGAAGTCGAGGTCTATGTGGACCCCGCCGCGATATCAGGGGCCCTAGGGGACTAAGTGATTAAGAAATCACGGAGAGCAGCCGGGGAAGGCCAGGACGTTCGAGTCGGTTCCGGCATCATCAGAACGTAAAGGGGGGACCTATGGTCGCTCGATCCGTCAAGATTCAGGAAGGAACCGGACCGTTGGTGGATGCGTTGCCGTTTACGGACGGCGAGTACCAACGACGGCTCACCGCAATACGATCGACGATGTCACGGCGAGGGCTGGATGCGTTTGTCAGTTTTACCCCTGAGAATATCTACTATGTGACCGGCCACGACTCTCCCGGATACTACTTTTATCAGGCATGCGTCGTCTCCCCCACCCAGCGTCCGGTGAACGTCTTGCGCCGAATCGAGACCACCAACACCCTCGGAAGGAGCTGGTCGCGCCTCACGGTCGGGTACGAGGATCGCGAGGATCCCATTGAGGCCACCTTAGGGTTGCTCCGCGAATTGGGGGTGGCAAACCGAAAGATCGGTGCGGAGTCCACAGCGTGGTTCATCGGCCCGCAGCGGTATATCCAGCTTCAGGATGGCATCAAGCAGGCGGGAGGACAGCTCGTCGATGCTTCCGGAACCGTTGAAGAGTTGCGGGTCATCAAGACGCCGGAAGAGTTGACGTACATTCGCGCAGGCGCCCGTATCTGCGAGCAGGCGATGCGTGCGGGGATAGAGGCGTCGCGGGAAGGGACCAACGAGAATGAAGTGGCCGCCGCCATCATCGCGGAAATGGTTCGCAACGGGGGCGAGTACGCCGGCCTCCCCCCCTTCATCACCAGTGGTCCGCGTTCGTCGCTTTGCCACGCGACGTGGGCGGGGCGGCGGTACGAGGGCGGCGACGTCCTCGCGTATGAGTTGCCGGGCGTGGTCAAGCGCTACGCCGCTGCGCTGGTTCGGATGGGAATCGTGGGACGCCCCGGCGAGGAGGTGAAGCGTCGCGCCGCGGCTTCCATTGAAGCTCTAGAAAGCGTCATTGCCGCGATGAAGCCGGGCGTGACCTCGGATGCGGTGCACCAGGTGACCCGGAGAGTGTTCGAAAAATATGGCTACTCCCATTTGTTCGGCCACCGCACCGGCTATTCAATAGGAATCAACTATCCTCCCGACTGGGGTGAGGGCCATATCATGTCCATCTGGGCAGGCGACGAGCGTCCCCTGCGCGTCGGCATGACCTTTCACCTCGTTCCCGGCCTCTTTGAGTTGGGGAAACACTTGATCAATATCAGCGAGACGGTGTTGGTGACCGAGACCGGGTGCGAGCCCGTGACGCATTTTCCGCGCGAAATGTTTGTCGTCTGACGGTGGTGGAGCCGTGAAGCACGCCGTGAGGATAGGAATTATCTTGCCGAGCGGAGGCACAGAACCCGAGTACTATCGCGCGGTCGAGAGTGCGCCCGCTGAGGCGCGCCTCTACGTCGTGATCTCGAGATGTGGCGCCGATACCGGCAGCGGCGATCACGCCGTCGAGTCGCTCATCGAGACCGCGCGGATAGATTATCTCGAGGACGCGGCGCGGCGCCTGGCCCGCATCGGGGTGGATTCGGTGATGTGGGCGTGCACCAGCGGCAGCTTTGTGATCGGCGTCGAGCGGGCGCACAGTCAGGCGCAGGCGATCGCCAAGGCGGCGCAGGCACCCGCCAGCAGCACATCGCTTGCGTTCGCCGAGGCCATCCAAAGCCTGGGCGTCGCACGGGTGGCTGTGGTTTCACCGTATCCGCTGGAGGCAACGGAGTTATTCTTCGCCTTCCTTGCACAGAATGGCATAGAGACCGTGAAGAGCCGCCGATTGGATAACCGGTCGGGGTGGGACTCCGCGCTATTCGACCAGCGGAGGCTGGTCGAGATCTGCCTTGCGACGGACGCGCCGGATGCGGAGGCGCTCGTGGTGCCTGATACTGCGCTGCCGACACTGGACATTCTTCCCGAACTGGAACAGGCGTTGGGCAAGCCGGTTCTCACGGCCAACCAGGTGACGCTCTGGGAAGCGTTCCGCTTGGCGAAGCAACAGCCGCCCGCGTTGGGCTGCCTCA
>QHYS01000005.1 GCA_003223325.1 Acidobacteriota bacterium
GGAGCGGAGGTGAGCCAAGTGGTCAAAGGCCTGCGCCAAATGGCGACCAACCGTAAGCTAAAAGGACCAAGACGAGCAACTGTGCTGACCGTCACAGCTCATTACTACCGAAACCGCGCCCGAATGCGCTACGACTCTTATCTCCTTAACGGCTACCCCATCGCTAGCGGCCCGGTCGAAGGAGCCTGCAAGAATCTGGTCAAAGACAGGATGGAACGTTCCGGGATGCGCTGGACCCTGCCTATGGCCGAGGCGGTATTGCGGCTGCGGGCAGTTTACCTCTCAGAGCATTTCGAGGAGTACTGGCCCTTCCATGTTGACCAAGACCAGAAGCGCCTCAACCAGTCCGTGAAGTGGAGGAAGCTCATTGCCAAAAAGTAGCCACACCCAAATGTTTTCGCTCGACGCCGCGCGGGCCGCGTGGGTCCAGCGAGGCCTTTCTCAGGGTTGCCTTCCTGCCGATTTGTCTTGCTTTCCTGGCCGGCGCGATGAGTGGTCTGACGCAGCTCAGCAAACGCTGAAACATAGGACAAGAGCGACACGAAGGAGTAAGAACCTGGCAGCGAGCACTATTCCCGTATAAGCTTGAGGCCGTCGCTTTCTTTCCACGTTTGTCCCCAAGGGTTGGGCGTAACGTGGGCTATTATAGGAAGCTCTAACCCATGGCAATTCGAGGAACTTGGAACAATCAGAAATACTCCGTAAGAGGGCATTGAAAACAATGTACGGCCCTACGGCGGGCATCTGAACTTTCTAGCGGAGGAACTCTGGCGGCCCTGCGGTTGCCCCCTTCGGGCCGCTCTCATTCCTTCTTCGAAAAAGAGGAAGCGCTTATTGGCCCGCTACGCGGCGAATTTCCCGCTCCGTGGCCACAAGTTGCATGCGCTGCAAGCCACCGAGCCGGATTCCTCGCGCTGCGAGCTCGATCTGAATGCGCCTGCGTAGCTCGCGCGCCACGTCATCTTGGCGCGTCGGAGCGGTCCGAACCTGCAACCGTACGGTCGTTCCATTGGGGGCTAAAGACTCTACTCCGAGCACTCGGGGGCCGTCCAGCAACATGGGAGACCAAGATGGGTCAGCGCGAAAGTCGCCGGCGACGGCCTCCAGCGCGTTCAGCGCCTCATCGAGCGGCTGATCAGTGGCGACAATGGCGTCGAGAAAGAGCTGGCCCCAATCCCGGCTCAGATTGGCTACCTTGGTGATTTCCCCGTTGGGAATGGTGACCACTGCGCCTTGAGGGTCGCGCAGCACGGTGCGGCGAAGAGTCAGATGTTCCACCCGGCCCACGACGTCGCCGATGCGCACAGTATCGCCGACCACGTATTGGTCCTCCAAAACCGTGAAGAATCCATTGATGAAATCGCGCACGACATGTTGTGCTCCGAAACCGATGGAGAGGCTGACTAATCCCGCGGCCGCCGCTACGGGAGTTATATTAAAGCCGAATTCCGGCAAGGCTGTCAGAATGGCCACGATAACGATGATCGCGGTTCCGCCGCTATAAAGTATTCCAACCAAAGTTCGAGTCTGCTGCTCGCGCATTCTAGCCACGCGTGCAGCGGATTCGCTTCCGGCAGGGGCGATTAGGCGTCGCGTCAGGATGCGCAGCACGCGAATCAAGACAAAGGCGATCAACAGAATCGCGAGTAGGCGTGCGCCGTGCCCCAGCGTAAACCCCGTCCACTTGAATAGGTGGTCTGTCATAAACATCGTCACGCGGGCATCGCCCACAGGATGAGCCTAACGCGATAAAATGGAAGCGCGCATTATATCATTGCGTCTTGGAGCGGCCATCCGGCCGCACAGGGCGTATCGCGAACGTCAACAAGAGGATGACCGCGCGCCTTAGACAGGTTAAATTAGGAGAGGCGTTTGTTGTACCCGGAAAGGATGGCCATGTGTTCGTCGCGTAGAGTTTTCATCGGCGCCTCGCTCTGGTTCGCCGCATCCGCCGCCGCTGTTTGGGCCGCGCAACAGGGGCCGCCCCAGTCGCAGTTTCCGCCGCCGTTTCCACCGCCAGAACCTCCGGAACCCTCGCGAAACCAGAAACGGGATCGGGCCATACTCAAAGCGAATCGCGAGGCTATCGTCAAGGACGTTACCCGAATGTCGGAACTCGTTGATGCATTGCAAAAACAGCTCAAGGAAAACGACACCGCGAGCATTCTATCGGTTGACTTGATTCGCAAATCCGAGGAGATCGAAAAACTGGCTAAGCAGGTGCGAGACTTAGTCCGCGGCTAAAAAGTTCTTGCTCGTTCTCAAGTGTCAGTTTGACGGCGAGGGGAATCGATTGGAAAGCCGGGGCCGAATTGATGGCGTTTCAAAACCGTTTTACGATGAGTTGTCCTGTCAGCCCACCTATCTGCGCGCCCGTAGCTCAATGGATAGAGCACTAGCCTCCGGAGCTAGGGGTTAGGAGTTCGAGTCTCCTCGGGCGCGCCACCTCCCTTTTCTGGCTTGGATCCTACTTCCTTCGGCATCGGTTGAAGAAAAAAAAAGGAAGCAGCTTTGGTACGACCGCCGCTGCTTCCCGGGGTGTGTTCTATGAGTGCGGTAAGTCTATCACATTTCCGTTGCATGTGAATCGGTGAGAAGCCTTAGCCCCGGGCCAAACTCTTCCTCGGCCATCGTGTTATACTTCGACTCGCTCGTTAACCCATTCTGCTCAGTAGGGATAGGAAGGCAACGGCGGGTTAAAGGAGGCGAGATGACCTATATTTCCAGGCGCCAATTTACGGCTCGTTTCCTGTTGACAAGCGCAACGACCTTGATTTACCGGGGCGTCCGAGCGGCGAATTTCAAGCTAAGGCAATTTCACAATCAGCCCGCGGACAGTCCCTTGCACAAGCGGCTGGTTGAAATGTGGGCGGCCGTAAAGACCGAAACGGGCGGACGCGTCGATGTTGCGACATTTGCAGATAACGACCAGCTTCCCGGGAGCGACCCCGCGGCGCTGAAAATGCTGGTGCATGGCGAGCTGGATTTCTTCACTTTGAACGGAGGGTTAATTGGCACAGTCGTACCGGCAGTGAACGTGCAAGGAATACCGTTCGCATTTCGCGATGAGGCTCAGGTCTATCACGCAATTGACGGCGATCTCGGTGAGTATCTGGCAAGGGAGATGGCGGCCAAGGGTATTTATGCCCTTCCTCGAAGCTGCTTCGAAAATGGCTTTCGGCAAATTACCTGCTCGGTCCGGCCGGTCCGCACGGCAGAAGACCTCAACGGCATCAAGATGCGCACGCCCGACACGCCTATCTATATCGAATGCTGGCGCGCTCTGGGCGCCACTCCAGTAGTGTTCAATTTCAACAAGATATATGAAGCGCTCAAGACGGGCCAAGCCGATGCTCAGGACAACCCGCTGAATGTGGCGGAATTGCTCAAGCTTTATGAAGTGCAGAAGTACATCAGCCTGACGAATCACATATGGTCCGGCTTCAATCTGATCGCCAACCTGAAGATGTGGCAGGGATTGCCCAGCAACGTGCAGCGAATCATCGAGCGCAACGCCGAGAAGTACGTGAAGTTGCAGCGGAATGACACTGACAAGATGAATCATGACTTGCCTGCGCGCCTTACGCAGCGCGGCATGATCATAAATCAATCAGACGCGGCCAGCTTCCGCGCGCGGCTCGGCGGCTACTACGCGCGCTGGAAGGACACCCTAGGATCCAAGACTTGGGCTCTGCTCGAGTCCCACGTTGGCAAACTCGGGCCATCGGTGAAAGCCTAGAGCCCGCTCGCACCGCGGACGCAGACATAGGACGAAGCCAACAATCCTCTGTAAATCACCGCCCTCCCTTCCTAATCACCCCAGAATTACCGGCCAATATGACGCGTGCCTAGAAACGCGCCACCGTCGTCACGCCGAATGATTCTCGCTTTGAGCAACGGTCCGGGACGTCGACGCCCAGACTTACGCTCAGAGTGCGATAATTTATGGATGCAAGCGTTAGGGAATCAGCCCAGCCGAAGAGGGGCTTCTAGGAGAGTCCAGTGGCAAGCAGGAAACAGCTCCTTGTGCGCAGCTTCCTTACATTCTTGGTCCTGTTAAGCGCCGGGATCCTGGGATTCAACCGCCAATTTTATACTGAGGCCCTGGACGACGCGTTTTTTGCCCTGGCTCTTGCGAGCGTGGTGATCCTGCACCAGAGGATTCGGCCGAGTTGGCTGGACGCGGCATTGACCGGGGCAGGAACGGTCGCATTGGGCGTCGTGGATTTTCATTTTCTCCACTACCCGCCAAAGATCATGGCGTGGTTTTCATTCCTAGGATTGAGCAGCCTCGCAATCCTGGCTTTACGAAGCATTTGGAATCAGGACCGCAGGAGATTGTTTTACACGTGCATTCCGGCAGCGGCATTCGTGATATCCGACTATTTCGCCTCCAATATGTTGGAATGGACTGCGAGAGCGCATCCAAAGACTCTCGATCTTTACTTGCTATCGTTTGACGGCAGCCTCCGCGCGCAGCTCGCCTTTGGCGCCGGTCAACTCTACGCGCGCTTTCCAACGCTCCACATCAGTGCGCTGATTGCGTACATCGGCTTAGCGATTCCGATCACCACGATCCTTGCAGGGCGTCTAGTGCGTTTCAAGGAAGGCGCGTTCGCAGCAATGCTGGCCTTTCTTATCACCGGGCCCGCAGGCATTTTGTTTTACAACTTATTTCCAGCCTGTGGTCCGCACAACATGTTCGGGCCAAATTTTCCGTTTCACCCATTTCCCATTGCGGATCTACAGCGGCTGCTCTTGGAGCCTGCAGCCTTTCAAGGCCCGCGGAATGCGATGCCTTCACTCCATCTGGCTTGGACGCTGCTCGCCTGGTGGTATTCGAGAGGACTAAGCTGGGCGGAGCGGTTCATCGCGTTCGGCTTTCTCGCTATGACCGCATTCGCAACGCTGGGGACGGGTGAGCATTGGTTCGTGGATCTGGTGGTGGCTTTCCCATTCGCATTGCTGATGTATGCGCTTTGCGCGTATCAGCTCTCCTGGAGGGACCCCCGGCGCATGGCCGCCATCCTCGCTGGATTAGGGACTACGCTGGCATGGCTCGTGACGCTTCGTTACGGCGCGAAACTGTTCTGGGCATCACCGATCGTGCCATGGGTCCTCTCCGCGGCGACGATCGCCTTCGCTTACATTGGGCAGGCAAAACTAGACCGCACCACCGATGCTCGGGAAATGACTAGCGCAGCTCGGGGCCGGGTATCCTGGTTCCGTTTCGATTCCGCAGTTGCTCGCCCGGAATAATCCGCTTTTCAGCTCCCACTGCCCCAGTCTGCCCCAGCCAACATCTTCACAGATACGAAAGGCTCAAGTAAACTTGACTGAAAACGAGTCTTCAGGCTGAATGGTTCTGCCCTCGTAACTCGTTCGAGGAGAAGGGCTCTGCAAACCCAAGGAGAACTCTCCATTCCCACGCCGCGCCGGCATTGGCCAAGCTGGCTCAACCGCAATGTCTTTGCAATGGGACTCACGAGTTTTTTTGGCGACGCCGGCTATGAGATGGCCACAGCAATACTTCCAGGCTTTTTTGCCGTCCTCGGATTGCCGGCTGCCGCATTGGGAACAATCGAAGGCGTCGCGGATGCGACCTCCAGTTTTGTAAAGCTCGGGGCCGGTTGGTGGTCCGACCGTTTGGGGCACCGCAAGACGATCGCAGTAGCCGGATATTTCTTAAGTGGCACGGCGAAGGCCTTGTTTGCCTTCGCCTACAACTGGCCCTTGATCTTGGCCGGCCGGGTCATCGCCTGGCTTGGCCGGGGCATTCGCAGTCCATTGCGCGACGCCCTGCTCGCGGAATCGGTTCCCGCTCAAATGCGCGGAAAGGCGTTCGGCTTTCACCGCGCCGGCGACACTGCCGGTGCGATCGTCGGTCCTCTGATCGGCGTCGGCTTGTTGTCTTACTTAGGCCCGCACTCGAGCGATCCCTCACGTCCCTTTCGTATCGCTTTTTTATTGACCCTTATTCCGGGGCTGGCATCCGCACTCACATTCGCGATTCTGGTCCGCGAGAATCGAAGGCAGGGATCGCGCACTAGCCTCTGGGCTTCTGTGGAAACGCTTCCGCGTCCGTTCTTTCGATTCCAAGTAGGCGTCGGAATCTTTGGCGCAGGCGATTACTCTCATACCCTGATGATCCTTGCGGCTGCGCAATTGCTCGCGCCACGGCATGGCGTCGCCCGTGCTGCGGCAATCGCAGGATTGCTTTACGTCCTGCACAATGTTCTGTACGCGCTCAGTGCATACCCAGCGGGCGCTTTGTCAGACAAGCGGGGGCGCAGAGGATTGCTTGCACTTGGTTATGTCCTAGGCGCAATTGTGGCACTGGGTTTCGCGGCCGCTTTCTGGTCGAAACTCGAGAACGTCGTTTTGATCGCGCTCCTGTTCATGTTCGGGGGCGCCTTCATTGCCATCCAAGACGCGCTGGAAGGAGCAATGACGGCGGATCTTGTTCCTGAAATCACCAAACGTGGAGTAGCCTACGGCGTGACAGGAAGCGTGAATGGAGTCGGCGACTTTATTTCCAGCGCGATCGTGGGTATCGTCTGGAGCTTTTACTCGCCGGTAGCTGCGTTCGCATACGCTGCCGTGATGATGGCGGGTGGCGCCGTTGCGATTCAGTGGGTACGCTAAAAACACGCACCCGAAAGGCGCTGGCCCGTGTACGCTTCTAGGGAAGGCACAGCATTCCGTTCAGGATTTGATCCAGGGCCACGAGGTCGACATGTTTTCGGATCAGCGCGGCCAGAGAATCTAACGGCTCGGAAGGATAGTCGGTCTTCTTGGGATCGAGCGGCGGCCATCCGCGACGTTTTCGAAGAATGTTTAGAAACTCCCGCCGAAACAACGGCGCGTCGAAAACTCCATGCAAATAGGTGCCCCAGACCAAGCCATCTTCGGATTTCGCCCCGTCAAGTCGCTCGATTGGCCTCCCCATTTCCGTCAGGATTTGGAAAACGGGTCGCGCGGCGCTTGGACCATTTGTTCGTCCCATGTGAATCTCATAGCCGGCGACTTCGTGGCGGCTTTCGATATTGAGAGCTCGGACTTGAACCATTTTCTTTTCGCCCTCAAAACATGTCGTTAATTGAAGAAGGCCAAGACCCTCTGCTCTTGAGGCTGCCGATTCGACACCTTCGGGATCCAGGAGCTCCTTGCCCAACATTTGGTAACCGCCACATATGCCGACAATGGGGGTGCGTGCCTGATAGCACCGATCAATATATCTCTCAAAGCCTGACGATCGTACGTACGCGAGGTCCGACATCGTGCTTTTTGACCCTGGCAAAATTACAGCATCAGGCAGCCGCTCCGAATCGGGGACACGTGTGAGAAATCGGAGGGATACATCTGGCTCCTCTTCCAAGCTATCGAAATCGGTCGAGTTCGAAATGTGCGGGTAATGAATGACCTGAATGGCGAGCTTCCCTACCTCAGCCGGCCTTGATGATTTCCATTTCCACTCTGGAATCGAGTCTTCTTCTGCCACAAGGAGATCATTAATGAATGGGAGTACTCCCAGGAGCTTCTTCCCGGTTCTGGTTTCCAGGAACTTGAGTCCTTCATGCAATAAAGAAATGTCTCCCCGGAATTTATTGATCAAAAGACCTTTGATGAACGATCGTTCTTCTGAGGTGAGAAGCTCCAGCGTACCTACTAATGAGGCGAAAACACCACCTAAGTTGATATCTCCGACAAGCACGACAGGCGAGCCTGCCATTTTGGCCACAATCATATTAGCGATATCGAAGGGGCGCAAATTAATTTCTGCCGGACTACCCGCGCCTTCGATGACCAGGATGTCGTACTGGCTCGAGAGCTTCTCCAATGAGTCGCGGATTACATCGATTAGGCGAGGCTGAAATTCGTGATACTCGCGGGGTGTCATGATACGTACGGGTTTTCCAAGTACGACCACCTGAGCGCCCATTTCGCCCGAAGGTTTCAACAGAATTGGATTCATCTCAATGGCAGGCTCTATCCCACATGCCTGCGCCTGAAAAGCCTGCGCGCGGCCGATCTCTCCGCCAGACACGGTCGCGAACGAATTGTTGGAGATATTTTGAGATTTGAAAGGAGCGACACGAAAGCCCTCTTGTCGGAAATAGCTGCATAAGGCGGCCGTAACGACGCTCTTGCCAACGCTTGATCCAGTTCCCTGGATCATGATCTTCCGCGCGCTCATGATTGGGCCGCGCAGGTGAGCCGGAGCTGACGTCCAACGTTACTCATTCGGATTTCTATCATCACTTCCAAATATCCCGACCGATCCAGAACTTAATCCCGCTGCGAAATGCCAGAGGGAGAGAGGGGAAGCCGAACGCGGCCGTGTAGCGTTCGTTGAGAAGATTTTCGATGCTGGCAAAGAAAGTCACGGCAGGGTTGATGGTGTATCGCCCACTCAGATCGATTTTTTGATAGCTGGCATTTAGATTATGGTTCGGCAGAAGCATAGACGCGCCAAAAAACGCGTCGCTGAGAAATGTACTGTCGTCCTGGCGAGTGACGAAGGAACCACTAAGTTGGGCGCCAAATCGCCGACGCCCATAATCGACGTACAAACTTCCAGAGTGCGGCGCGATGCCGAAAGGGCGCTCCCCCACTAAAGCTGACGCGAGGCCAATGGGAATTCCAGGAAATGCTGGATTCAAGAATGGAGTGCTCGAAAATGACTCGGTTACGACGGGGTCGAGATATGTGTAATCCCCGCCGACTCGCCATCCATGCCCGGGATCAACTTCGAGTTGCACCTCGACTCCAAGCGCCCGGTACGATGAGGAATTAACCATCGCTCCGCCCGGGCCACTGGCGGCGACGGCGTTCACCACGTCTTGCGGAAAGCCCAAGAGCGGAAGGGCGCTGCTGGGTAAGAATTCGTTCAGGTCATAAAACTGATTGTGAAAGAAATGTATGTCCCAGCGAGCGCGGCGCCTCCAGAACGTTTGGCTCACCCCGAAATCGAAGGTCGTGCTGCGCTCCGGCCCCACTGGAGATATGCCGAACCGCGAAATTAGAGCCGGCCCTTGCGGTAGTTGGGACAGGACTGAATAGAGGGAGGAGCCTGCATCGAATATGGTGGGCTCCTTGATTCCCTTTCCAAAATTGAAGCTTAATTTCGTGTCGCCGACGAGTGTGCCAGCAGTCGGCTGCCGAAGGTAATACGCCAAAGACACGCGAGGCGTGGCCGCAAAACCAAAGACGGCGTTGTCGTCGAGCCCCACCCCTGCCGTCGCGTAAAAGCGATGAGACAGGCTCCCGTGCCCTTCGGCAAAGGAACTCAAGTTGTTTCGGTTTGCCGCCGTTATCGATCCCTGCGAGTTAGTATATCCATTCTCATTCTCGTATCGAAACCCAAAGATGGCTGCCAAATTAGGACGGAAATCGTAATCTAACTGCGCGTAAAGCGAGCGGCGGGTGGTGTTCGAACTAGACCTCTGCGGGTAAGCGCCGCCGAAATCCAAAATGGCTTGGCCGGTCACGGTGTACCCGTTTGCTCCGCGGATGGTGACTGTGTCGCCGAGAAAATTTCCGTCGAAAGCCGTTCCAGTGGGCGACGGAGTGACGAACTGAAAATTGAGCTGAGTGGAAGCAAAGCGCACAAGGCTATGCCAGCGTTCGGCCGTTTGGTTCTGTAGCGTCACGCCCCAATACGTATTCTGCTCTTTCTGTGATGAGCTATCCGGCACGCCGTAAAAATCCAGGGCATTGGGATCGCCTAGATCCACTGCGGTGTGGCGGAGCGTAAAGCGCAACTCAGTCGATCCGTTCACGGCCCAGCCAAAATTACCCGCGTACGTCCCGTTGTGGAAAGTGTTATTGGGAAGGCCGTTTTGCGTGTCGAATCGAGAGAACTCTGAAAAGTAGTCGAATTGATGGAATGCGCCGGCGAGCGATACGCGGTTTTGATAGGTTCCGAAGTTACCCCCGTCAACCGAGTACGTAACTTCGGGAGTTGTCGTCGTACCGTGCGGCGCCGTGATATTGATGACACCCGCCAGCGCGTCCGTGCCATACAGCACGCCATTGCCGCCTCGGAAAACCTCGATGTGGTCCACACCCGTTGTCGAAATGTTGGCGAATTCAAGGGACCCTCCGATGTCATTCATGGGAATGCCATCCATGAGCACCTTGTTGAAAGCCGTGCTGGTAATACTTCCGCCCCGGATAGAGACGGCGGTTGTACCACCGCGTCGACCACTCTGTAACACCTGGATTCCGGGCACGGTGCGAAGAGCTTCGAGTACGTCCAGCTTGTTCAGATCCTGCAGTTGGACGCGGTCGATTACGGAGACGGAGGCACCCACCTGAGCATCAGGCATTTCTAAGCCAGTGGCCGAAACCACGATTTTCTGGGAGATTGATCCGATTTGTAGCAAAACTTCCATGTTTACCGTTCCGCCGATCCGCACGAAGACGGGAGAGCTGTCTTTTTTCTCAAAACCTGAAGCTTCCACATGCACGGTGTAGCGGCCGGGATCGGGCACGGTAAACTCGAACCGGCCCTCTTGATTGCTGTGCGTCGCGCTTAGCGCTTTGGTGTCTCGTACGAGAGCGACATCGGCATTGGGGACGGCCGCACCGAGCGGGTCAATCACCCTACCACGCAGCGTCCCTTGTGAACCCGGAATTACGGAACTGCAAAACGGAAGACAAAGCAGCAGCAAAATAAAACTTCGAAGAATAACCTGATGAACCAGGTGCACAGCGTCCTCCTTCGCCCTCGGAAGAGCGGACCGAACATATGCCGAAGGGACCGGTCTCCTGACTCGCGACGCACAGCTGGTCAGCACCTTCCCACCCCGGATGGGCAGTGGTTTATCGCAGACCATAGCAGTCGCTTACAGTTGCGGGGCAGTGGCGGAGTTTCACCGCGCTTCCCGTTCGTCCCCTCAGCGAATTGTGAATCCTTCCTTCTCCCTGTTGAAACTCAATTCCCGTCTGAACACAAATGCCCTGCTCAAAAGGATGTTTGACCTGCAAGAGCTTGGCAGCGTGCCCGTTCCACATTTTTTACGAATGCATCGGCCATTCCAGGGCTGGATAGGAAATGCAAGTGAATGTAGCTTGCCAGGACGTTCTTCATGTGCAGGCCCTCTGACTCTTCACGACCCGTCAGCGAATTGCGCGCTCTGTAGACGTTTTCGATAGGTCCCGCCTCAATGATCGCGGAACAATGAAAGCTGTGGCCCCGCGCTTTTTTGCCTGCGCGCCCCAGCAAGCAATCCGACGTAAACGAGACTTCGGTGTAGCCGAAATGGACAAGCCGGTCGGTCATCTGCACGCTCATGGGCAGGACGCCCGCCATTCGAAACCGGACTCCCTCTTTTGCCACGATCTCTTTAGCCAGATACATCAAGCCCCCGCACTCTGCATAAATCGACAGGCCCTCTAGGGCAGCTTTTTTTATCGAGGCGAGCAGCGCGCCATTTTCAGTTAGCTGTTTTGCATAAAGCTCCGGATAACCTCCTCCGAAGTAGACGGCGTCAAGAGCAGTTGGCAAAGAACGATCTTGCAGGGGGCTAAACTCCACGATTTCCGCACCGGCCTCTCGCAAAGCGTCCAAGTTATCGTCATAGTAAAAGCAGAAGGCTTTATCCCGCGCGACGCCAAGCCGTATCGAGTGGACCGCCCGCGGAGCATCCTGGCCCTCACTTGGCTCGGCGGAAATAGACGTCGTGCATTCCAGAAGCTTGTCCAGATCTATATTTGTTTCCCCTAATTCAGCCAGCAGCGAAAGCACCGAAGCTGGCAAGACGTTTTCTCCAGCCGTGAAGAGACCCAGGTAGCGCTCGGGAATGTGGATTCGCTCGTCGCGCGGTAAGTACCCCAAAGGCACAGCATTGGTGCTAGTTGCCAAAGCATCCTTCAACAACTGATAGTGAGCCGGTCCTCCAACCCCGTTGAAGATCACACCAACGAGTCTCAGCGATGCATCAAAGTTTTCGAACCCATGCACCAAGGCTGCTGCACTCCGACCGATTGAGGATGCATCGACCACAAGAATCACCGGCAGCCCTAGCCACTTTGCGATTTCAGCGGTGCTACCCGCTTCCGATTTGCTATCCACGCCGTCAAAGAGCCCCATCATGCCCTCAACAACGCATATTTCGGCGCCCCTGGCCCCACGAGAAAAAATCTGGCGGTTTGCGTCGGCGGAAAGCATCCAGCCATCGAGGTTTCGCGAGGGGCGTCCGCAGACTTTGGCATGATGTCCGCCGTCGATGAAGTCTGGGCCGCATTTGAAAGGCTGAACGGTGAGTCCGCGCTTTCGCAGAGCGGCTATCACGGAAAGCGTGACCGTAGTCTTGCCGACGCCGCTCGCAGGTCCAGCAATAACGAAAGCCTTGTTCAGGACCGGTCCCAGTCGAATGGCGCGATCATTTGCCATTCTTTTCTCCCCAGCGCTCAAAAAAGATCAAATCCTCAAGCGGGATCCTTGGCAGCCATCCGGTAATTTCCAGTTCCGGACGCGGAAGAAACTCGCGTACATAGCCCAGACACAAATAAGCGACCGGAATGACGTGCTCTGGAATTTGCAGAAACCGCTTAAGCTGGGCAGGCTCAAAGATACTCACCCATCCAACCCCGATGCCTTCACCACGAGCCGCCAGCCAGAGATTCTGGACGGCACAGCAGGTGCTGTAGACATCTGTTTCGCGAATAGTGTTTCGTCCCAAGACGTGCGGTCCATTTCGTGACGGATCGCACGTGACGCAGAGAGTGATCGGCGCTTCTAGGATGCCTTCGAGCTTCAGCTTCGAGTACAGCTCGCTTTTTTTCCCTTCGAAAACCGCAGCGGCAGTTGCATTGGCCTGTTCGAATAAATCTTTGACCTGCCTCTTAATGTCTGGGTTGCGAATCACGATGAACGACCACGGCTGCATGAATCCCACTGAGCCGGCATGGTGCGCGGAGTCAAGCAGCTTTCGCAGAAGCCGTTGTGATACAGGGTCAGGCAGGAAATGGCCGCGAACATCCCGCCGCTTGTATATCGCTTTGTACAGTCCCCGCTTCTCCGTACGCGAAAACTCGCTCAACGCGGATTGTTTTCGTCCATGAATCGCCGTCATGATCGCGATTTCCGTAATCTGGTTCGTAGCGCCCAGGCAGTCTCCCGTGATTCCGTCGATTCGACGCCAGTAGTAGAGACCGCTAACGGCCGCGATCATGACTGCAACCAGGGCTGCCCACAGAGCTTCAGCCTTCAAAGCGACGGCCACAATCGCGAGGGCTAGAATCGTTCCGGCCCCAAGCGATAGAGCCGTGATTCTATGGGCGATCAATTTGCCTTGCCCAGCCTCGTTGGCGCGAGCCGAGGGCAGAAAAAAGGCCAATGGCAATGTAGTCCAGCGTCCGAGCACCTGTGCTGCAACGAAAAACCCAATGAACTTGCCGGGAGCAAGATTCGTCAGGAACACGAAACGCGCCAGCAGCCCCAGCGCGATTGCGATGGTTCCAAAACTTCCGATGTGGCTGTCGCGCATGATGGCGAGAATCCGTTCCTTCTCCCATCCTCCTCCGAGGCCGTCCGCAGCATCCCCCAGCGCGTCCTCATGAAGTCCTCCGGTTACCGTCACGAGGTACACGAGGATCAGGACGACGATGACGTCACGGCTTGCGTGGGGCGAAAGCAACCAATACAACGCTGAGCCACCCGCACCAACAAGCAGCCCGATTGCTGGAAAAAAGACTGCGGATTTTGCGAGCGCGTCCGGCGAATAGCGAACTCCTCGAGACACTGGCAATCTCGTCATGAATTGGACGGCCACGAGAAACGAGTTCGCTGCACTTCTCATCCGATGGCCTCGCTAACGCCCGCAGAGGAGAACGTCGCCATTTCATTCAGGAGCTTTGCGGCGCTCTCGATCAGTGCCATGCAAAGGGCGGCGCCAGTTCCTTCGCCAAGCCTCATATTCAAGTCCAGTAGCGGCGCCTGGCTAATAAATTGCAAGAGCGCATCGTGTCCTGGTTCGCTCGACCGATGCGCCGCAAACAAAAATTGTCTCACGCGCGGCTGAAGAGCGCAGGCAAGGGCTGCCGCAGCCGTCGAGATAAAGCCATCGATGACCGTAGGAATTCGCCGTGTCGCGGCACCCAGGATCAAGCCCGTCAGTCCCGCAATTTCCAGGCCGCCAACGGTCTGAAGCACTTGCAGTGGATCCGATGGGTCGGGACGATTGACAGCAATCGCGCGTTCGATCACTTGAACCTTGTGCTTGAGCCCTGCGTCGTCCAAGCCTGTGCCACGCCCGGTCACATGCGCAACTGATCGGCCCGTCAATATTGCGGTGATAGCGCTGGCGGCCGTGGTATTTCCGATTCCCATTTCACCGGTTCCAATGAGTGCGCGCTCACCCTCCGCTACATCATTGGCCAACTCGATCCCCACTTGAAGCGCGCCGTACATTTCCGCTGCGCTCATCGTCGGTCCACACGTCATATTTCTGGTGCCATGTGCGACTTTCTTCCTCACCAGACCAGGTAGTTCGCTGGTATCACCTTCGATGCCGATGTCGACGACCGCCACGTCAATCCCAAAGTGGCGGCACAGAACGTTAATCGCCGCCCCTCCGGAAAGGAAATTGAGCACCATTTGCCGCGTCACGGCTTTGGGATAAGCGCTGACGCTCTCGTCAGTCACGCCATGGTCCGCCGCAAGCGTAAAAATCACCTTCTTGGAGCAGTCCGGCCGCAGCTCCTCGCGAATTGTGACGATCCTTGCTGCAACTTCTTCCAGCCGGCCAAGACTCCCCAAGGGCTTCGTCAGACTATTCAGCCGCTGCGTGGCTCTCCCGTACCAATCCTGCCGAAGCAAAGGCACTGCGGCGATAACTTCGCGCACAGCCGCTTCGACCAGCCCATCTTTCCTAGCTGCTAAGGTCTTCATTTGTATATCTCTCGCGAAAAGCCCATTTGCGGATTCTGTCAATTCGTGCCCTTGCACTTCTCTAGCTCATCCTCGAGTCCTTCACGGTCACTGGCAGGCCGGCTACCATGAGCACAACCCTGTCCGCAATCTGAGCTAACTTCTGATTCATTTGACCCAAAAAGTCGCGATAGATCCGCCCGCTTCGGTAGGCAGGAACGACTCCACTTCCCACCTCGTTGGATACTGCGACCACGCAAGCTCTTGACGCCCGAATTGCTTCGCAGACGGCGTCGATGTATCCTTTCGGATTGGTCTTCGATTCCTTCCGAGCACCCATAACGTTGGCCACGTAAATCGTGAGGCAATCTATGAGAACTACGTCCGCCTGTTGCGATTCCGAACGAATTATTTTGTGAAGGGCAAGAGGAGCTTCGACCGTCCTCCACGCGTTCGGCCGCTCACGACGGTGCCGGGCGATTTTTCTTCGCATTTCCGCGTCCGTGCGGCGCCCCGTGGCGATAAACGTTACCCGCTCGAAATGGGAAACAAGTTGCTGCGCGTAGTGACTTTTCCCGCTTTGTGCTCCGCCCAGCACAAGTGTTACCGTCTTCTTATCAGCCTCCATCCCTCTTGCTAGCCTCCATTTCCGGCGGCACAGGCGCTTCCATTCGGAAGGGGGAAATTGTAACGGTTAGTCCAACTTCAATTGCGTTGGTGCAGAGACATCACCGACCGGCTCTCCCTTAGAAGCCGATTCGATTGGCTGTGGGTGGTTGGCCGGTCTCCTGACTCGCGCATCGACGAGATCGAGCTGCCTTCCCGGAAATCCCAGTGGCCTATTTCGCTCGAGCTCTCCGCGCTCACAGTGGCGGGGCCGTGCCGGATTTTCACCGGCTTCCCAATCGCACCAACCGTTGCTCGTTATAAGTTATGGGAAACACGAAAGTCAAGGATTGATTGCGGTCCGCAGATAGACGGTTTGGCTGACGTTCCACGGTCGTCGGATCGGATTTGTTAGCATAGGGTTGTTCTCGCTTCAGTGCTCCACGAAGCGTCCGCGACTGCCATTGTGGTAGGGGTTCGCCGGCCGACTCATGCTCGGAACCATCTGGCAGGGCCGCCGTCTGATTTAAGCGATACCAGAGCGACCCACGGCTGGAGGCTTTGCTTCTCGTGCACCGGGAAAGATGTCGTATACATAGTCGTGCGCAGACAGAACGACCTGGTTCAAAGTGCCAGCGCCAATCCGTTTCAGAAGTTCTTCGCGCGAGAGATCAAAGATCGCCTCTAAAATCTGCACGCGTTCCTCTCGACTCGCCTGGCCCACGACGAAGAGCACGCGGGCACTGTGCTGGATGTAGTGTGGGGAAAGCAGTTGCCGCTTCAAGAGGTCCATGATGATCGGTGCCTTGGTGCGATCAAAGCGTCCTGGATCGCCACGGCGGTCCAGCTCTGTGAAAAACTGCGCAGTCCACTCATTGTGGAAGTCCCATACCTTCAGGAACAACTCCTTAGTGAAGGGGGTTCCGGCTTTGACCTCATCGGCGTTCACAGCCGGTACGACGCCGTCCTCGGTGAGTGCTGGCCGTTTTAGATAGCCGTCCTTGGTAATGGCGGCGTGATGGCGGATTAGAGTCCACAGCCAAGACACGTCGATGCGGTAGGTGGCGAGGTCATTCATGAAGCGAAGCGAAAGTTCATAATCATCTATCGTGGCTGCAAAGTTGCCGTTGAGGATCTGGAAACCATAATTCGCCGCTCGCGTCCCAAAGTTCTTGCGTAAGCAATTTCTCCGGCGTGTCAACTTTGTCCTTTGTGATCACCCAAGGCGTGATCTTGCCATTCGAGTTGAGTAAGCCACGGGACTGCAGGAGCAGTCGTTCCGCTTCAACAAGCCCGCTGGCCACCGTGGGCACAGGCTTACCTTTCACATCCACGGTTTGTGGCTGCGCGTCGAGAATTGCTTGGAGCTCGTCCACGGACACTCTCAAGGGAGTATTGCCGGCAGCGACGTAGGACGGCTCCGGGCTCGCGACCCAACTTTGCCGATAAGCGTCATAAAGTCGGCCCTGGATCCTGCCCGAAAGAATCTCTTCCAGGGTCGGCCGCTCCCCGGAGTGCACCCGAGCGTCGGGCACAAACATCAACCCCAGAAGGCGCTCGCGCAATTTATCAATGGCCATGGCTCGCAGCGCCAACGGATTGTACTTAGAACGGCCATAAGGATCGGTAGGCTGATAAATCATTACTGCCGCCATCCCGCCGATCGGCGCGCCTTGAGTAAGTACACCGTTTTTCATTCCGGCCATCAGCATCACCAGCCCATTGTATTTCTGGTAGGCGATCATGTTTGGAGAGGCCATGGTGATCGACTGGGGATCGGGGAACACGCCTTGCGGTTCGTCTTTCCACATCTCAATAAGGCTCGCCAAGTAGTCCCATCGGCCGACATTGGTTCCGAGAAGACGCCGTCGTAAGACCCAGGCGATGGCAGTCAAGAACCTACCGGCATTACCCTCCTCATAGAGGACCTTGATCTTGATGGTTCCAAGCTCCACGCCGATCAATTTTTCCAGAGACGCCAATAGCTTCTCTACAATTAGAGCTTCCTGAGGTGTCTGAATCTTGGGAATGTAGTAGTAGACACCTGTGCCGAGATGCATAAGGGCGTCGAAACTGTTCAGTGCCCAGACCACCGTGATGGGAACGAAAGCAGGGACAGGCAGGCCGTCAACGGTTATGTGGTCATACTGAACATGAATACCAGGCGGCCGCGCGAACCTCGTCGGCCACTGCCCGGGGGACTTAGTAATCCGATAGCTGCGCCGTTTTCCTTTCTTGGAAACCTCATAAGCGCGCTCAGCCCAGCGGCCTTCAAAAATCTCCTTGGCATTCTGCATGGCCGCAAAAACACCTACAGGCTGACTTGCTGGCGTGCCATCGGGCTGAAAATGTGGAGGCGACGCGTCTTCGAAGTCGGGCATGTTCATCGGTGCCGGGCTATTCAACGCGTTGAAAGCCATATCGAGCGGATGCCATGGCCCCGTCAGCTCCAAACCCGGATTGCCCAACGGATGGGCATCCTTGGGGATGGGCGCTTCGTCATTCAGCCGCCAGCTCCACTCGCTCTCTCGTTTGAGGTAATTATCAATCGTGCCCTGGACGATCTGTCGGAAGGTCCAAAACTTCTCGGTCACAGGATCCTCAAACTTTTCCTCCCAGCTTGGCCAGGCATACTTTTTTCGAACTTGCACCGGGGACTGAAGGAGCGCGCGGCGGGCGGCCAATGCCTCCGAGATCAGCGGACGCAACTCTCGCGTCAGCGTGTTGATCGTCTGTTCGACGTCAATGGTGCGGCCATTGACTTTTTTGCTTCCGAAGATTTCGGGAAATCTTTGCAGGATGTCGTCACGGATCACGACTTACCCCCTAAATACGTCGTACGGGCATGCCTCGCCGCTCGAACTACGAAATAGATCACTATTGCCATCGAGCCGTCAAGCGTCTGCACTCGTCCATGTCTGCACTCGTCCACATGATTAGCGACACTTTTGGATTTTGGATTGGGATTGTTGGTGACGCTGCAGGAACTCCAGCGGCGTGGAATAGTCCAGTGCTTGATGCAGACGAATGGTGTTATGGGTGTGCTCCCAAACCGGCGGCTGACGATTCACCTCCAGGAGGCTACAGTGATGCGGTGTGACCTCGTAGAATTCCTCGTTGTGGGTGCGGTGGGCACGCTCGACATGCCCATTGAGTTTGGGCGACCGCGGAGGGAGGACTGGATCAAGCTGACGGCCACCGGAGGCGTGATAGATCCGCGAACGAGGCGAAACGGTCTATTTTCGGTGGAAGATTATTCGGCGGACGTCTGGCCGGAATATTGATGGCATCGAAGGCTTCTTCTGGAGTTTTGTCGACGGAAATGGCAGCGGTGAAATCTTGATTTTTCATGACTCGCTCCTCTATCGCTTCTTTCCCCCAAAAAGCGGGCGGCGGCATTATCGTGCTTGAAGCGGACCTCGGTTTTGTCGTCTTTCTTAGCAATCTCTAAGACGATGTCCGTGCCTTTCCACTCGCTCTTGTCTTTCACAACAAAGCCAAGGTAGCCGTCTACCACGTGCCAAACGACTTTCTTGCCGGGAATGAATTCTGTTATCTTTTGTTTGGAACGGTGCACGTCTTGGACACGGTATGTGAACTCGGCACCGAGTTTGTTGGTATCGCCCTGGATTTCTCCCCACCATGCCCGGACGTTGTTGATCGCATTGAAGACTTCTTCAGGCGTTTGGTCTACCGTAAAAGAAGTCGTGTAACCTTCAGTCTTCATCGTCTCGTCTCGTCTCCATTCATTTGTGCCGCTGCATTCGTAACGTCCTGGTAAGCATCGGTTTCGTCGTTGTTCCGTGCCGCAAAAGCTTCTGCGGATTCATAAATTAACGAGGCAAATTGCATGCGCTTCCTCCTGTGGGCGCAATTGTCAGCACCTTTGTGCGCCTAAATATATGACGGATGAAAGGCGGCCCATTCGACAGATTTCAGGAAATCTGCCAACTCCAAGCAGCCATAAGCGAATTGATGGACGCCCTCGCAGGTTCCGGGCGTGTCACGGGCAAACCGGAACTCCATTGCGTCAATGCCGGTCGTGAGAGATAGGCAGGGGTCTTTAGACGCGACTCTAAAGAATCTCCATTGCGGCATACGAATTCGGTTGGTTGCAGGGTTTGCGGAACTGATTGATAGAGAATAAAGTTTGGTTCCGGAGGCTTGATTTGAACTGACGAGCTGTACCCACGTACCTATCAAGAATGGTCGAGGGCCGCCTACTTGGCACGCAGGCGGCCCGCTCGGCTCTCAATGTTTCTATTTGTTTAGGCGATATCTTCCCGCCGTTTTGGCTCACTAATTTTTCTTATTGTTCCCAAGTTGCACCACAATGCAGCAGTGTCAAAATTGGGCTTCTGTAACTCGCTGAATGGGAAAGGTTTGGTCGGGGCGTGGAGATTTGAACTCCAGACCTCCTGCGCCCAAGGCAGGCGCGCTACCAGGCTGCGCTACGCCCCGACATTAGTGCACTACTCATTCTAAAGCACTTTCCGGTTTTCTGCCCGCTCCTACTCATGGTTTCTTGGCCTTAACCGTGCACTTACCGTGCATTTATTCCCGCAAATTGCTTATTGGACCATGACCGTGCACATTCGTTCTGCTGTCCCCACCAACAATTCCGTCTGAGTCGTCAAAAGCTGCTGCGAGACGAAAGCGAAGAATTCAGATCGACCTTTGTGTGTGCGATGTTGTTTGACACAGGCGCGAGGAGTTCGGTGGCGGCGCCACCAAGCGGAGTTCTCCATAACTTTAGGTGTAGGAGAGCACAGATCCGGGCACGCTAGGCTGCCCGGCGTTCATATCGGTGATGCAGTCCGCCGACCTCGGGAAGCTCCACCACCCTTCCGAGCTCCGGAGGCTGTACCGTCCGAGGGATCGGAGCATCCTGGTCGAGAGACAAATGAGTGCGCGTCCGCTCGTAGTATTCGAAATACAACTTCAAGACACGACGCAGCCCAGTTTCATTCAGGACGATGACGTGGTCCAAGCACTCGCGGCGAATCGTCCCGTTTTGTTGCGATTCCCGTTTTGTTGTCCATAACAAAAGTCCCGATCAGGCGCTCGACATAGGGATTTTGCCAAGGCGATCGCCAGGCGCTCCAGAATCGTGCGAGCCATACCCATAGGAATCGATCCGCGCGACTCAAGGGCAGCCGATGGCCACGGCTGGAGCGCTGGAGCATCAAGAGCTGATGTCGGAGGGCCAGAATCTCAGCTTGCAGCGCTGCGCGAGTTTGAAAGGCTTGCCGAGCAGAAGAAAACAGCGAGAGAATGATCGTCACCATGTCGCCGAAAAGCTACAGCGACGGATGCCTAAATTCAACCAGTTCAGTCAGAACGTCGTTTTTGGTAGGGACAGGCAGTTCAGGCTGTAAAACACAGGAGAAAAAGTCATGAGCAGAGTGTTCGGAGGTGCTCGTTGGGGCTCTCGCATTGCGGTGTTCGCCTTGGGGCTGCTCGTGTCGGTGGTGGCAGTTCCGGTTTTCGCGCAGTTGCCAACCGCAACAATTCTGGGAACCGTGAAGGACTCTTCGGACGCCCTGGTCCCGGGTGCGAGCGTTACGGCCCAGAACTCGGAGACGGGCGCATCGCGCTCCATCTCGACCGATGAGACCGGCGCGTATCGTTTGGCCGCACTGCCTGTGGGTCACTATGACATGAGAGTTGAGAGCTCCGGCTTCAAGCCAACCACGCAGAAAGGGCTGGTTCTCGACGTTGGCGAGGAAGCGGTCTTGAACTTTACGCTCGAGGTGGGGAGCACTTTGCAGGAAGTGGTGGTCACCGGCGAAGCTCCGCTCGTAAACACGACCACAGCCTCGCTTGGCGGCCTAGTGAGCGAAAAGAAAATTGTTGACCTCCCGCTGAATGGCCGCAACTTCCTGGACTTGGTCCTGCTCCAGCCGGGCGTTTCCCAAGACGTGGTGGTGGTCCACCTTGGCGGGGGCGGCGAGGGCACCACCTATAGCAGCAACGGCGCGCCCATCATCTCCAACAACTTCCTGCTGGACGGGACGCCCACGCAGAACGTTCTCGGCTACAACGGCGCCTCGGCCGTGGGCACCACGCTCGGGCTGGACGGTATCCGCGAATACAAGGTCATCACCAACGCTTTCAGCGCCGAGTACGGCATGAACATGGGCAGCCAAATGACCATTGTCAGCAAGGGCGGAACCAATCAGTTTCACGGCGATGTGTTCGAGTACCTGCGGAACCGCGTCCTGGACGCCAGGAACTTCTTCGATACCTCCTACGGGCAGTGCTTGGCCTCCAATTCGGGCAACTGCAAGCGAAACCCTCCCTATGAGCGCAATAACTTTGGCGGCGCTTTCGGAGGACCGATCCGGAAAGACAAGACGTTTTTCTGGGGTGTTTACGAAGGTTTGCGGCAAGCACCAAGAGCATTCCCGCCGCGTGCGTGGCCAACGGGACGCGCACGATCGCTCAGGGCAACCCCAACGGTGTAGACTACACGGTGACGCCCGCCGATTGCGGGATTCCCGGTGGGATAAGCGCTAACATAAAAGTGGACCCAGCCATACGGCCCCTGCTCGCGCTCTACGACCCGGCGGACTCCAACTACACACAGAACTCACATGAGTCGGTGAACTACGGCCAGATGCGCGTGGACCAAAACTTCGGCAAGGATGACAGCGTCTTCGCGCGCTACACGATTGAGGACGCAATCGATTTTGTCCCAGGGCCAGGTTTCGGCGCCAGCGTGTACGGCTTCAAGGAGTTCCAGAACTCCGAGCCCAGCCGCAGCCAGTTCATCACCCTTTCCGAAAGCCACATCTTTTCGCCCGCGCTTCTGAATACGGCGCGGATCTCCTTTAGCCGGACAAACATCCTGGCAAATCTCGTTGCCAATCCTTCTCAGACCGGGCAGGAAGTCGTTGGCCCGAATGTGTCGTTCCTCAATGGGGAACCCATCGGCTTGATCGTCATCGGAAGCAACGGCAGCGGGAGTTCGACATTCACAACGATGGGGCCGGACTTCGCCGCTCCCAACTATCACTTGCAGAATTATTGGAGCCTGAGCGAGGACCTTTACTATACGAGGGGCAAGCACGCGCTGAAATTCGGCTTCCTGGGCAACCGCATTCAGTTGATTACCGGTGAGACAGTGTGGGCCCGCGGCCGCGTGAATTTTCTGGGAGGACTTCCTGCCTTTCTACGAAATCAGCCCTCGCAGGAACTCGCCGCGATCCCCGACGGAGTTCCGCGCCGCCATTTCCGGTACGAAACCTACGGGTTTTATGGGCAAGACGACTGGCGCGCGACTTCGCGCCTGACGCTGAACCTCGGTCTGCGGTACGAATTCAACACGACCCCGCTTGAATCCCAGGGGCTTCAGACTACCTTGTTGAACCCCGGTGCTCAAGTTGACGTCGTTGGTGGCCCCGGTTGGACCAATCCCCTCACGACGGAACCCTATCTGCGAAACCCGTCGCTCAAAAACTTCAGTCCTCGGGTCGGCTTCGCTTTTGACCCGACGGGAAGTGGGAAAACAGCACTTCGTGGCGCCTACGGGATTTACTACGATATTGCTACCATCGGCTCGACCACGTTCGGATACGTTGTGGGCGATCCGCCATATCGCTCGATCAACGCCGTTTTTCCAGCGACGCCGCCGGCTCCACCGCTAGTGTGGGCGCCGGGATTCATCTCGGCCAGCCCCGGTCCCTATCAGCCTCCCTTCCCCTTCCCTGGGGCGACCAATACCTTTCAGGGATTTTCCCCTCCGGCCCCCCTCAATCTGACCCAGCATGACATTCGCCAGCCGTATCTGATGCAATGGAACTTCTCTGTCGATCGGCAGTTGCCCGGCGATATTGGCCTGACGGTGTCGTATGTGGGCACGCGAGGCCTGCACCTCTGGGGGCAAGGGGACGCCAATCCCTGTATGCCGACACATATCGTCAACGGGGTTCCCGACTGGTCGAATACGCTGGGCCCGCGAAGTGCCCTGTTCCCGCGTGGTACGCCCGTGGCCTGCCCGTCGACGAACTTAGCCTTTCCGTCGGGGCATATTTGCACCGTCATCCTCAACAACGGGGTCACTCGGTTCATCCTGAGCGGACGGAACAATTGCAACTTTGGCAACGACAATGCGGTCCAAACCACGTCTGCGTCCTGGTACAACGGCCTCCAGCTAAGCCTGCAGAAAAGGCTGTCACACGGCCTGGAATTCCAGAGCGCATACACTTACTCGAAAAACCTCGACCTCCCACAGGGGCGACTTTTCATCGACGGCGAGGTTGCCACGCCCCAGGCGGATCGGTACGTCGACAGGGGCAGGTCCGTCTACAACGCCACTCACAACTGGCGGTTTAATACCCTTTACACCTTCCCCACTCGGAACTTCCAGGGTTTTGCATCCAAGCTGGTGAACGGCTGGTCGATGCAGAGTATCATTGCCTTACAGAGCGGATTTGCGTTTTCCCCCGCCGCTCCCGGCGGAGTCGTTCTGGCCCCGGGTAGTGCCGCAGTTGACGTGTCGCTCAACACGAACACCAATATCAACGGCGCCTACGAACGCCCTGAATATGTCACCTCCGCCAACATAGGCGATGTGACCACCTGCGTGGCCAACGGCCTTACTCCTTCGGGTCGGCTGTGCAACCCTAATGCCGTCGTCTACAATCCCGCCACGGTGATTACGGGTAATCCCAACCAATGGTACAACCCGAACATGTTCACCGCGCCCGTTCCGGGTTTCCTGGGCAATGTGGGAAGAGGGATTCTGACTGGGCCCGGCCTCTTCAATGTAGACTTCTCCGTGCACAAGGACACCAAGCTCGGGTTTCTGGGTGAAGCCAGGAATCTGCAATTCCGGGCGGAATTTTTCAACATCCTGAACCGCGCGAACTTCGTCAATAACCCACCCAACGGCAACGCGATCGTTGGCCCGGGTGCGGGCGCGCTTACGCTGGCCAGGGAGGGACGGGACGTTCAGTTAGCGCTGAAGATGAGCTTCTAAAACATCAAAGGCCAGGGGTTGTGGTTACCGAAAATTCCGTGCGATCTGAAAACAAAGAGGTTCCGATCAATCGTGAGATCATGGTGGCTACCACGATGAGCTCTCTTTTCGTCGCCCTTCGTCTACCGTAAGGAAACCGGCAATCTCGGCGTGTTTCCCCTTCCACCTTTCAAGACCAGCGAGAGCGGCTCCTTTATCTGGAGAGTTGGCAACAACGATGAGCGGCATCTTGACCCGCGGCTTCTCTACCGCTGATGTAGCGCGGGACGGAGCTACCCGAGGCGCTTCGGCTTCCATCTTGCGAAAGTGTGGCGGCCACGGCGCGTCCCCGAGACCGGCAGCTTCGTCTTTTTCCGCGAGCTCCAGCAATTTTTCAAGCAAACCAGGCACGGCGTCCATGTCCGCGTGCGCATTGCCGATTTTCGCGAAGCTCTCTGGAATCGTGAATATTGTGAAGTCGGCTGGGTGACAGTAAGGGACTTCGTGCCAATGAAGTGGAGTCGAGACACGGGCGTCGGGAAGCGGACGTACCGAATACGCAGAGCATGTGGTTCGGTCCTTCGCATTCTGGTTGTAGTCGAGGAACACGCCATGCCGCTCTTCTTTCCACCATTTCGAGCTGGCCAGAGCGGGCACACGGCGCTCTACAGCGCGCGACAGCGCCACAGCTGCGCGCCGTACTTCAGCGAATGTCCAACGCGGTTCGATACGCACATTTACATGCATGCCGCGTGAACCGCTGGTCTTGGGCCAGCCGCGAAGCCCTAACCCTTCGAACACGTCGGCCCAATTAACACCAGGAATCGGATCGAGATCGATCCGCAATTCGTCGGGGTGCTCAAGATTGCCGGAGCGAACTGGGTGCGGGTGTAGTTCGATGCAACCCAGACTAACGATCCAGGCGAGCCCAGCCATGTCGTCGACCACGATCTCTTCAGCAGTTCGGCCCGAAGGGAATGACAGCGTAACGGTTCGCAGCCAAGGCGGCCGCTGGGCGGGCGCACGTTTTTGATAAAACGCCTCTCCTTCGGCGCCGTTGACGAAACGCTTGAGAAGAATAGGACGATCCTGAATTCCCGCGAGTGCACCAGGTGCAATGGACAGATAGTAGTGTACAAGATCGAGTTTAGAGATTCGTGCCTGCGAAAAATACAGCTTGTCGGGATGCGTGACACGGACTTCACGTCCGTCGATTAGGCTAGCACCTTGATGCAGTACTGTGCGCGGATCGCTTAGTCCTGATCCCGGCGGTGATTGACTTGAATTAATTCGGCTCTATATTAACCAGTTGTTCAAAACAGGAAAGGTTATCGCGCAATCTCCTCCAGACGGCGCCGAGTCGTTCGTGGTCCTAGGCCGCCGACAAGCGCAAACACCGCTAGCATGCTGCAGGCTATCAACACGAATACGCCCGCGGTCCCGTAGTTCTGCAGAAAGGACGCAATCAGGAAACTACTGAAGACCGTGCTGAGACGGCTCCAGGAATAGACGAACCCTACCGCCCGGGCACGTATTCGCGTGGGATAAAGCTCCGACTGGTAAGTATGATAGGAGAAGGACATCCAGTTGCTGCTTAGAGTGAGGAGCACTCCAAAAAGTACGACTCCTGCAGCCTCCCGCTGCTGTGCAAATAACAACCCACAAACCGCGATAACAAGGGCCGACCAGGCGATCTGCCACTTGCGCTCGAACACGTCTGCGAACGCCTTGCCTACGAGCGGTCCCAAAGGACTCGCAAGGGCCATCACAAAAGTGTATTGCAATGATCGCGTCACATTGACGCCCTCGGCGAGCAACAGCGTCGGAACCCAACTGGCGAAACCGTAATAGCCGATGGGCTGCAGGAGATGGAAGAGGATCAGCAATACAGTCCGCCCACGATACTTCTTATTCCATATTTCTCTGAGCGACCCGCGTGCCGGGTAAACGTCGCCTTCGACCAACCTCGGTTCGGGTAACGCTGCTCCGCTTTCCGTACGCACGCGTTGTTCAATCTCCTGCATAATACGATCCGCCTCTTCGATGCGTCCACGTTGCTCGAGCCACCGGGGGGATTCAGGAATCGCTCGGCGAATGAACCAAACGAAAATTGCACCCGAGGCGCCAAGAATTACGACCCATCGCCAGCCATCGAAACCCAGCAACCGGCGCGGCGCGAGCACACTGGATACCAAGGCGGCAACCGGAACGGCCGAAAAGCTGACAAACTGATTGAAAGCGAAAGCCTCGCCACGCGTCTCCTTAGGCGCCAATTCGGAAACGTACGCACCGATCGTAATCATCTCCACGCCCAGTCCGATTCCTGCCAGAAAGCGCCACAAATTGATGGCCGCGACTGTCGATTGCAAAGCCATGACGAACGTACAGACGGAATACCAAAGCAGCGAGAAACTAAAAATTGCCCTGCGTCCGAAACGATCTGAAACCGGGCTAAAGACGAGCGTGCCGACGAAAAGACCGGCGAAAAGGGCGGCTACGAAACTCGCGAAGCCTTCGATTCCGAAGAAGCCCTTCGTGGTCGGCGTGAAAATGCCGGTACTGTAGAACGCTGGAGCAATGTAGGCGGAAAAAAAGAGATCGTAGAACTCAAAGCAAGCGCCCAGCGACAACAGGACGATCAATTTGCGGATATAGCGCGATCTGGGTAGGCGATCCAGGCGCGCAGCGACGGTGATGCGTGTGCCTGCCCCTTGGGATATCGCTTCCTGCTGCGGCTCAAGTCCTTCGGTTCGGTCGGAGCGCATGAGGCGGTCAGAGAGGCTACGCTCCGCCGATGATCAGGACTGAGTACATCGGCGAGTTAAATGACCTTATCTTGCGAATAGCAAACTCTCTCCAAGTTACATTCCAGACAACGGGGCTTGCGCGCCTGGCAGACGCGCCGGCCATGCCAGATCAACTGATGCGCGAAAATAATCCACTTTTCTCGTGGAATGATCTGCATGAGATCTTGCTCAATTTTCTTAGGGTCGGTATTGCGGGTCAGATCGAGGCGTCCGGCCACGCGCTGCACGTGAGTATCGACGACAATCCCCGATGGAATGCCGAAGGCTGTGCCCAGGACAACGTTGGCCGTCTTGCGTGCCACTCCGGGAAGAGTCAATAATTGCTCCATGGTTCGCGGCACTTCGCCAGAGAATTCTTCAACGATTCTCTTGCTCGCGCCCTGGATGGATTTCGTTTTGGAGCGGAAAAAGCCGGTCGGGCGAATGTCAGCCTCGAGATCCTGCGTGTTCGCGTAAGCAAAATCCTCGGGTCTTGGATATTTCTGAAACAGCGAGCGGGTGACCTGATTCACCCGCACGTCGGTGCACTGCGCGGAAAGAATCGTGGCGATCAACAGTTGGAATGTATTTTGATGCTCGAGAGCGCAAGTTGCCGAAGGGTAAGCATCGTCGAGCTTCGCCAGGATGGTTCGGACGCGCCTCGGATCTGTTCCGGCTAGCCTGCGCGGGCCGGCACCGCCGTTCTTCGAAGCCGCGTGCGAAGGCTTCTTGGTTATCACACGACGAGGATTTGTTACCTTTTTCATGACCGGCGATTTTCTTGGCCGAACGCGGCAAACTATAGCATAGGTGAGGATACAAAAAAGTCGACCAGCTTGCGGAAGGCCTTAGCGCGATGGCTGAATTGGTTCTTTTCATCCGCAGACATCTCCGAAAAGGATTTCCCAGCTGGGCCGAAAAAGAAAATCGGGTCGTAACCGAAGCCTCCCGTGCCGCGAGGATTTTCCAGAATCTCTCCCTCAACTGCTTCCGAAAAAACGGCAACAACGCGCCCGAGCGCGGCCACGGCAATCACGCAGACGAAGCGCGCTCGCCGGTCCTTCGACCCCCGTGCACGCAGTTCGGCTTGCAATTTCTTCATTTGCTCCGCCGACGACGCGTTGGGCCCAGCATAGCGGGCCGAACGCACGCCTGGCGCACCACCGAGTGTGTCAACGACCAGGCCTGAGTCGTCCGCCATCACAGGGAGATCAGAGAAGCGACCGTAGTGCAGCGCCTTGCCCGCTGCGTTTTCGCCGAAGGTAGGCGCGGCTTCCTCAAACGCAGGCAACCCCGAAAAATTTGGAAGAAGTTGGAGGTCGATCGAAACCAGACCCGCTGCACTCGCAGCCAACGCACGGAATTCTTTCAGCTTGCTGCAATTCGAGGAGGCCAGGCACAAATGAACGGCCGCGCCCCGGCCAGACGCCTCTTCATGCTTAACGAGCATGAGTAATAAAGTTTGGGGACACAAGCAAGCGTTGATGCTCAGTGAGATTCCGGATACCGACGGCGGCCAGATTGAGTAACCGATCGAGTTCGCCGGAGGCAAACGGTCTGCCTTCGGCCGTAGCCTGCACTTCGACGAAGCGGCCCCCGCCGGTCATGACCACGTTCATATCTACTTCGGCACGAGAATCTTCTTCATAACAAAGATCAAGCATGGGATCGCCCAGAATTAGTCCGACGCTCGTGGCGGCAACGGAATCCAAAAGGGGCATCGATCTTAGGATGCCTGTGGCGACCATGCGCTCAAAAGCTATAGCGATGGCCACATAGGCTCCAGTGATGGAAGCCGTGCGCGTACCGCCGTCGGCCTGAATGACGTCACAGTCAAGCCAGACTGTTCGCTCACCCAATTTCTGCTGATCGGTTACGGCGCGAAGCGAGCGGCCAATGAGGCGCGAAATCTCGAGCGTGCGCCCGGATTGCCGCCCGCGCGTCGATTCGCGTGGTGTGCGCTGCTCTGTAGCGCGCGGCAACATGCCATACTCGGCCGTGACCCATCCCTTGCCGCTGCCCTTCAGAAACGAGGGCACGCCATCATCGATGGTTGCGGTGCAGATCACGCGCGTCTGACCAATTTCGATCAAGACACTCCCATCCGCCACAGGAATAAAATCCGGCGTCAACTTTACGGGTCGCAGTTGGTCACAGGCGCGTCCATCAGATCGCAAGCTACCTCCTCGGCTAAGACAGAAAGAGAATCCAGTGGGCAGTTTGCCGGGCAGGCCGAGTCATGTCAACCCGAGAGCCTGGTCCATCCGACTAGACGCGATTGGCTCTCAGCAGCTTCAGCGGATAATGTGTACCGCGCCAATTGATTCCGCCGGTCCAAAGTGTCAGCGCCATCGATTTCCAAAGGATGTAGACGAAAAGAACGGCCGAGAGAGGATGGGACAAAGCATACCACCGCGGCAATCCGTAGAAACGGTTGGCATCTGAAATGAACACAAGCATAACGATTACGGCCAATGTATATGAGGTCCACGCCACTCCTCTAACCGCGAAAATTGCCACAAAGGGCCACACGTTCAGCAATAAAACAGCAATGCCTGCGCCGATGGAGATGGGCACGTTATATTCGAGGCTAGCGAAGAAATTTTTCATCAGGCCTTCGATCAACTCGCGCATCGACGAATACCAAACGACAGTCAGCAGTCCCATCCCATAAAGCATCTCCTGCCGATAGCCCGCTTTCTTCAAGAGCTTTCCGAGCTTGATATCGTCGTCTGGGCGCATGGCAATCGCACGGTGAGTCCCCGATGCTTTATAGGCTTCCGTGGTCACGAGATTAAATGCGCCAACGCCAATGAAACTTTTGCTTGCGAGATCGTTTGCCTTCCAGTGTCGCATATAGCTCGAAAAGAAAACGCCAAAAGTAGAGCAGAAGAGGCGTAAAACCAGGCTAGGTAGGCGCACTGCCGGCATTACCGCAACATGGTGCAGATGGCTGGCCTTAAGATAGCTCACGGCTTTTGCCAGCGTGCTCGGGTCCATGACTACGTCTGCGTCCGTGAAGAGAAGCAGTTCGCCGCTGGCTTTTTCTGCGCCTTGGTACAGTGCATAATTCTTCCCGAGCCAGCTAGCGGGAAGGTCTGCGATACTCACAACTCGGAGCCGCGCATCTGCTGTCATCTCTGCGAGAATAGCTCCGGTCTGATCGGTCGACCGGTCGTTTAGAACGATGATTTCGAGATTGGGATAATCCAGGCTCATGACAGACTGCAGCGCCTCCCTTATCTTTTTTTCTTCGTTTCTTGCTGGGACGATGACGGAGACCCGCGGAAGGTACGCGCCTTGAAGGCAGGACGCATTTTTAAGGTACTTTGTGGAACGGTGGCCGCGCGCAAGATCGATTCCCCCAAGCAACAGAACGCAAAGCGTAACCGCCGCCAGAATGGAAAGAATCGTCTGTCGCTCCTAGTTCCCACTTGCTGGCAGGCTTGCGCGCGGCGAGCTGGAGGGCAAACGATTCGCCGTGGGCGCCTGGCCCTCTGAGGCGCCGCTAGCCGCAGGCGTTTGCGGAGGCAGTTGAGGCGAGACAGTAAAAAAATCGCTCAGGTCCAAATGGCCCGCCAGAGTGTCGGAATCTTGCCCACGAATGAGGAATTTAATCCGGTGCACGTTACTCAGATTTGCCCCTAGGGTGCGCACGATCGAGTCCACGGCCATTTCTTCATTCAAAATTCCTGAGGGAGTTTCTGTCTCCAGGGTCTCGGAAAAATCCGCAACCGCCGTTCCATCAGACAAAAGATAAAACTGCAGCAACACTGTATCCGCGGGTACTGTTCGCTGGGTCTGGCTGGGAGGTCTCTCGATCAGCGCGCTGATCAGCTGTTTCGCTCGTTTTTCCGCGTCGGCAGAAAGGTCCAATTCCACGGTACTGGGTTCGAGCGTGTCCGGAGAGGCAGGAGACAACCAGAAAAGCTGAGCCTTCTCCCGGGTATCGGTGGGTGTGGATATCGGAGGCACGATAGCGCGGCGCGCCTGCTCCTCAGTACGGTTTGCACGCCGTAATCCGAAGACGCTCCGGAGCAGGGCTGGGAAGGTCAGGACGGCTGCGAATGCGAGCAACGCCAGAATTCCTATACCGATCTTCCACAGGCGTGACATCAACGTCCTGCGCTCGAAGCCGCAGGGTTCAAAGGACGGTGAAATTCGCCCACGGCCCTGCCGATCGCCTCAGCCAGCGGCTGCGCCATCTGTTCGAGGCGTTTCGCGTCTGTCACATCAATACTGGAGAGTTCGATCGCGATCGCCGGTGCGGCGATCGTACGCAACTGGCGCACGGGCGCGGCGATGGGCATTTCGGGAGAGCCCCTGAAGCGAGGTAGAAGCTCGGCTTGCATCAAAGATGCCAATTGCCGGCTCAAATCAACCGAGGACCGTTGCGCATGATCCCATTCGATCAGCGTAGCACGCGCGGTTATCTGCGGGCCTGGTGTTTGCGGCGCGGGCGGAGTTTGTGGGGCTGTGGTCGTGGTTGCAGTCGGACTTATTGCCGGGGTTCGGTCAGATGGAAAAACGTAATAGTAAGTGCGCGCCGTGCCCACTGGACCGCTCGAGGAGACATGCAGGGAAACAAAAATCGCGTTGCGCAGTCCATTGATCATCGTCGAGCGATTATCAAAGCTGGGGCCCTGGTTGCCCTCGCGAGTCAGCAGCACGCGCAGACGCTGGGCCTCCAGCGCGATTCGAGCAGCTCGAGCAAAATCCAGGACGACATCGCTCTCTGAAATCCCTGTAGGGCCACGCGCGCCGAAATCTGTGCCGCCGTGAGCGGGATCGAGAACCACGGTTAGCCCGGGGGTCTCCTCGGAGGGCGCAGATGGCGGGGTCTGCGAGATATTGGTCCCAGGAGAGGGGCTTTGCTGAGGCGGGACGACGGAGGGTAGCTGCGCGTGGGAATCTGACGTGACCTGAATTCGCGGTTGCTGCGAGCGGATCGGCAACGTCAGAAGCGCCACTTCTGCCACAACAAATGTTACTAACGAAAGGTATCGCCACATCATGTCCAGGATACCAGGAGCATACCAGAACTGCGCTGGCCAGTTCATCGGCTCGCCCCGGTTATAATAGTCGGACCTCCCATCGCTTGTGATCTGCTCGCACCAGCGTATGCCGAGTCGACCCTGGTCGATCGGGTTGACGAGTGTTCTCCTTGATCAGCGGACTTCCCTCCTCACTCTCCGCAGACAGTTTCCGAGGTCTCCCGGTTCTCGTGCATGAGGTTCTAGGCGTGTCTGGGGTCTACGACTACGCAGGACTGACCGTGCGCTCGCGTTATCGCTCAGGGTCATGTTGCCTTCCGCACACCCTATGGCGTCGGCGTCCTGATTGCAGGTTTTCGAAGCTCGATACCCGGCCCGCCTATACCCCTGTTTACGCTTCACTGTGCACCTCGCGGTGCCCAGCGCAAAACTCGGGGCCGAGTGGATTGCTGATCCTTTCTCGTAAACTCACATTCTCTACTTCATGCCGGTTTATCCCGGCGCACGGGGTGCTCCTTTCCCTAAAGATTGAGGCCAACGCTGGAAACGTACTCCAAAAGGGGCGCCCTTTTATATTGCGTCGTGTCGACTGCGATTGCCCCGCAGAGACTCGATTCTCCCCCGGGAGACGTTGGACCCTGAATTCGCCAATGGCGTGTGTTTTAAGCGAAGTCAATGTAAAAATGGCGTGTCTTGTCTCGCTGGTGTGCCTATCCACGTGCACGTGAAATAACTAAGGCATGAGTCTTCAAGGCATTGGAGTAACTGCACGCACGTTCCTATTTGGCAATCGATTTGCCAGGGACACCGTGTCTCACGATCAGAAGTTGTAACACGCAGCAAATTTCGATTTGCTTTTCAGTAGTTCTATCCTACTGACCCAGCCCCGCCGCGCCACGTCAGAGTACGACGTGGTGCTGTTCATCGTCTCAAAGAATTTCGGGGTTGTGAGAAGGACTACAGCCCACAAGCGGAGCAAGGATGATGGGAGTTCGGCTACTAGTCCGATCACGAGATCGTTCGGAAGGGCTTGCGCGCGCTATTGGAAGCAGAAGCTGGTTGGGAAGTCGCCGCGGAAGCCGTGGACGGCAGAGAAGCCGTAGAGAAAGCGCAACAAATAAACCCGACGTTGCAATTTTCGATATCAGCATGCCCTCCCTGGATGGCCTGGAAGCGGCCCGTCAGATTGTGAAAAGCGTTTCGCAAATGTGTTGGTACTAACCATGTACGACTCGGATCCGCTGGTCCAACAGATGCTTGAGGGAGACGCTCGCGGCTACATCTTGAAATCCGATGCTGTGCGTGATCTCGTCACTGCCGTCGACGCGCTGCGCCGCAACAAGACTTTCTTGACTCCAAAGGTTGCACAACTGGTTCTGAAAGGATACCTGGATAAGAATAAAAAAGAGACGTGCCGGAAGATGGCAGTTCCCGTCTGACGAGCAGACAATGCGAAATCGTCCAGCTATTGGTCGAAGGCAAGAGCAGCAAGGAAGTGGCTTGCGCGCTGGGCCTCAATGTGAAGACTGCCGAAACGCGCCGAGCCAACATCATGCGCCGACTTGATTGCCACTCCGTTACAGGCCTGGTTCGCTATGCCATTCGCAATCACACCATCGAAGCTTAGTCGCAAGGCGTTTGCAAAAATCGAGAATCAGCAATCGTTCCTCGCCGCGAACTGGTTGCCAAGAGCTTCGAACGGGTCCGCTTATTTTGCTCTTGCTCCAACCTTACTGTATAAGGATTACACGAACTCCTCCGGGAGGTTACAGCCTGCTCCCGATGGACGATCTCAGAACCCGCATCTAGATTGACACTGACACGGCGCAGTTTAGCGCCACGAGAATTGAGGTGCGATGTGAGTTCCTCCGTTGCCGTAGGAAGGCACCTTTTGGATAGACCAGCTACGGCGGAGTGTGAGGGCCGTAGGCCACGGGCCAGCTTGGAAATTAAGAAGCGCGACGACGCCCTGTTCGCGGAATTGATTGGCCCCTCAAAGGGTAGGGTATATCGCCTGGCTTTGCGCATTACGCGCAATACTGAGGACGCTGAAGATGTGCAACAAGAGACGTTGCTCAAAGTGCATCGCAAGCTTGGCCAGTTCGAAGGTCGTTCTCGCTTGACCACCTGGATTTCGCGAATCGCCATTAATGAGGCGTTGATGTGTCTGCGCAAGCGGCGCAGCGCCTTCTATCTGCCGCTGGAAGAGACAATCCAGCCGGCCGAGGAAAACGCCGCTTCCGAGGACTTCCAATCTCCCATAGAAGGTCCAGAGGCAGCTTACTCCCGAAAAGAGTTGAGAGAACTGCTCAAGCGCGCGATGGAAAGACTGCGGCCCGCTTATCGCGTGGTTTTTTTGTTGAGGGCGGTTGAGCAACTCTCCACTGGCGAGACCGCCAAGGTTCTGCAAATCTCCGCCAGCGCGGTGAAGGCCCGTATGCGACGCGCGCGCAGCGAACTGAGGCAATGGCTGGACGACGCCCGGAGCGTTCGCCTGTATGACGCCCACACCAGAGGTGCTGCGAAGCAGTGGCTCATTTAAGCCCGTGTTCGGAAGTACACATGGCCCCGAAAACCAACAACAAAGACGCCAAACGCATGGTAGTTCCGGTGCGGCCCTCTCCGATACGACGGGTCGGCCTGTTTCCCCGCCGACGGTTATTCCGCATCCGCTTGCTGAACTGTATCCGGAGGCTGGGCACTTAATCGGCCGATTGTATTGACTTTTCGACGGCTCGTCATACATGCCGGAAACACGAACCCGCTGGCCGGTTTCCCGCGTGTCTTGTCACCGGTCTGTTGTGCCTTCCAAGGCGGCAGCCCCTGCGCAAAAGGATTTGACGCTTGTTCCCTTATCCGATTCGTTGCGTGCATGATCCGCGCTCTTCTCGTGTATACAGGATGATGAGACGCGGCGCCATGAACCCATACGCGGAACCGTTTATATTGAGGAGTGGCTAAACTCTAACGATTCGCATTTGTCTGCGGAGCGAGAAGCCCCGAGTCCTTCATCAGAAATGCCTTAGAAAAAAATCAGGTGCGGAAGGCACATTTTTCCGCAAAGGAAGCGTGCTCACATATCGTCTTGAAAAAAATAGCTTCGGCGAAATGCCTCAACAGAAGGAAGTTACTCGTGTGCGCCGATCGCGCAAGGTTTGGCGCCGAAAGTGCCTTTGTGTTTCCAGGAGAATACATCGATAGAAAGGAGACCACCATGCTAAGGGTCGGCGATTCCAGTGATGTGAATGACGTCAATACGTTCTTTTCGAACGAGATTGGGATCTTCAGCGCGGTCGGGCCTGAAGGAGAGGACATGATCGTGATGTGCCCACCGGGACAGCCGTGGTTCGTGCGCAAATCGAATTACCGACCCGAAGTCGATCGCCCGGACCAGCCGTGGCACGTGACAAAGCTTGCCTCTTGGGCGGTCAGTAGAAAAAGCTGCTGATACCGCGGCATCGGATCAATCGCGCCAAATCCTCTCCATCTTTTTTCGAGGGTGCCTCTCAAATTCGCCCTGCATGTTCGCGATCGTCAGGAGTTGACGCCCGCGTGTTGAGGAGCGGAAGACAGCAAGACCCTTACTCTTGCCCCTTGCCTTTAGGCGCTTCGCTCTCTATTGCCGGGCTAGCGTTGAGTTGTAAGGGTCTTGACGTGGGGCACCTTCGGATATTGGTGGTTGACGATCACTAATTCGTGAGGAGCCTCTTGCGCCTCGGCGCAACGGCTTTGACGCAACGCGTGAAATCGTGCACCGTATTCCGAGGATTCCTGTGGTTATTACTACCCTCTATGAAGTACCCTGAAATTCTGCGCCAGGCGCAGAGCGCCGGTGCGCTCGGTTGCGTTGGCAAATCAAAAACCACTCGAATCCCCGCCGTCAAGAGTGCCATTGGACATCAGCCCTTCTTCCCGCCCCTTTCCTAGGCGATCCGCGAATACACCCCCTGGAGCGGCGAGCTTGAATTATTCGCCGAATGCCGACAGCCGTCGCTTCGCTATATCTCAAATTGAGTTAGGAGTTGCCCAGAGCCTATCGGATCTTGCGCCGGCGTCTTACCGGCGACTCTTTCTCGACAGCCACTCAAACTCCTACGAATGGGTTCTTAGGAGGCCCGCCGTAGACACGGCAAACTAGGTCAGCCAGGTGTGTTGTAAGCGCCGCTCTATCGATAGCGAACTGACGTCCTCATCCGAAGAGTGTGAAGCAGGCCTGGTCGCATTCTGAAGAATTTCCTTCAGCTCCCGCCGAGCGCGCCGCATGCGCGTTTTCACCGTGCTTACGGAGACCAGGAGTGCCTTTGCCGTTTCCACTACTGACAGGCATTCGACGGCGCGAAGCAAAAATACCTCCCGATGTAATGGGCGGAGCTGTGAAATTGCCTGCGTGAGCATTTTCCGGAGTTCCCGTTGAGAATACGCCGTCTCGGGATCCTGGATATGGGAATGCAGGTCGAAGCTGACCGGTGCCGCTTCGTCTTCCCGTAGAGCGTCCTCCAGCGGCACATGTAGAGTGCTACGGCGCTTTCGCAGGCACATAAGGGCCTCGTTGATGGCTATGCGTGAAATCCAGGTTGTGAAGCGGGCCCGTCCCTGAAATTGATCGAGTTTACGGTGAGCTTTGAGTAAGGCCTCTTGCTGCGCGTCCTCCGCATCCTCTTGGTTACGCGTGATCCGGAAGGCCAAGCGAAAGGCACGTTGTTGGCAATTCTGGACGGTCTGAGGGCACATTACAGCTTCGCGTTCCTTCCGAACGCGCAGGGAGCTTGGGCGACTCACAATTCACCTCGTTTGCGAACAATTTCTAACAAGAACAGGAATCGATGAATTGTATAAGCTGCGATTCGTTCATCGTGGGCACGCCGCACTGTAATCGCATGGCCGTAGGGGAGTCTATCGGTGGCTGTATGTAGCGCCTTAGATAATTAGATGTAGGAAAGGTTTAGCCGCGGCAATTTGCTACAGGAAGAGCCGAACAGATTTAATGGCTTACCTTTTTCAAATGAAGCCAACCGGACCGAAACATGACGATGAAGAAAACGAGAGACACCGTTGTGTCAATCCCAACTGCTGCAAATTGACGTCGTGAAGGAGTCACTGGACCCTGCTACCGTGCGCAATCCTCGCTGTGCATGCGGTCAGAACATGAAGCGAATGTATTGACCAAATTCCGCTTGCCTTCAACTTTCTCGCTCCGCGAAGATGTTGCTTACCTGAGTGGCGGTCCTCCTGCGCTCGACCGTCGATTTGCCGCTACATGGCTAAGACGCCCGCCCGGCGAGGGAGGGGACTTGAACGCCCAAACGATTCGAATACCCGCTTACGCGACTGCCTGGGCAACCCTCCGGATGCGCCACGCGATACTTTCAGGCCTCAGGGCTCGCTTGGGCTCACTGAGTTCCCGAACGCTCATCTTTGCTCCGCGGCGGCACGTCACCTGGTAGACGTGACCGTACGGAGAGGTCACCTCAAAGATGCCGTCCTGGTTGCGAAGAGTTTCGGCAGGATTCAGAACTTCGACTGTGACGTTCTCAATCATTGCCCCTCCTGCTGACAGGATTCATAGGGCTAGGAACCGTCATTAACTGCGAATATCAAGTCGACCACAATACTGGCTTTCCTGTATTTCTGCTCATTGGCTATAAAAGAGTTAGCACGGAACTGGACGGCTCGGATGCAGGCGTCGCAAACGTCTCCTGCCTCTCACCGACAACCCTGTAACTCATACAGGGACAGAGATGTTTGCCCGTACGTTTCGGGGCGAATGGGGAACCTCATCTGGTAGTAATGAACGAAAAATCCTTGATCATCGTGGTGGAGGCTGATTCCCTGGCTTTCCCGCACTCGGCCGTATGTATCCCCAAGGATCGGAGCAGAATGCGCGAGCGCTGGAGCGGCTCCGCAGCTCAGTCGATATCAAAATACGAGGCAAATTCGGATTGCTGCCCGTTCTCTAGCAAGTCCATCGAGGGATTCTCCTCGCTTGCGGCCATGTGGTTGGGAACAATGTCCAGCAGCAGTCCCATCCCATAGTCGTGCAGCGGTCGACTAACTCATCTTCCGCGGCTTGGCCGTATGTAAAAATTTTTTGAGCACATTTGCCGCATCGCTCGAGTCTCAATATTTCCTAACTTTCGTATTTGCAGCGTGACCTGTTTTTTGTGGCCTTGTGCTCCGCTGAAACGTGCGTGTAGTGAAGACCAACCCTATTGCAAGCTACCTGGCGAATCGTAGCATCGAGGCATGTACCTGCGTCAACGTGCCGGCTTGGGTGACGAACCGCGCAAAGTGTTTCAAGGACTGGCGGAGGTCACGCTGGTCGACGTGGTGCTGCCGACGCGAAGCGGGGTGACTCTCCGCAAGCGCTGTATTAGTCGCCCGACCGAGCACCAGGCCATTCTCCTGCACCGCCTCCGTTTGGAACTGCCCAGCTCGCTGGAAATGACTCAGGTGTAGTGAAGACTCGGGCATACGCACACTGAAAATACAGGACTTAGCCGTAAAACTGCGGAAGATGAGCTAAGCTCTGGAATTCCTCTTCTGTTCCCAATTCGAAATTCGCCCGCGCGGCATCCGCTACGTCATACCCATAGAGACTTCCTTTGCGGGCACGGAAGCGTGGCGAAGCGTAGAGATGATTGATGCCCAATGCGTGAAGATACGGCACCAGCTCTTCCGCATCTCTAAAGCGAAAGTTCAGGTTGAATTGAATGCGATAGGTAACGCAGGGAAAGGACATCGGTCAGGACATCAGCATTCCCAATTGCTCCCCCAGAGATCGAAAACTTTGATTCCACTCCGGCAGCTCACAGCCTGCTCCATGCGGTTTATTTCCATTCGCTGAACTCACGAGCACTGAGTGGTAGGCATTTTGAATTTCCCATAAGCGAACCTCAAACGGGAATGAGCGAGCTAACCGGACCGCCGCTTCCAGCGACACCACTTTCTCCAGATCCAAGGGCTGCGATCCCCATTCTTCGGCCATAGTTTCCAGCTTTCGACGCAGTGCAAACTCCAGAGTCGGCGCATCGAGGTTGACGTGCACCGCTTTGGCCTCTTCCATCAGCGCTCGAACCAAGTCCACGTTCAAGTTCTCCGCCTCGATGGCGCGCCGCAGCTCAGCATTGAGCGTGACTTCCGCCGCCACCTGAAAATGGCGGATGAGAGGAATGCCGTGAGCAGCGACGAACCGCATCAGCGGCGCCCGGCTGTCATAGAGCTGCCGATAAGACGACTCCGCTTCCTCCAGTGCCGAATTCAAAATGATCTGCAGGATCTTTCTTTGCTCATCCCGGAAGAGAAGCTTCAGGCTGTAGCTGCCGGAACCGAAGGCGACATCGATTGCTCGGATCAAGTCTGTGAAATCGCCGCTTTCGAAAGCCTTGGTGATCCTAGCGGCAGAATCCTTGTAGATTTGCTCGTCCGTGAATTCTCGGACGCCTCCCGTGACATAGTGATCTCCAAGATGGACCGCTCCGAAAGTTACGCGCGTGGAGTCAAGAGTAATGTCGGAGGTGATCCGAATACGGCCAAAGGACACACGCGATTTCCCCGCGGACAGCATCGTGTGATCCTCCTGATGGATCTGGTAACAGTAGGTTTGACTTTGCGGCGGGTAGGACTCAAAAAGGGAGCTGATCGCGTAATGCGCTCCGACTTTGTCCAAATCAATGATCGCAGGCCGGACAAAGTTCTCGTAGATTTTTCTCCCATCGCCGTGCTCGGCGATGTTGCTATGAGCCGAAGCGAGCTTATTCAAATATTCGTCTTCGATTTTCGGCTCATAGAACAACGACTGCGCTAATTGGACAGCCCTCCCAGAATATTGAATTGACTGCACCGTTTCTAAACCGGACAGTTCATCGAAAAACCACCCGCAGCTCGTGTACATCAGCATCGAGTGCCGTTGCAGCTCCATCAGTTTCAGGGCTTGCACTCGTTCGCGGTCTTTCAGCTCGTGGCGGGCCTGTTCGTGAAGAAACCGGGCGACGCTGTCGTGCGAGCGATCCAGAATCACGGAGATGTATTGATCTCGAGCGCGCCAGGGATCGGCGAAGACCGCGCCTGCGGCTTGTTCAAATTTTGGCGTGAGCGTGTCTCGAAGCCAATCGAATGCCTCGCGTAAGGGTGCGCGCCATTCCTGAACAGCTCCAAGAGGTGTTTTCGACGATTTCCACTTCGTGCGTCGGCGGGTGCTTCTCAAGGAACTCAGCATAAACACTGAGCTGAGCCAAGTTTTGCATTTCGATATGGCGCAACGCATAGCTTAGAGCCATATCCCCATGGGCGCGATGATGCCCATAGGTTTCCCCGTCCGTGGCGATGTTCGTCAGCTGAGGCCACTTCCGCTCGTCGGAGAATCCTCCCGCGAGGCGTTGTGCGAAATCCTCGCCACGCATGAGGATATTCTCAAACGCCACGGCATGTGAGATAGGGCCATCGAAGAAGAACAAAACGATACTGCGCCCTGATGGCAGATTAGCTAAATAGGCTCGCGAGGGATCGATGCGGCCGCCGCTTATGTCTTTCCAGTCGTGCTTTCCGATGGCCCGCACTCGCGTGGCGGCATGCGGCGCAAGCACTGTGAAGCGGATCTTCTGCGCCGCCAGCGTTTCTAGAGTTTGAACGTCGACTGCGGCCTCTGGCAGCCACATCCCCTCAGGATAACGGCCAAATCGGTGTTCAAAATCCCGGATGCCCCAAATGACTTGGGTGGATTTATCCCGGGCATTCGCCAGCGGCAAAATCATATGGTTGTAACCCTGCGCCATAGCTGCGCCATGACCGCCGAAACGCTCGCAGGTCTCCCGGTCAGCGACCTGGATGGCCTTGTAGAGGCGTGGAAGTTTTGTCTCGATCCAGGAGATCAGCGTGGGACCGAAATCGAAGCTAATCTTCGAGTAGTTATTCACGATGTCGATGATTTTCTGTTCCCCATCGAGAATGCGCGAGGCCGCATTGGGTGCATAGCATTCAGCGGTTACCCGCTCGTTCCAATCATGGTAAGGATAGGCGGAGTCCTGAATCTCGATGGCTTCAAGCCAGGGGTTCTCTCTGGGAGGTTGATAGAAGTGCGCGTGTATGCAAACGTAGCGATCGGTCACATTTTTCCTCGGTCATCAGAACGGTAAAGAGCAAATGACAACGGCTCGATACGAAACGACTGATTGGGAGCGGACGGCAGACACTCCGGGAGAGAGTTCCAATTGAATTCGGCGTGCGCGACGACCTCGGAAGGGCCGTGAACACCCTCCGCCAGCAAGCGTGAAACCGAATCACCTCTCATCTTCTCTCCATTTTCTCCGAGATCATACAAATATCGACAGCAAACTTGCTCCCAAAGGAGTAGACGAAAGTACCCTTTCGGAAGGCGTTCCATGGGAATGGACCGGGCAGGCGAGTTCAGGATGCGAAGTTTGACGGAATCAACATAGGGGGAACAGACGAGGAAGAGACATTCCTCGGTGCTGAGTGAGGTCGCATCCAGAAACTCCCGTAGTCTTGCGTCCATTATTGATATCTGCACACATCATGCAACGATTTAGGACAAAAAATGAGGCAGATCGGATTGGGCAATGCAGCCTCGCAGTTTGTCTGGAGTTGAAGGAGAAAGCGTTGTCGCACACTGAGCCGCTGGGTGTCAAACCAGCGCGATACCGCCCTGATGACCGCCTCTTGGCCTTGCTGGAAAGCCTCTGATTATGCCGACCCTAGACACCACCCGAGCCCCTCCCACCAGCTATCCTCGGCAATGAGCCGGCATAATCCGGGAGTCGGCATGTTGACGGAGATTTTGTCCCGGCGTCCTTGGCGATGACGCTGGAGGGGGGTGCAGCCTTGGGGCTCTCAAGTCTTGGCCACCAGCGGAGCCAGCAAAAAGCCCGATTCATCAGCAAAGACTAGGTGGACGCCCAGCCGCGCGGCGTTTTTTTTTACCCGCGACCAGTCCTTCCGCTTCCAGCGCTCGACGCCGCGAGTTTCGGGTTTCTGAGGGCTCCAGTTCAGGCTATGCATCAGCCGACCGACATGATCGCGATGGTAATCCACCCCGAATTCTCGACGGATCACTTCGGCGATTCGTGCTGTGGTCCACAACTGCGTCCGGTAGCCGTGTGTCTGCGGCCCCTTGACCAGCAGCTTCACCAAGCGGCACCGCTGACTCGCGCCCAATTTCAGCGGGCGTCCCGGCGAGAAGCGGACGCGCAAGGCCTCGGGGCCCCCGCGACGGCGTGCGCGGAGCCAGCGCAGAACCGAGCTGGCGGCGCAGTTGATGCGACGCCCCACTTCGTTCAGCGACAAGCCTGTGTCCCACAACGCCAAGGCTCGGCGGCGACGGTCCTCAAGCATATCGGCACTACCCTTCAGTCGGGGCATATGCGTTCCCTCCTGAAGGGCATTCTATTGCATTATTTATGCAGATCTCAATAGGACACATCATCCAGTCAGCGGAGAAATTCGTGTTCTTGGAACCGAGGATTCGTCGGATTCGGGTCTGCTAAAGTCGCCATTTCGAGCGCAACGCCGTTTGTGCGTGTCGGCCGAATTTGCGGGGCGAGAAATCTCTCCCGAAATCAAACTTGTCATCTTGCGCGCGCCTCTCAAACGCGAGCGCTCGCGTGGTCAAAAAAGTCGTGTGCTCTCGGGTGGAGCAGCCGGGGTTCCCAGCGCGCCGCTTTTGCGTGCGTTACGGTGAAAGTCAGGGTTCGATGATCTGATTGCGCACGGCGTAACGCACTAGCTCACTGACCGAATGTAACTCTAATTTGCGCATGATATTAGCCCGGTGAGTCTCTGCCGTCTTGACGCTGATCCCGAGGGTCACTGCCACCTCTTTGCTGCTCCTGCCTTCCGCCAGCAGTTGTACGATCTCTCTTTCGCGGGAAGTAAGCCGACTGCGCATTAAAACTCGCGGTTCGGTGACCGTGGTCGGCCTGCAGAAGCCGTCGATCAACATTTCCGCGGCGCGGGAAGTGAAGAAAGAACGGTGATTCGCCAGCGCTTCGATGGCAATGAGCAGATCGCGATCTGCATCCGATTTCATAATATAAGCTCGCGCGCCAGCATCGACGACTTCTCGCACCAACTGATCGGAATAATGCAGGGAGAGGACCACGACTTCGGTTTTGGGCGATTGTTTCCGTATCTTCCGTGCCGCTTCAAGCCCGTTCAGATCAGGCATGCTGATATCCATCACCACGATGTCGGGCTTATGTTGTTCTGCGAGTGTAACGGCTTCGCGTCCAGTGGCAGCTTCGGCGCACACCACCCATCCCGGGCGCGAAGATAGGAGAGCTCTGAGTCCTCGCCTAATGATGTCGTGATCATCTGCGACGAGGATGCGAAGATTACTCATTCCGGGCGGTCCTGTCCCGCAAGACACGGTGATTCATTGTAGTGCGAGTTCCAACTTCATCGATAATACACCGACGCCCTTTGATCCCATTCGTATTTCCCTGTATTTTCCCACATTCCTTATACCTGAAGTGTCGATTTTGAGATGAGGAGAGGCTTTTCTTCCTCACCTAGCTGGACCGGCCTCAGCGGCCCTTTGATTGCCAAGCCTGAGCTTGTGAGCCCGGGAGCATGATGCAAACACTTGTATCCCGGAATGCATTGGTCCGGCCCCTCGCTGCTTTGGTTCTCACCGATAGAGACTATCGGGGCATACGAAGGGAAAGCATCCGTTTCTCGCCGATGAGATTGCCATCATCCGGAAACGGTTGAATTTTGCCCGTCCAGCGGTCCGGATTTGCCTGGGGCCCAGCTCTTTGGGCGCGCTCTGGATGCCCTTGTCTGCCGGAGGCCTGCGAAAGATACCGGATGGGCGCCAGCCACGCTTACTCCGGAAGGGAACAGAGCCCCATCAGGCATCTGGAGGGCGTGCCGGTCATTGGCATGGTCATACTTTTGATCTCCCGAAGGAGCCGAGCTTCTCCCCTCTACAGCGATTTGCCAAAACCGGGCCTTCCGTTACGGAAAATCCGTGATCGCATTTCAGGTTCACCCAGAAGCGACTGGAGGAGAGCGGACAGCCACGTCAGAGAAACTGAAAAGTAATCGACTTGCAAGCTCGTCTTGACGATAATTCCAGTAGAATAAACGCGGGAAGAGGGCTTTTTCCGCCCAAAGGACGGGCCATGGAACTTTTGGATTTAGTCACTGGCAGCAAAGGCTTGCGCAGCCCGAAGCAGATTCGGCACCAAGGCAGGACGCTTGGGGAGATTGTCGAAGCGCATAAGAATCATTTTCTCGGCAAAGCGGGAGGTAAGCGCGCCGATCTGAAAGGGGCGGATTTGAGGCAGGCAGATCTGCAACATGCAAATCTTACTGGCGCGATTCTGGAAGGGGCCAAGTTGGAAGGCGCGAATCTGCAGCAGGCCAAGCTCACCCATGCGAGCATGGCAGGCGCTCAATTGCACGGGGCTGATCTTCGCAATACAGATATGACTGAAGCCGATCTGCGCGGCGCCGATCTGAGCGAAGCGCAGGCCAGCGGCGTGGAGTTTTTCCGATGCGATCTGAGCAACGCCGACTTGCGCCGCGCGAATCTGCGCAATGCGAATTTTCGCTCCGCGAGCATCAAAGGTGCGCAATTTGCCGGCGCCGACATGGGCGTGACGATTCTGCGCGAGACGAACCTGGACGGAGTGGATCTCTCCGGGGTGGATCTCACGACGACCCTTCTTCCGAAGGGATATATGCCTCCTACTGTGCCTACCACGACGCGCCAGCCCTGAGAAGGTGGCTTGCGGATTAAACCGCTGCTGTCTGCAGCTGAGTCAGAGAGTCCCCTGGACCGCGCCGACACTGCGGCGGCGAATCTCGATTCCCAGGCGCTTGATCTTCTGGTTCAAAGTTGACAAGGGGACGTGAAAGCGCTCGGCCGCTTCGGTCTGGTTCCAGCCAGTCTGCTCCAGCATATCCACGATCACTCGGCGTTCAATCTGCTCCATGATCTCAAAGAGCGAGGGGACGGGCTGCCCGGCAGCTGTGCCCTGATTGCCTTGTTTGGCCAGAGAGTTCAGAAGCTCCGAGAGTTGCAACCGCGAATTGCCGAGCATTCCTCTGGTGAGGATGGGGTCGGGTAGCAGATCGACGTCGATCTCCTCCTGCGCGGAGAGAACCACGGCGCGCTCGGCGACATTTTCCAGTTCGCGCACGTTTCCGGGCCAAGGATAGTCCATCAGCAGCTTCATGGCTTGCGGAGTGAATCGCGCCAATGGCCGGTTGTTTTCTTTTGAAAACTGGCGCAGGAAATGGTCGACGAGCAGAGGGATATCATCCCGGCGCTGACGAAGCGGCGGGAGGTTGAGGGCGATGACGTTGAGGCGGTGGTAGAGATCTTCGCGGAAGCGGCCATCACGCACGAGACCCAGCAGGTCGACATTCGACGCGGCCACGATGCGCACATCCACTTTGATATTTTCGGTGCCGCCCAGACGCATGAATTCGCGTTCCTGGATGACCCTCAGCAGCTTAGCCTGCGTTTCCAAGCCGACGGTGGAAATCTCGTCAAAGAAAATGGTGCCTTGATCGGCCACCTCGAAGAGCCCCTTCTTGGAGGCGACGGCGCTCGTGAACGCACCCTTTACATGGCCGAAGAGCTGCGATTCGAGAAGGTCAATGGGGATGGAGCCGCTATTGACGGCCACGAAAGGTTTGTCCGCGCGAGCAGAGCCGGAGTGGATGGCCTTAGCAATAAGTTCCTTCCCGGTTCCGCTTTCACCGACAATCAGAATGGTCGCTCGTGAAGGGGCCACCTGCGCGACCAAATCGAGAAGGGAAACGATGCGTTCGCTCTTGCCGATTATGTTCGGGAAGTTGTAACGCTGCTTGAGCGCCCGCTTGAGCTGAACATTTTCTTCCCGCAAACGCCGCCCCTCGACCGCCGAGGCGACTTGCGCGAGCAGTTCGTCGTTTGACCAAGGTTTGGTGATGTAGTCCTGGGCGCCGCTCTTGAAGGCTTGGCGAGCCATGTCAATGGAGCCATAGGCAGTTATGAGCACGATGGGAAGATCGGGATCGCGCTGACGGATATCGCGAAGCAGGTCGAGGCCACTGCGGCCAGGCAGGTTAACGTCCAGAAGCAGCAGGTCGTAGGGTTCCTGCTCCAAGTGGGCAAGACCAGATTCGCCGGTCTCGGCGGAAGCCACTGCATAGCCTTCGGAGGAAAGGAGGAGCTCAAGACCTTCGCGAATTTCTGCCTCGTCGTCTATGACCAGGATCGAGCCATTAGGCATGAACCGCTTTCCTTGCGGCCGGAAACTCCAAGCGGAAAGAGGTGCCTTTGCCGGGAGTTGAGCGCACCTCGATTTTGCCGGCGTGCTCCTTGATGATGCCATAGCTGACCGAGAGTCCCAAGCCGGTGCCGCGCCCTGTAGCTTTCGTGGTGAAGAAGGGATCGAAGACGCGCGCGATATTTTCGCGCTGGATGCCGAGGCCCGTGTCTGTGACTTCGATTTCCACATTGCCGTTGTTAGCGGCGCTGCGTACTTCGAGCATGCCTCCGGAAGGCATGGCGTCTTTGGCATTCAGGAAGAGGTTCAGGAAGACCTGCTGCAAGCGATTGCTCGCTCCCAGGATGCTGGGCAGATCGTCTTCTAAATCTTTGATAACCTGAACGTTGGCGGCGCGGAAGGGATGAGCCACCAAAGTGAGCGTTTCCTCGATGACTTGATTCAGATCTACCTCTTTGAATCCCGCACCGCCAGTCCGCGAGAAACTGAGCAAATTATTGACAATTTCGCTGGCCCGGAAGGTTTGCTTGACGATTTTCTCGGTCAATTTGTGGCGTGGATCGTTCGCGGGCAGCTGTTTGGCGAGCATCTGGATGTAGTTTGAAATCACGGCCAGGGGCGTATTTACTTCGTGGGCGACGCCGGCGGCCAGCAAGCCAAGGGAAGTGAGTTTTTCGGTCTGGAGCAGCTGCTCTTCGAGCTGCATACGCTGGGTGATGTCGTCGACGAGGATGAGCCGGCCGTGCCGCTCCGCTGATTTGCCCGCCAACGGAGCAATGGAGACATTCACTACCAGAGTGCGACCGTCCCGATTTCGTAACGGGAACTTATACAGATTCGTGACGCGTTCCTCGTCGGAACGTGCCACGATTTCCGCGGCCAGGCCGGCAGGGAGAATCTGCTCGATCGTGCGACCGACGGCATCGGAGCGCCGCACGCCGATCAACTGCTCCAGTCGCGTGTTCCAGAACTCGATGCGGCCTTCGAAGTCCACTGCGAGCACTCCGACGCTCATCGATTCGACGATATTCTCCGAGAAGTCTTTCAGGCGTTCGATCTGCTGCGCCTTTTGCTCGAGCGAGGAATAAAGCTGGGCATTGTCGAGTGCCACGGCCATGTATCCGGCTATCGTAGCGACCAACTCGAGGTCCTCGCCGGTTAGGAAATCACCATCAACGGTCTTGCCCAAACCGAGAACGGCGACCGTGCGGTCATGGATGCGGCACGGAACGAAGTACGGAAGATCCAGTTGCTCGAGCGTGCTCCGCACTGACTCGTTCTCCTCGCGCGCGCCGCGAGAGGGATCGTAGAAGAGATATCCCCGGGCGAATTCGGGGCGCTCGGGGGTAAGGAAACTCAAGTCCAGCGCACCAGCCCCTGGTTCGGGAATGAACAAGTCGCGCGAACTGCCCAAGCGATAGAGGCCGGTCTGAGAAGAATCCTCGAGAAATACAGCTAGGCGATCCACCAACAGAGTTTGCGAGAGGCGATCCATCGCCGAAGCGAGCATGGGTTCGAGGCGCACTTCGTTTGTTAGGGTGCGCCCGAATTCGATCAGGGTACGCCGGTAGTTCAAGCGGTCACGATAGAAGAAGCGATCGAGGCGGGCTTGGGTCCAGTCACGGAAGGGCTGAAAGAGGAAAGCCGCAACTACAATGGCAATGATCCCGCCCAGGAACCCGCTCGGCCAAGCTATATGGAACAGCCCGCCGATGACAGCTACGAGGGCAATGTAGACGGCCCCTACAGCTCCGGTCGCCGCGGTGTAAGCTAATCCGCGTTTGAAGATGATGTCCACGTCCATCAATCGATAACGCACGATGGCGTAAGCGAAGCACAGTGGAATCAGCGCAAGAGAGAGGGCGGACAAATTCATCCACTGGCGCGGGATAGCTCCCAAGGAGAAAGGAAGAATGTAAAGGGCGGCGAAGGGCAAAATGCCGGCCAGGGTGCCGCCAGTGACCCATTTCAACTGCTGCCGAAGGACTCCATTGGGCGCCCGCCAATAGCTGTCAAGAAAAATTGCTGCCGCTAACAGGAAGTAGGCTGCCAGATAGGCCAGTTCCAGTTGATCGAGCGCAATGCGCGCAGGAAAGGAAGGAGCGAAGCCAGCGGCGCCGATGGCTACGTAAATATGGACCACGAGCAGTAAGATTGCCGGCAAGTAACAACTCAAAACAAGGATGCGGTGAGGGATACGGCGCGCGATGCTTCTTTCCGGGAAGACCAAGGCGAAGTGGACCAAGAGCGCAGGCGCGACAAGTTGCGCCCCAAGCTTTGCCCAGTACACTTCCCAGTCGAATGAATTCAGCTTACCTGTGTAATGGAACGAGCAAAGCACAAAGGACGCTAGGCAAAAAATATAGAAGTGGATTGCGCGCGGAGCGTTCCAACGACGGACGAAAATGAACACGCCAATGACCAGATAAAGAACGCCCACCACGCGGAGATAGTTTTCAATAGACAGAGGCTTAGGAGCGGGCGCAGTTATTACGCTGGTATCGAAACTGCGGTTCTGCCGCCGGATCTGGTAGCGGGCCTGCGACCATATACCTGATGCCCAGAGCTTCTTGACAACGTCGACCGCGCGCGTCACCGGTTGGCCGTTGATCGAGACGAGCACATCGCCAGATTTCATCCCTGCAGCTTCCCCCGGGGATCTGGGCGCCACGAAGATCGCCTGAACACCCTGGTCGCTATCCGACCAGGAAATCCCATCGTCAGGCACATCGAAGGAAAGGCGCTGCTGGAAGTTAATGATGGCGAAGACAATGGCTGCCATGGTGAGCAGCATGAGAAGAACAGCGCCCACTCGCGACCCGATGTTTTGGCCGTGGTGAATCATGATGATCGGTTCAGCGGTTCTGGTGGGAAACGGGAGCACGTTCTATACCGCGGCATGTGGATTTGAGCAGTATTAAGTCCTTTATATCCAGAGCGATGGCCAAGATGCAAAACGCACTCATGACGCACATACAGTTTCTGGAAGGGAAGTACCTTATTTCGTAGTGCTGATTTAGAACTGGAAACTTACGCCACCACGAAACGACCGTTCGACCGGCATCACAAGCATGCGTCCGTCTGGGCTGGTAAGAGACACATAACCCTGTGACAGCATGTTACGGAAATCCGCCATAGCTTCCCAGCGCCCTGACCGACGGAATGAGGGCAGAGGCTGCCTGATAGAAAGGCTAAGGTTAGGGTCTATGGCCATCGCGGCCTCGTTGTACAGGTCCTGACGAGTGACAACCGTCCCGTCTATCCACTTATAGCTAGCGGCAAATTGGGTTTTCGATTTAGGAACCTTTCCGGCGACCCTAGCGGCGACGCTATGTCGGTAGGTGGTCTGCACCATATCTCGCAGGTCTAAAACGGGTAAAGATTGGCCATTGAGAGCCAAGGCGCCAGCCCAAGCATATACCCCGGCCACTTCGAGGTTATCGGCGAGCTTTTCGCGGTAAACCACGCGAGTGCCCCAGAAGCCGGCAGGTCCACCATCTTGAGCCAATGGCCCAAGCAGGCTCACGGGCGAATTGGCATCGGACGATCCCGTCACTGTTCCATATACGGCTTGGTGCCTGGAATCATCTCGAAATGCCGCGCTCTCGATCTGACCACGTGCTCCCACACTATGTCGGACTGCAAATTCCTCGTGCCAACCGCCGCTCAAGACAGGAATGCCATTGCCCCAGATGAGTCTCGGACCTGTCTGTAAAGCGTCGATGGCCGGTTGCTCCGCAGAAACCTGTGTGCGCAGGCCGTAACCATCCGGATCCGTCTCAACCAGGAAAGCTGCGTCCCAACGAGAAGACAGCCGCATGCCCAAGCGGGTGTGCGGTCGCAACGAGGAAGTCACCGCGCCAACGTAGCCGCCGGAGAGATATTCGCCTCCATATTCCAGAACAACCTGGTCAGTCAAGACCATTTGTTCGGAGTGCTCAAACCGCATCGCTCGGATGGATCGACCCGAGTCTCCGAGACGTACTTGACGAACAGTGAGAGTGGTTTCGGGTCCTTCTCCGAATTTGCCAGTGGGTAGCCAGATGCTTGCCACCGAGCCGCCGAACACTCCGGGAACCGCCTGGTCATAATCGACCTCGCCCGCCATCAGCAGCTCGCCGGCGCTCCCCAAGCTTTGATCGTAGGAGACGGCAGTGCCCAGTAACTCAGGCAATGCTGACGAAGAACCCGGCCGAACGGAGCCGTTGTTCAACTCCAAACTCATACGGCGCTGATCGTCCTTCTCATCCCTGGAGCTATTGGCAATGACGACGGTTCCGTCCCGCAGTTGCAGCACGGGACGCGAAGAAGTCGAGGTGCGTAAGACCCATTTCCAGTCATCCGGCTCAGCAGGCTTAGGTGATTTCCGGCGCAGTTGATCGAGAGAGGCAAAAATGGAGTCAAGTTCGACATGTATCGACGCATTCACACTTGCTCCGATGCTGATGTGATCTTGAACAGAGGGCATGAATCCCGCGAGAGTGACCTTGACCGAATACAGACCGGGACGAAGCCGCTGGCCAACAAAGATTCCGTTTTCGTCGGTAAGCAGCTCGATAGCCCGGCCGCCAGCAAATTCTGGCGTCAGCCACACGCTGGCGCCCATTTGGGGGTTACCGGCAGGGTCGGCGACAATCCCTGTTAGCTTGCCAAAATCGTGGGCGGCAAAGGACGAGCTAGCGGTGAGGAGAAGCCCGAAAATAACGAAAGCCGGAATCCCCAGCAACTTCAACTGATCACCTCGCGGAAGAGGTTTGCGCCGCAATCTTCTCGTTGGGTGGAGACGTAATCGTAAAGTCTGCCGAACGGGTAATGTTTTGATTGGCGACTGCATCCGTCGTCTTGATCTCGATGCGATATTTCCCCGGTGTTAGGGTCTGGGCAGGGAGCGATTCCTGCACCGTCATTTGCTCACCGGATTGGTGTAATTGTTCGGAACTTTGCACCACGTGCTTGATCGATTGGTCACCCTGGCGGATCTGGATCTCGATGGAGGCACTGTTCTTGTGCGTCTTATCGTCAATCTTGAGATTGTAGATCTGGAAGTAAACGCCAATCGGCTGACTGGTGGTGAAACTCTGGTCGAGTTTCGGCCTGACCTTCATCGAGCCGATCACGAACATACCCAGACCGATATCCTTGGCAGCCACCGGGGAAATCTCGTCCGCCAAAATCAGTGTGCTGGCTTGCAGCTTGTCATCATCAAAGGGAGGCACGGCAAGGCGGGTGTTTACGACGCCGATGTTGTTGCTGGTCGTATCTTTGAGCACGACGTCTAGGCGATACAGGCCGGGACGCAGTGGAACCGCCTTTTGGTAAATCGAGGCCGAGCGCAACGAGGCTTGCAACAGCGAATCGGGGAAATCCCGGCGGATGGTATCCTCAAACGTTTGCACGGTCCGACCGCTTAGGGAACTCACGCGAGCAAAGAGGTTGAGCGTGGCCGAGTGGACTCCGTCCTTGCTCTGGAAGCTCAGCTGGTTATTCGGAATCTGTACCGTTATCGGGACCAGGACCGTGTCGCCGGTAACGCGCAAAAAATCGAAACGGTACTCGAATTTGATCTGCTCGCGAACAATGCGTGACGATACGACTTCCTCCAAGTCCTTGAATTTTACCGGAGGCGGCTGCCAAATCTTAGCCTCCAGTTCGAGCCGGCTAAATTCGTCGAGCTTGGAGCTCCGCGCCCCGTACGGCGACGGCGCCATATGTGTTCCATCAGTATTTGTGAAGCGGGCCGCTTTGGAGGACATTCCCTCCTGTTCGGCGAGAGTCAAGCCGGCGCCAGGCACGTAAAGCAGAGCATCTTTTTCTGATGGGTCAGTAGTCAGGCGGAATTCGCCAGTGCCGGTGGGATCGACAAATTCCAACTCCACGTTCTCGCCAATGCCCTCAATATAGTGGTAGGTCCAATCTTCGAAGCCGTACGTCTTCGTTTGACCGCCTCCCTGATCGAGCGGACGCTCGTAATCCTCTCCCTGCGTGTGGCTTTCGAGCGTGTCGGGCTTGCCGTACATAATATAGATGCGACCGCGATCAGTTCTCCAACCGGCAATGCCCGACGCAAAATGCTCGTTGGCATAAGCGATGCGACGATAGTGCTCTTCCTTCACGGGATTATCGACTGAATCCGGATCAGGATTGCGCCGCTGCCAGAACTCTTCGATGAACTGCTCTCGCTCCTCGTTGGTTTGCAATTCGAGAAAGGCTTTGCGCTCTGCGTCCGTAATAATGTAGACGACGTCCTCGCTCAGCCATTTTTTGTAGGGGGTGGCTAATTCCTTAAGGACCTGCTTTTCGTTGGCCTTTCTCCTGTTGTTGTCTTGCTTTTGATCTGATTGTTGGCTCGGAGAGGCTTTCTGGGTGACTGGCTGATCCTGCGCCACGGCAGAAATGGCCGAGGAGCCTCCTAGCAGATACAGAGTACTCAGCAAAATGAAAAGCCGGAGGTAGTGCGACTTCTTCATCGAGTGTGCCTCTTCCTGCGTTGAATTGAAATTCTAGTCCCAGAGTGGGACGGCGTCAACGAGAGAATCCCAACCCAACCTCTAGGCTATACTTTAGTCTCTCAGAACATTAACATGGCTATTAGGTTGCCTGATATCACATCGCGACCAAGCTCAGTCAACCTGTTGGCTAGGGGACGGAGGTCCGGTCCCGGCGTGAAGGACGAATGGGGCAGCCTTTAGTTGAGCTAATCCTGATAGAATAATCCATTCCTGAGGAGATCGAAGAGCTTTCTGGGTAGGAATTTCGAGGTAACGCCAGCGATGTTCGAATCGACTCCTTTGAGAGCATGCTAATGGCCATTAGCTCAGCGATTCCCACGTCTCTTCGCGGCGGGTTCCTAGATCAAGGTCTGGCGATTAAAACCGAGGATCTGACAAAGATTTATGAAATGGGCGCCGAGACGGTCTATGCATTGCGCGGCGTCGACGTATCAATCCATCGTGGCGAATACGTTGCTATTATGGGGCCTTCCGGTTCGGGTAAATCCACGCTGATGAACCTGATCGGTTGCCTGGACGCGCCCACCGCCGGCAAGTATTGGCTTGCGGGCAGGCTGGTAAGCGACCTCGACGAGGATCAATTAGCGCGTATTCGCAATCAAGAGATTGGGTTTATTTTCCAAACGTTCAATCTTTTGCCCCGGGCTACCGCTCTGCACAATGTGGAATTGCCTCTGATCTATAAGGGCATGCGGGCCGAAGAACGGCTGGAGAGGGCCAAGCGCGCGCTGGAAGCTGTGGAATTGGGCGATCGCATGGCGCACAAGCCGAGCGAGCTTTCCGGCGGTCAACGACAACGCGTGGCCATCGCACGAGCGCTGGTGAATTCTCCGTCGATCTTGCTCGCCGACGAGCCTACGGGAAATCTCGACACGCGCACCGGGGAAGAAATCATGGCTCTGTTTGAACGCCTGCACCGGCAGGAAAACACCATTATTCTGGTGACGCACGAGCGCGAGATCGCAGAGCACGCCGACAGGATCATCCACCTGCGGGACGGCAAGATTGAATGCGACGAGGCGGTGACGCACGAGAAGGCGCATCAGCGACTTTAGCTCTTCTGGTCTCTGTCCCGTACCGCTAGCCGCGGGCTCCGCGCGGCCATGATATAAATCCTCCGCACTCGCTTTGCCTATGCATGTTTGCGTCGCGCACAGACTGGCATCTAGAACCGAATCGCTTCGCGGTAGCTCTCGAAGAGCACCGGCGCCGCGGGAAGCCTCTTTTCGAGCTGACGAACTCTAACCCTACAACTTGCGGCTTTAGGTATCCGGAAGACCAGCTTTTCGCCACGCTAAGTGATCGCCGCGCGCTCCGGTATGAGCCTGAAAGCCTAGGTTTGCGGCAGGCGCGCGAGGCAATAGCCGATTATTATCGCGGCCGGCCCGGATTTTTTGGCACGAAGACACCTGTTGGTTCGGGGCGAATCGTCATTACTTCGGGCACCAGTGAAGCCTACAACTATATCTTTCGCTTGCTCTGCGAGGTGGGAGACGAAGTCCTCGTTCCGGCCCCGAGTTATCCACTATTTGAATACCTAGCGGGCTTGGCCGACGTTCGCCCGGCGCCTTACCCGCTGCTTTACAACCAGGGCTGGCAAGTCGATTTTGCGGGGCTTTCTGCCGCGCTAACCGCGCGCTCGAAAGCCGTAGTGGTCGTGCATCCGAACAATCCCACGGGCTCTTTCATCAAGAGAGAAGAAGCGCAAAGGCTGGCCGAGATCTGCGCGCGCCGGGATCTGGCCATCATTGCCGATGAAGTTTTCCTGGACTATGCGGATGGCCCAGAGCTGCCCAGCAGCTTTGCATTCGAGTCTCCGTCGCTGACGGTTACCCTCAGTGGTGTTTCCAAAATTTCTCTGCTGCCGCAGATGAAGCTCGGCTGGATTGTCGTGAGCGGGCCAAGCGTTCTGGTTGACACAGCCATGCAGCGGCTGGAAGTGATCGGCGACACCTATCTTTCGCCGAGCACGCCAGGGCAGCTTGCGCTGGCCGAAATGTTGGTCCTGCGCGAGGATCTGCAGAGACAAATGCGGCAAAGGCTTTGCGCGAATCTGGTCTTTCTTGATACGCTACTGCAGAAAGGAGGTTCGGTCGATCGCCTGAAACGCGAAGGCGGGTGGTATGCCGTTCTGCGTGTACCCACCACCGGTCCGGATGAAGATCTTGCAATCGACATACTCGAGAGCTCCGGTGTGCTCGTCCACCCCGGCCATTTCTTCGATTTCCCGCGCGATGGCTTCCTGGTCCTGAGCCTGATTGCACGCGAGGCTGAGTTTCAGGAGGGCGCGCGGCGTCTGCTGCGTTTCTTTTACGGCACATGATCGATTTGGCTCGCGTCTCAGGAATTCGCGTGTAGTGCATACATGGGTTGAAGACCAGTGATGCTGATCATGATGGGCACGCCTCACGGGTCTCCACCGGCTCCCCAGAGCTGTGCCTATGAGGAGGCCGAGAAACCGCGTAAGGTGCTTCTTAACATCAATTTAACACACCCCTGACGGCGGCAGCGGTTGACAGACCTAGGGACAAATGCGAGACTTCAAAGGCTTGCTGGAGGTGCAGCTAACATGCGGACGAAGTCGATCTTCTCTCTAATATCCCTCGGCATTTTGCTTACTCTGTCAGGAACTGCCTTCGCGCATCATGGATCCGCCGCGTACGATATGTCCAAAACCGTTACGGTTACTGGGACCGTTACAGACTTTCAGTTCGTTAATCCTCACGTACTTATAGCCATGGACGTAAAGGACTCCTCAGGCAAGGTCGAGAAGTGGCAGGGCGAACTAACTAGCCCCAACCACCTCGCCCGCGTCGGGTGGACGAAGAGTACCCTCAAGCCTGGAGATGAAGTTACATTGACGGGCGGAGCGGCAAAGAGTGGCTCGCCGACAATGTGGATTCGCAAAATTACGAAAGACGGCCAGGAAGTCTCGCTCGGTGGCGGCGGCGACAATTAGGGACCTGCTTTGACCCCGCATGTAGGTGCGTCAGCGATTCAAGGAGTTTAATAATGCGCAGTCTTTTTCTGTGCGGCACGTTTGTGCTGGGCGGCGTAGTCGTCATTTGCTCCGCGGGACTGGCCCAGAATGCTCCGGCCGGCCAGCCTCCTGCGCAAGCGAATCCGCCGGCGGGCGCGCAAAGTAATCCGCCTCAACAAGGAATGGGAAGGGGACCAGCACCTCCGGTGCAAGGACCTCCGCACGATCCCCACGATCTGGCAGGCGTCTGGAACACGCGGCGGGGCTACGGCGGGAATAGTTACGACCGGCAGGGCCCGGAGTTTACTCCCTGGGGCCAGGAGCAATTCAAGTTGGCAAAGGCCTCTAATGGTGGACAGTATACTTTACAGCAGACAAACGATCCGGTTACCACCAAGTGCTTTCCTCCGGGCGTGCCGCGAATCTATCTGCAGCCTTTCCCGTTGCAATTCGTGCAAACTCCCAAAGAGGTCATCATCCTATACGAGTATGACCATACGGTTCGCCATGTTCTTACCGATGGGCGCAAGCATCCCGACGATCTCACCCCTACTTACATGGGCGATTCGATTGGTCGCTGGGATGGAGATACCTTCGTAGTGGACACGATTGGATTCAACGATAAAACTTGGCTCGATCGCGCCGGCCGTCCCCATAGCGATCAGTTGCACGTCGTCGAGCGGTTCCAGCGCATGAACCTGAATGATCTGGAACTCGATATCACGATGGAAGACCCCAAGGCTCTGGCTAAGCCCTGGAATGCGCATATAGGCTTCCAACTTCATCCCGATTGGAGCATCGCCGAACAGGTCTGCGCCGACAACGGCGATTTCGTCAGCTTCGAGAAATAGTCTTTTGGTGAATTGCCTAACTGAAAATCGAAAATCGACATAGGTGCGTTCACCCGCTGTCCCTGTCACATCACCG
>QHYS01000377.1 GCA_003223325.1 Acidobacteriota bacterium
CTTTCCTGCGGACCAGCGCATTCCCAAAGAAAAAATCACTGCCATCGATCGCCGATACACTGCCGTCATTCAGGCCTTGGATGATCTCGTCGACGCCGTCGGCTTGAAAGCCGCCTAACAACGACACCCACTACGAGAACAAAACTCTCCTTCCGGACCCTATAACGGACTAACTAACTCTGCGCCTACGTCTTCGCTAAGCCTGGATTAATTCGTTGCGTATAGCGTAGCGGACAAGCTCGGTCACCGAATGGCATTCGAGCCGCCGCATAATATTGGCACGATGGGTTTCGACGGTCTTGAACGTAGTTCCGAGCGCCGCGGCGATCTCCCGGCTATTTTTACCCTCTGCCAGAAGCTGTACGATTTCGCGCTGGCGGGGCGTAAGCCGAAGGGTGTGGTCCTGCCCTTTTTTTTTTGCTGGCTTGTCGCGTTCGTCCAGAAATACTTGCGGGACTTTGGAAGTAAAGAACGTCTTGTTTCGGTGCAAAGCCTCTACGGCCTGGACCAGATCGCTGGCCGCGTCGGACTTCAAGACATAACCCCGCACGCCTGCTTTCAGCATCTGTTGAATCAACGGATCGGAGTGGTGCATGGTCAAAATGAGCACCTTGGTTGAAGATCCGCTCTCTACGATCTGCCGCGCAGCCTCCAGTCCATCAAGCGATGGCATGCTGATGTCTAAAATGCTGACGTCCGGTTTCAACTGCTTGGTTTTCTCGACCGCCTCTCTCCCGTTACTCGCCTCCGCAACGACCTTCCAACCAGGCTGCTTTTCGAGCAGGTCGCGGAGGCCCCGGCGCACGATGTCGTGATCGTCGGCTACCAACAGGTCGAGTCTAGACATTTGGTTCTCCAGCTGCGGACCACAGGCATATTAATGGAAATACCTGAGTCAAGACCATACATTTAATATTGTAGAGTAGTTCCCGACGAAACAGAGGCGAATGGCGTACCGTTAAGGCAACAGGCGCTGGGTTCAGAGCTGGCTATCCAACGCCTTCGTCAAATCCTCATAATTGATCAGTCCCACGATTGTCTTGACCTTGCGGCCATCGCGCGAATAAAGCATGCTTGTGGGCAAGCCCAGAATCCCGCCAAATTTATCAGCGATTTTGTCATTACCCAGGAGAACTGCATAATCTATGGCCGCCTGCTGCCCTTTCACGTCGAAGCGCTTGGCTTGCACCCAAGGCTCGACGACCTTCTTGCCTTCGTCATCCATCGCTATGCCCAGAATGACAAGTCCCTTGGGCCCGTATTTGTGATTGAACTCGATAAGCCAGGGGATCTCCGTTTTGCACGGCTCGCACCAAGTGGCCCAGAAGTTTACGAGTACGACCTTGCCTTTGTATTGATCGACGCTGGTGGTCGAGCCCTCAAGTGTGGGGATTGACAGGCTGGTCTCTGGCGCGGCACCCCTGGAGACCGCGCCGAGCTTCGCGTTCTCGCCTGGTTTCTGCTTGCAGCCCGAAAGCGGAAGCAAGGCCAAGAAGCCCGTGATCATCAGAGCTGATAGAAATTTCTCTCGCATGGCGAGCTCCTCATTTCACGAAAACGTTTAGAAAACTCAGTTTACCCGAAAGCCAAGTGAGGCGATTAAAGAAGATCAGATATCCCACCGCCAGCAACAATGCGCCGCTGCCGACTTCGACGGCATGCAGGTGGCGGCGAAACCGCTGATAGAAACGCATAAATTGATTGATTCCCAACGCCGTGAGCAGAAACGGAATCGCCAAGCCAGCCGAATAGAAAGCCAGAAGAGAAACGCCGCGAGAGACAGTCTCGGCCGTAGCGGCCATGGCCAGCACGCCTGCGAGAATCGGCCCGATGCAGGGTGTCCAGCCAAACGCGAAAGCGAAGCCGAGCAAAAAACCGCTGAAGATGCCGGCAAACGGTCCCGAACTGCGCTCTTCCGCGGATTTTGGGCCTCCCAGATTGCGGAAATGAACATCGCGATTGAGCCAGCGTGTAAGCACTGGGCCAACCAGGAAAATGAGCGAAACTGAAATCAACTGCGCCGGGCCGAATCCCCAAATTTCGTTGCCACCAAGCCAGATCCAGACCGCAGCCGCGAACGCCAGCAGCACTCCTCCGATTACCAAGCCGCCGCGTACGGGAATGCGCCCCAGCCACCCGATCAGATGCAGGCCGAAGAGCACGATAATCGCGCCGGCAAAAGGCGCGAGCAAACTGCGATTTCGCACTAGGAACTGCCCCACGGCACTCGCCGATGCGCCGAACGTAACGAAGACGACGGAAAAGCCAACCACGAAGGCTAGCGAAGAAGTGAGCAAGCTTCGCCGCGGCCTCTCTCCCTGCCGCAGTTGCTCCACTCCGATTCCAGAGAGCATGGAGATGTAGCCAGGTACCAGCGGCAGAACACAGGGAGAGAGGAAGGAGATCAGTCCTGCCACAAACGCGGCGAAAATCGATATCTGCATTGCTCCATTATCTACCAAATCGGCTTCAAGTCAGAACACTGCAGCCACTGCAGCCGAGCCCCTCACCGGGTGCGATTATCTGAAGCTGAAGCAAGGACTCAGAGCTGGAGCTTGAGGCGGATTCGGAGCTTAAGAGGACTCCGCCACTCAGGCCGCGAAAGCTGACAAATTCCATCGGTGAAGTTCCGGAAAATCCAGATCTCATCATCAATCGAGGATCAATCCGGTCTGATTGCCGTCTCGTTGTGCCGAAATGCCGACGGCGTGCCGGGATTCTGGCACCTTAAATGCGGCGGCACATCCCGATTCTTACGGGTCGGCTATTGATAACGAATGAGTTATCAGTCTACTCTGAACCCGCACGCCTTGGCCCACAAAATGCATTAATACATCACGCGTAGTGCGTTAACAAAACTTTCGTACAAACGTTAATGCTAAAGATCTCGGTGAAGGACGAAACGCGGGAGAAACGGCTTTTACTCGAGCTAGAGGGCCGTTTAGCTGGACCTTGGGTTGAGGAGCTTGAGCGCTCCTGGTTGGCGGAGCGGCAGAGAGTGCCGTCCGAAGAGATCATCGTGAGGCTCTCCAACGTCAGCTTTATCGACGAAGCAGGAAAGGAGCTACTCGGCAGGATTTTTCACGCCGGGGCTAAGCTCGAAGGCAGTGGTTGCATGGTGCGCGCCATTATTGCCCGAATCATGGGCGCAGTGTTTTCAAGGCACGATTGTGAAGATGAAAATAGAAAGATAATTGCAGCGCAATCCGGGGGAGGTCAGGGGAAATGAACACAAGCGAAGCCAATGCGAGAAGCAGCTATACAACCAACTTCAACTATGCAATTAAGCATACAACTCCCGACGAAGCGACGCTCGTCCGCCAGGCCATTGCGGGCGAAGAGGGCGCTCTGGAAATATTATTCGCCCAACACAGCCGTGCGCTGTTTCAGACTGCCCTCAGACTGCTTGGCAGCCCGGAAGACGCCGAGGACGCCTTGCAGGAAGCCATGCTCTCCGCCTACCGGAATTTGCCGCGGTTCGAGGGCCGTTCGCAATTCTCTACCTGGATGACGCGCATCGTCATCAATGCCGCGCTAATGCGTCGCCGCAGCAAGCGGGCGCATCCGGCTCTATCTCTCGACGACTCGACCGAAGATAAGACGCCGATCGCGGAACGTTTCGCCGACGGGCATCCCAGCCCAGAACAGCTTTACGCGAGCGTCGAGCTCTCGGCGCGCGTGAAGGAAAATCTCGAAACTCTATCACCTCTGTTGCGCAATGCTTTCGAGTTGCGCGAGCTGGAAGGGCTCACCGCAGACGAAGCGGCCAGAGCTCTGGGCGTCTCGCGCAACACCCTCAAGGCGCGACTATGGCGCGCGCGTCAGCAACTGGCCAGTCGGCTAGGTGACGTTCTGCGCCACGGCACCCGAATCACGCAGAGTACTCGGCAGCTTGCGGCTCGGCTTCAGCCCGCCCCGGGCGTTGCCGGGGGTTGACCTTCGTACTACAAAAGCGAGCCGCTTCGGTATAGACTGCGGCTGCATTGGTTAGCGGCTACCTTGTTTCACATTCCACTTCCGGCGGCGAGCATAAGCCGGGCAAATTAAGGATGCGGTGATGGCAGCGTTAGGGTCGGCCTGAATCGCGAGGCTAGTCAAACAGCGGGGAATGCGATGAGCGCAACCTCTATACCAACCCATACTCTTTTGCCACGAAGGCTTTTAGGGAGCAGTGGCCTGAGTGTCTCGGCCCTTGGGCTCGGCTGCATGGGTATGTCCGAATTCTACGGCGCCACCGATGACGCCGAATCGATCGCCACGATTCATCGCGCGCTCGATTTGGGCATGAATTTTCTGGACACGGCCGACGTGTACGGCCGAGGCCACAACGAGGAACTTGTTGGCCGCGCCTTGCGAGGCCGACGCGAGCAGGCCGTTCTGGCCACCAAGTTCGGAAACGTGCGCGCGAATGATGGCCGCTGGCTCGGCGTGAATGGCAGGCCGGAGTACGTCGCGCAATGTTGCGAGGCAAGTTTACGCAGGCTGGGAGTTGCGCACATCGATCTTTATTATCAGCATCGCGTCGATCCAGAAGTGCCCATCGAGGAGACCGTGGGAGCCATGGCCAAGCTCATGGAGCAAGGCAAGGTTCGTCATATTGGGCTCTCCGAAGCCGGCGCGACCACGTTGCGCCGCGCTGTGCGTGCGCATCCCGTCACCGCTCTGCAGAGCGAGTACTCGCTTTGGACTCGCGATCCCGAAGGAGAAATCCTGGGCACCTGCCGCGAGCTCGGTATCGGCTTTGTCGCCTATAGCCCGCTCGGCCGTGGATTTCTCGCTGGGCGTTTCCACACGCAGAAGGACTTTGAACCCGGGGACTACCGCCAAAATTCACCGCGTTTCCAGGGCGAAAATTTCGATCGCAACCTCGTGATCTTGAAAAGCATTGAGGAACTAGCGGTCGAGAAGCGTTGTTCGGCCGCGCAGTTAGCGTTGGCGTGGCTTCTGGCCCGCGGCGATGACGTCGTGCCCATCGCCGGCACGAAACGCCGGAGCTACCTGGAGCAGAACGTGGGTGCTTTGCAGATAAGCCTGACGGCAACCGATCTCTTACGTCTGGACCAGGCCGCACCTCCCGGAGCGACTGCCGGCGCCCGCTACCCACAGCAGGCCATGCATCGCGTCAACATTTGATCTTCGTTTCACACCTTCTAGCCAGCTAAAAGCAGGGGCAGTCTTGCGGTTTCCGGTTCCGCTTGTAGCGGCTTGCAGCACGGCGTATGCTGCGGCCTACCGGCTTGTGCTGGGCCCTAGTGAGCCGCATCAACTGACAAGAGGGTTCCATGCTACATCGCGTTCTCTCAGGTCGATCGTGGGACTTCTGTTGGGCTTGGGAATCGTCTTTACCGGTCCGCTATTCGCCCGTCAGACCGAGCGAGGACAGGGGCGAGCCCCGCAGGGCGGCGGCGAGGGTCCTCGCGCGTCGAATGCGCCCCCCGTCTTTAGAGTCGAGTGGGTGCGGCGGCCAAGCCAGACAGGACAGGTCCCGGTCGTTCAGGAAAATATCGCCGACTCGAAACTTGAGCTTAAACAATACGGGCCCGCCGCCAAGGAATTGTTGACCTCCGGGACGCCGGGGAGCGAAAGCACGCCCTTCACAGTTTGGTCGGGGGCATGCACGGGGCCCTTCGCCATCACCTTTCGAATGAAAAACAATTACGTAGATCTCACGGGGCTTGGGCGAATCCGCTGGACGGTCAAGACCTCCGGTTTCCACGAGGTTCGGCCGGTTGTGAAGCTAGCGGATGGAACCGTGCTCGTGGGAGACCACACCGACACGTCCGTTGCCATGTTCAACATTCGTGAATTCGCGCTCGCGGACGTGCGCTGGATCAAGCTGGATCCGAATCGGGTGGTTACGGTCGGCGTGAATGGCCCTGCGAATCAAATTTGGGTAAACAACCCCGACCTCAGCAAAGTCGATGAAGTAGGCTTCGTGGATCTGATGCCCGGGAGTGGCCACGGTGTCGGCGGTTACATTCACCTCGGCACGATCGAGGTGTATGGCAAAGCCATCCCGCGGGAAACGACAACCAGCAGCCGCTAGAGGCGCTTCGAATCCAGGAGCAGACTAGCCATTTTGTGTCTGCGTTCTTTCAGTATTTTCGCCTAAGTATTTCTTGTGAAACCGTAAAGCAGTTCGGGGGTTTCCACCAGAATGCGCTGACGCATCGTCTCCCTAGGAGCCCACTGAGCGAGCAAGTCGAATAGTCGAGCATCGTCTGGCTTATTCCTTTCGTTCGGGTGCGGCCAGTTGCTGCCCCACACCATATGTTCTGGAGCGGCTTGCACATATGCCTGCGCGACCTTGGTCACGTCGGCATAAGTGGGCGGGCCATCTTTTGTGTTGTCAGAGGCTACTGAGAGCTTGACCCAAGTACGACCCTTGTCGATCAGTCTACGGATGAGCGCGAAGGCTGGGTGCTTCGTGCCAAGCGGCTGCGGGATGTGCCCCATGTGGTCGAACACGATCACGGAAGGGATTCGGTTCTACAAATCCTCAGCCGCAACGATTTGCTCACCGGACATATTGATTTGCACGTGCCAGCCCAGGGCGTTCACACGTTTCGACAGCGGCTCGATCATATCGAGCGTCGTTATGGCTTTGTTGCCGTTTGCGCTGCCGTTCAGGGAGAAGCGGATGGCGAATTCCGCCTCGAGCCAAGGAGGCTAACTCGGTATCCGTGACCGTGGGGTGAATGACGGCAACACCTCGGGCATTGACTCCGAATTGAGAAATAGCGTCGAGTGTGACACGGTTATCCCGTAAGCACCGGGCGTCACGATGACGTCTCGTGTCGTGCCGATGCGCCGCTTATATAAGCGGTACTCCACCACACTCGCATTTGGCTCCGGCCGCGGAACGGCTGGAAAACGAGCTGTATCGTAAATGTGATGGTGACAGTCGCTGGCAAACGCGGGAGCTTTTAACTTCGGTGGTTCCGTGCCACCGGAATTCGGCACCGCAATTTGTACCTGAGACTCACAGGGCACGATCCCCGCCGCCGTCAACGCCGCGAGCCCGGCGCCCTGAAGAAACGACCGCCGCGCGATCCTTCGGTCATCCATCGTCCCCCCGTCGCAAGAGATGCTTCGTGAAACTGATCGGCACGAGCCGAAGGCCACGTAGACGGTCCCATGAGAAAGCTAAAACGGATGGGGCTTGTCGAATAGAACCATGGGCTGAAGCTCCACCCGACTCCGCGAACGACCTCACCGAAATGCCGGCAAGCCTTGAGGACACTCAATTTTCGCGAGGCTGCTCGACTCTGCTCGTTTCGAAACAGATGAGCGGCGCGCTGGCAAAGTTCCGGTGTCGACCTTGGATCAGGTGGGAAGCCCGCATGGTGGTAGCTTCCACCCACACCTACCTCGAACATTGAGGACCAAAGCCGCGCAAGAAATCCGGCGAATCTCACCCGCGACGAAGATAGTTTTCTTGAGTGAACAACGAGCACTCAACAGTACTTGCTAGCCGCGCCGTTGGGTGAGCAGTCGTAACTGCGTCAGCAGGGGTTGTCGAAACAGCCATTGGCCGCATCATTCATCCGATCCGCAGTGATTTCCGAGGACATGTCGTCGAGGGCTTTCGAGTTAGCTGCAACTTCTTTCGTTCCAGCTGTCAAAGGAAGGGCGGCAGTCACCTTGGTACCGTGCTTGCTTGATTGAATACGAAGCGAACCGCCAAGTTCGCGCATGCGTTCGCGCATTCCCGGAATGCCAACGCCCAGAGTGGGCGGCGTGTCCCGCTTGACATGCACATCCTCGGTCGCCAATCCTTTGCCGTTGTCCTCTACTTCTAGCCGCAATTGAGCTTCGTTTACCTCAATGCGAATCCAGGCTTTTGAAGCTCCTGAGTAGCGATGGACATTCGTTAAGCATTCCTGCACTATGCGATAAAGAGCGGTTTCCTTTTCAATCGGGAGGCGCGGCAATTCTTGAACGCTATCTACTTCGGTTTTGATTCCGCTGCGCTTACTGAAGCCTTCGGCGTACCAGTTGATGGCTGCCTCGAGCCCGGACAAATCCAACACCGGCGGGTGCATCAGATAAGAAACGGTGCGCACCTCGCGTGAGACGTGTTTGACGAGATCGATCGTTTCTTCGAGCGTTTTGTCCCTTACGGTTCTAGACAGCGTTTCTAGATTCATCAAGACCACGAAGAGAGATTGTCCCACAGTGTCGTGCAGTTCGCGACTGATTCGTCGGCGCTCCTCATCTTGAGCTTGAAGAAGGCGTGCAGATAGGGAGAGCGCGGGTTCGTGCTGCTGTCTCGCCCCACCGCCCGTTAAACGCGCACCCTCGACGGAAGCTTTTTGCAGCCCGTCGAGCAGCGCCACGGTGCAAGCTCCCTTTCGTCCAAGTGCCAGATTCGACGAGGCGATAGCTATTTTCGCGATTCGTAGGGCTCCTGCTTGTGATGGGTAGTTTCTTTCTGCGCTGGTCGCATTGCGCCATTGCTTTGTTTTGAAGTCGTTCATCGATCGTCTCCCAACTTTACCCGCTCTGGCCGTTTTGGGCCAAGGACGTGTAGCAAAAGCATCGTCGCTCATCGAATAAGGGTAAGCTTCCACGTGAAAGATATAGGCCTCGGGCAAGTAAAGTTACGTAAGGCTTCGAGCCTCCGCGACTTTACCGACGAGGACAAAGGGCGCCCAAAAGTATGGGTGGGGTTGCTCTTTTCGCAGTTCCTGCATAGCCGTTTGCAGAGAACCCGCCATATCAGCGGACCGAACGTAGCGCTTGTAAAACTCGACCATTAGCTCGGCAGTGCTGTCATCGTGGACGTCCCAAAGGGACAGGAGCAAAGAGCTTGCACCGGCATAGAACAATCCGCGCTGAAGTCCAAGTAGTTCGTCGCCTGCAGCGACAAAGTTCATTCCAGTCGCGCAGCCGCTCAGCGTCACGAGTTTCGTGCCTAGGCGTAACTGGTAGAGGTCGTACAGATTCAGATAGCTGTCCCCCAGCTTGATGGCTGAGAACATCGGATTATCGTGCCGGTAAATGCCGTGAGTAGCGATGTGCAAGAGACCGCACTCAATCCCGCGGCTCCTCAAGACTTCCACGGTCGCGTGTTTGCCGACAAAGAGCTCTGCATGGGGCAGCAACGCTGCGACGGATTGAACCTCACCCAGAATTTGCGGCGCGAGCCGGTCGGGAATCCCCAGTACCAAGGAAATCTGATTATTGGGCGCCGACTTCTGCTGACAGAGCGCGAAGAGAGCCGCACTGGGCGCATAAGATATTGTATATCGGTCGCACAGATACTCTTCGCGGAAACGCAACGCATGGAATGGAAGGAAATGCAGCGGCCCGTGGGGAACAAAGATCAAATGGCGGATCGATGGAGGAATCCGCAGAGGCGCGATGAGCTCGGCGTAAAGCTGCTCGAGATGGCTCAGTGTTGCACCCATCAGGAGTTGCTGGAATTGCTCCGTGTATGGTGCTCCCAGCCGAAATTTCGAAAACTGAAATCTGAGCAGCTGCAATAACTGGGTCAAGCGCGGCACAACTGCGACAGGCAAAACCTCGATCCCATCGTGTGTCACTCTCGCGGCAAGCAAGCGATCTCCGGCCGAATAGTACTCGATCAGTGCAGTGCCGGCCGGCAGCACAGCCCGCAATTCCGTCACTGAAAAACCAGAGTGCGGCTCGAGCATTGCGATTTCGCGCTCGTGCGAGGAAAGCTCGCGACAGACGCGTAACAATTCAACTTCGCGTGCTCGTGCCTGTAGTTGCAGGCGCGCGATGCGTTCCCGATCCACCCCCTCCCGACGAAATTGCTCGAGTTCGATGCGGTGATAATACCAGTTGAGTTCTTCTCGCAAATCGCACGCTTTTCGCACGAGCTCGCTCGGCCCGGAGTCCCGGACACCCAAGCGATGCCCGGTTTGAAACATCATCTCAATCAGGCTGCGTGACTTGGCTGTCTCTATGCACGAGAAGACCTCGTTCACAGAGATTTCCGTATTTTCTGCATCGAGGTATAAATCCGCAATCTCCTCGTAAACCAGCATGCGGTTCTTTACAAATGAGATTTTCAATTCCTCGCTTTGCAGCCGCGTGCGCAAGCCTTCAAGCGCTTCGCGGGCTCGTTGGTAGGCTGCATATGCAACTGCTCGCTCGCCGCGTCTCCTGGCAATTTGTCCAAGAAGAAGCTGAGTCTGGTAGGTGAGAACCGGAGCCTGCAGATCGGACAGTTTCGTAAGAGCCGTGTTTATCTCCCTTTGCGCAACGGTTAAATCATCTAATTGAAGCGCGATACGCGCGAGTAGAAGACGGCAGAGCACAGCTTTGCTGGTCAGCACGGAATCATCGAAAAACTCAGCGGCTCCGGTGCCAAGCAGACGCGCTTCAAGATAACGGCTCTCGTGGCAAAGTAGAAGCGCTTGATAAAAGTCGAGGAGCCGCGGCCAAATCAGATTTTTCTCACTCGCAAACATCCTTCGCGCTCCGGCAAAACGCTGCAAAGCCAGCTCCGTTTTGCCTTGCTGGCCGCAAGCGATCGCTTCGTTGGCCAATGCCTTCGCGGCTTCGTAGCGCAGGCCGAGCTTCTCAAACTGGAGAAATCCCTCATGCGCCATCTCCCTGGCTTCTTCGCTCAAATTCAGCTCGAGGTAGATCTCGGACAAATCCAGTTGGCACAGAGCGCGATGGTATGCATCGCCGGTCGCTGCACAGGAGCGCCGCGTTGCAAAGAGCATTTCGATTGCGCGACTGTATTCACCGCGCAGGTAATACAAGTAGGCGATATTGTAGTCGGCCTGGTCGCGGAGCAAGGGCATGTCGTGACGCACGTAGAGGTTACGAGCCGTTTGATAGCAATCCAATGCCCTGGGAAAGTCATTCAAGTTGATCAAACACATGGCCATGTTGTGCAGTGTGAACCCCGCGTTTTCCCATTGTTGATAATCCGACAGGCCCTTATACGCGCGTTCGTAATAAGCCATGGCCTCCTCAAAACGATCCTGGCGATGAAGAATGTTCCCCACATTGTTGTCGAGACTCGCGATGCGCGCAGTCTCGCCCAGCCCGGTAAACATTTCTCGAGCGCGTTCAGAAGCTGCAAACGCACGATCGTATTCACCCAAGAGATTGAGGGGCTGAATCGAAGTACTCAGCGTGCGCGCAGCCTCTTTCCAAAGCCCCAAGGATTCGTAGAGTTTCAAGGCTCGTTCGTGGTGCTTCACGGCAGCTCGATTGTTCCCGGAGAGGTGGAGAGCGTTACCCTTCGCGCGAAGCGCGAGCGCCAAATCCTCTTTGCAGCGCAGGCGGCGCGCGATGAGAACCGCTGCCTCAGCGAGATGAAGCGCTTGCCGAGTGTCAACGCGGACTTTGTCAACAACCAAGGGAGCAAGCCGGCATACGACTTGGCTGCGGACCAAGGAACGGTGGCGTGTCAGGAATCTCCGCCGAGCGACGTCGGTATCAATCTTCGCCAGCTCGGAAATGAGTTTTTCTTCTGAACGTTTCGTTCGAGAAACAGACATTAGTGGAAACCGCCTTTGTTGAGCTCGCGTCGCAGACGCTCGATGCATTTTGCGCGGGTAAATCCAATCGAGCCACGCGCCAAACCCAATTCTTTGGCGACTTCCGCATACGGTCGGGCGGGTGTTTCAAAAAAGAGCAGTTCGACTAGGCGTCGGCACTGCGGTGTTAACGACCTCATGGCTTGGCGCAGGATTTGCTCTTCTTGGGTTTGTTGCACCAGCGATTCCGCAATCGCGGGGGTCTCTGGTTCCGGTAATTCCGGCTCAGCGTCACGGCTTACCATTCGCCGCTGCGAACCCTTCCACCTATAGCACTCGTGATGCGCCACCTGCATCAACCACTTCGCCAAGGCGCGTGGTTCGCGCAAATCCGGTAACCGAGCGAGCAGCTCAAGGCAAGTAGCCTGAAACACATCCGAGGCCTCCTCTTGGGAGAGGCCATACTTTACGGGAATCGAATAGATCAGAGCTTTGTACTTTTCAATGAGGCATGCCCAGGCCTCTTCATGGCCCGACAAGCACTCTTTCACGAGGCGTACATCATCCCACGTATCGGATGGTTTCCTGGTCAGCCTGGTAGCCATGCAGCTCAGTACGCGAAACGTACTCGATATCAAAATTCTGCACTTGCTAAAGTGACGTCATACGCCGGACGAGTGCCACCGTCCTGCGTGCTCGCTGGTCCGCAGTCCAACTAGGGAGTCAGGTCGCGGCACCCGTTTTGCGAACGATGATTCTAGGCTAAAACGAGCCAGACGCCTCGACTTAAGTGCGATCCGTTTTGTCTCCTCGACCCGGCCGCAAAAGCAGGGAGCCAACCGAGGACGCTGCGCCAAAAGCCAGATCCGTTTTCGGGTCACCATGCAATTTCGCAATTTCCATGGGCCTCCGAGGCCAGCTTCCCGGATGGTCAACTAGGGTCTTCGCCGTATTTGTCAGGTACTTGATCAATGGTATCGATACTACCGAAAATCATGGACTCGCGGTTTAGAGTTCCAATGGCCTAATCCGGGCGGGCGAAAGCGTTATACGGACGTAAAGGCTGAACCGGAAAGCCAAAGGCCACATCTCAAACGGTCAGTCTAAGTCGTAGTCGGCGATCGGTGTTGCCCTGCCCAGCCAAGGTGGGGGTTCCACGGGAGATGAGCCAAAGGCTCAACGGCAGGGTGGAGAGGCGCCTTCGAATCGTAAGTGCAGGGCGGCGGTCGCAGGCAGAGGATTTAGCTGCCAGCCGAAAACTGACCTACAACCATAACGTTAGCGTCCACGGCACCCGCATAGTTTCCAACCACTCCTGGCAAATCGGTGAGCACCCCGATATTGCAACTTTGGAGTGCGCGCGTTGGGGTGCAAGCAGAGTTGGTTTATTGCCAGAATCTCGTCAAACCGCTTTGGGGTTGGCTCAAATTTCGGGAGCCGGTCAAGTGGCCCCCCTTGACTCGGCATCGCACGACCTAAAACAAAGGTTGGGGGAGTCATGATCCGCCGACTGTGGCTTCTTGCCGTAGCATTTCTGGTACTAGCCGTACCTGCAAGGGCAGACAACCGAATCATTGTTCGGACGACTCTGGGACTCCAGGGCCTCCAAGGCGTTTGCAATGCGCTGTCCCTTCCCCTGCTGCCACCTGCTTGCACCGTGGTTGGTGGGCTGGACTACCCGCTGAACCAACTCTTCCTGGTCTCCACTCCACTTGATCCAACGACTTTGTTCAATCTCCTGGGCACTGTCCAGGGGATCGTAGATTTTGAGATCGACCAGCTCATCAGCCTTCTCGGCCCGAACGTGGTACCCTCGCCACCCCCATCGGGGTTGATGTCGGACAGGACCCCCGTCCCTTATTTCGGCACGACGGTTTGGAACAGCTACGCAAATCAGCCTGCGGCGCAAAAAGTCCAGGTGTCAAACGCGCATAGCCCCCCGTTTTCAGTTTCAGGCAGCGGAATTGTCGCAGACATTGATACCGGCGTTGATCCTAAGCACCCCGCCTTCGCGGGGGTCCTACTTCCGGGCTACGACTTCACCCGAAACCAGTCCGGTGGTTCTGAACTGACAGATTTTACTGACCCAACACCTTCGCCCTGCCCGAGTTGCCCGCCACTTCAGGTCAACCAGTCTAGCGTAGCGATTCTGGATCAATCCTCCGTAGCCATTCTCGATACTAATCCGTACGCGGCCTTTGGTCATGGCACGATGGTGATGGGTGTCATCCACTTGGTCGCTCCAACGGCGAAGTTGCTGCCGTTGAAGGCTTTCAGTTCCGATGGTACGGGTTATCTATCTGACATCCTGAGGGCGATCTATTACGCCGTCGGCAACGGAGCCAATGTCATAAACATGAGTTTCGATTTCCGGAAGAATTCTACTGAACTGGCGTCAGCGCTGGATTACGCGAGCCATTCCGCCCTGATCTGTGCTGCTTCTGCGGGAAACGATGGCCAGAAGGCGATCGTCTATCCCGCGGCCCTGCAAAACGTGGTCATGGGCGTTGCGTCGACGACCGACATGGACACGCGTTCTTCCTTCTCCAACTACGGCAACGCCATTGTCTGGGTCGCGGCTCCCGGAGAGGGTATCGTCACTACTTACCCCTTCAGCACCTACGCCGCCGGATGGGGAACATCATTCAGTGCACCTTTCGTTTCCGGCGGCGCTGCCTTGCTCTTAAACAGGCAGGCGAAACCGAACGAGTCTCAAGCAGCCGCCGCAATAGCTAACGCAGATCCGCTTGTACCGCCTGACCCAGACATGGGCAACGGCCGCTTGAACCTCGTTAAAGCACTAACCAGCCTATCCCCGCAGGATTTCACCATATCGGCCACTCCTGCCACTTCAACAATCAACGCAGGACAATCGGCAACCTACGCCGTCACCGTTACCCCGAGCGGCGGGTTTAATCAGCCCGTAACGCTAGGCTGCGGTGGTCTTCCTCCAGCGTCGGCGTGTGTGATCACGCCGACCGTAGTCGCCCTTGACGGCACGAACTCCGCGACAGCAACCGTCGTCGTACAAACCACGGCACGCTCGGCTGTGCCGCTCGCAATTCCCCTTCAGATTCGTCCGCTGCCCCCGCTTGTGGCAGTTGGGCTAGCCTACCTGCTCTTTTGGCTGGCCTTTCTGTTCCACTTAACGGTTCGGCGGTTCGGCCAGCCCCCTTGCCAGCGTCCTGGGCTTCCCGCTGCGCTCGGACTCCTCGCATTTTTGCTCTATTCGTATTCGTGCGGTGGGGCTGCCGCTCCGGTCGGTACCTCCTCTCCGACCTCGTTCTCGCTCAGGCTTAACCCGAGCAGCGTTAATGGCGGTAACAGCTCCACCGGACAGATCACCCTGAGTGGCCCAGCTCCTAGTGGCGGCGCCGTTTTCTCTTTGTCGAGTAGCAAAACGTCTGTTGCCACGGTCCAAGCCAGTGTGACTATCGCAGCCGGGTCGACGATGGCTGCGTTCCAAGTGTTGACCAATCCCTCTGCCAGCTCGACGACTGTAACTATTTCCGCTTCCTACTCCGGTGTGACGCAGGCTGCTTCACTGATAGTCACTCCCCAGCCTCCGCCTGGAGGACCGACCCTCACTTCGCTCTCTTTCAATCCCAACCCCGTCGTGGGCGGGTTGTCTTCTTCGGGTGCTGTAACGCTAAGCGGTCCTGCCCCTAACGGCGGGGCCCTCGTTTTCCTCTCCAGCAGCAACCCGGCTGTGGTCTCCGTGCCGGCCAGCGTAACCATTCCGGAGGGAGCTACCAGTGAATCCTTCAACGCAAGCACCAGCATCGTAACCACGTCTACTAGCGTTGACGTCGCCGCGTCCTATGCAGGCGTCAAGCAAACTAGCCCTCCGCTAACCGTGTTGCCTCCGGGTACTCCAGCAGGCACTTACACACCCACAATCACGGGAACATCGGGCAATCTCAACCACAGCACCACTGTAAGTCTTACTGTGAACTAGCTAGTTTCTGTCGCAAAACGCAGAATAGCCCGTCAAATCAGGCGTTTGTGCAAATTTTTTCGGATTTTTGCATTTTCCCCTTGACATGTATATGTGTGTTATGGCACATATA
>QHYS01000096.1 GCA_003223325.1 Acidobacteriota bacterium
TGCGTCCAGCGATTGCCGTGCCCGGTCAACAGGCCATTTCGATTGAGCACACCAGCGATCACTTCATCCGGACAGATGCGCGTCAACACTCTCACGGTATCGATAATCGCTTTCGATGTTTGCGCGCTATTCTGCCCACGTCGCCGCCGGGGCAAACGCAACTCCGTGTACACGCCACCCTTCCAGTGGATGACCAGAATGACTTCACCGGCCGATGGATCCACATCCACGACAACCTCATGGATCAGCGTTCGAACAATGCGTTTCTTTAGGCGAGTATCGGTGTCCGGACAATTCCACACGGCCTCCAGTTTGGCTGCGAGATCCTCAAACTCTTCTCGTGTGGGTGTCGTCGTTTTCCCTTGACAATGGATATGCTGCTCGATTCGCAGTTCGATCTCTTGCACTCGCTGTAAAGCTTGATTCCAGCGGCGCTCCAATTCGTCGGCTACCAGACGGTTTTGCGGATCCGCGGCATCGTACTGCTTCTGGGCACGCTGCGCCGCATAGCGCGCCGCTTCCACTCCTGCGGGCTGCACCACGCACAGCACCTCTTTGGCGATGACTTCGTCTACCGACATTCCACCGAATGCGATACAACGCGGTTGCCCACTGTCCAGCCAGCCTCGACGACATACATAACGGAGTACATCATGGTGGTTGCCCGTGTACAACACGGTGAGCTTACGACCACACCGCAGGCAACGCAACAGACCCGCCAGCAAAGCGGCACCGCCTTGCACGGCGCCCGGTGGCCCGCTCCCGCGAACATTTTCCGCGATCGCTTGTTGAATCTGCTGATAGTGTTCCCAACTCACGTAGCCCTCATGGGAGTTCGGAAGCAAGGCCAGCCACTGCTCCCTTGGTTTGCGTCGAGCGCCGCGGTGAGGCTCGCCGTTTTCATAGCGCAGTGTGTGTTCTGTTTTTCCGTAGGCATAGGCACCGCCATAAACCGGGTTGGTCAGAATTCGGTAGATCGTTGCGTAGGAAGGCCGTTTCCAATTGGTCTCGCCTTGCCGGGTGTACACAGGAAATTGCAGATCGTGTTCCAGGAACCATAGCAAGGTCTGACGAACCGTTCCGAGTTCGAGAAATTTGCGAAATACCAACAGGACGGCTTGCTGCGCACGACGGTCCGGATCTTTTTCCCAATGTTGTTCTTCGCCTTTCAAATAACCGACCGCCGCGGTCACCAGCAGTTCGCCTCGACGTGCTTTTTCGCGTCGTGCTTCGACCGAACGCTGGCGCAACAAGTCCAGTTCGTATTCGTTCAGACTACCCTTCAGTCCCAACAGTAAGCGATCATTACTTTGTCGCGGACTATAGACGGTCTCCTGGTCGATTAACAGTGTGTCCACGATCCGGCACACTTCCACCAATTGTTGCCACTCCCGACTGTTGCGCGCAAAGCGAGACACCTCCCGAGCAGCCACGGCTCCCACCTTGCCTAAACACACTTCCGCCACCATGCGTTCGAAACCCGCACGCG
>QHYS01000097.1 GCA_003223325.1 Acidobacteriota bacterium
GCTGCCGAAGGCGTGGACTCTTCCGATGTGCTCGCGCAGCAGTCGCGCCAGCAACCTTACTGTTTTCCGCCTGGTTTCTGGAGGCAGCACCTGCCAAGACGGGCGCTTCTGGGGTGGATGAAACAGTTTGAATTGAGCCACTCTCTGCCGACTTAGTGATTTTCGCATCAGCATCTCCTGGAGATAACAAGGAACGATGCTGGCCTTGTATCACAACATCACTGTCCGGAAACGACGCGTATTGAAGCAGCGCCTTCAAATCCAGCAACGCACCGCAGCTGACCGTGGGCACGGTCGCCAGGCGCATACGGCAGCAGGCCACCGAATCGAACATCCATTGCGGAATCTCCAAGAGCCGCATTCCTGGGTTCTCATCGATGCCGCACCGGAACACACCTCGCCCATTCTTGGTCAAAGCTTCGTGGACCGCTACAGCGCGGGCGTGCCAAGGATGCCAAGGGTAACGGACTTCTCGCGATTCGATATTATGGGTGTTGCGTTGTCGACTCGTACCACGAAGACCGGACACATCTGGGACTGGCGAAGGATACGCCAGCAGGTCGGGTTACTGAAATTCGCTCTGAGCCTGAAAGCAAGATTCAATCCCTACCGAGACTCGGCGGGCTGCACCATCGTTATGCGGTGGCAGCGTAAACTCAAGAGCGATTCTTCTGACTGAAGACCAAACTCTTTTTTTTTGTAACCCGGCCGAGGGATGGTTCACGTTTTCAGCGAGCATCTTTCGCCTGTCGAAGAATCAACCGGCAATAAAAAAAACCGAAGGGCGCAACGATTTGGCGAACTACAGGTCGGCTGAGGTCAATTTCAGACGTTTTGCTGGTTCTCTGAAGCACAGCGATTTGGTGGCGCAGAGCCAGGTTCTCGAGCTCGAGAGCCGCACGCAATCGGAAGATCGATAGCAGAGACGCGAATAGTGTCCTGAGAAAAATGAGCATCAGCGAGAATTATGAAGGAAGTGTAACCCCCATCCGCTCAGATATTTCGACATTTTCGAGAGGCACAGTCATCAAGGGCTGGTGTCCTGTCCTACATAATTATTTACAACTAACGGCGCCTGTGCTTTACTGGAAGCATGTTTGCTTCTGCGGGTGCGTTGGGGCTGACTCCCGAGCAGAGGGAACAGCTCGAATCGCTGGTCCGCTCGGGGTTGACTCCGCAGCGAGTAGCCAGGAAGTGCCGCGTGGTGTTATTGGCCAGCCAGGGGATGGCCAATCACGCCATCGCCCAGCAAACCGGCCTCTCCCGCCCCACCGTCATCGCCGCCCGCCGGGCCTTTGCCCAGGCGGGAGTCGAAGGCATCAGGCGGCCGCAAAAGCGAAAGAAGCCTTGCCCGATTTTGACCCCAGAGCTGCAGCAGAAGATTCTCGACACCACCTTGAAGACCAAAC
>QHYS01000098.1 GCA_003223325.1 Acidobacteriota bacterium
AATAGACGCTTGCTTGTATTTAGCGGTTCGATGATGGAGCGAACGCATCGCCGCGTCGCATGTGCTCAGGCCAAAGCCGCCTCTATTGACCGGTGAGCGGAGGGAGTGCTAGTCTCGGGAAAGTTTGATAGGATCTTTTGGGGTAAAGGCAAATGAACAGCTTTCTCGGATCTGCGGTTCTTTGCTGGGCTTTGCTGGCTGGCTTGTTGAGTGCACCGTCGGCTGCTTGGACCCAGGAGTCCGCCGGCAAACCCACACAGCTTGATTTTCAATTCTTCAAGACTAAAGTACAGACGATCTTTGTGGCCAAGCGTAGTGGCCACGCTCGCTGCGTTGCTTGTCACGGGGGCGCCACTGCCCCGGAGGTATTTCGATTGCAGCCGCTTTCGCCGGGAAACAGCACCTGGAACGACGAGGACTCGCGCAAGAATTTCGCGGCCACCTTGAGGCTGGTGATACCTGGCGATTAGAAGAGCCCGCTGCTGGTACATCCCCTGTCGGAACAGGCCGGCGGCGACTTCTTTCACAATGGCGGAAAACATTTCAATTCGCAAAACGATCCGGAATGGCAAGTCTTGAAGGACTGGGTGCTCGGCCAGAAGGGCAGCTGATCTCGAAACTTTCGGGAGGCGACGATGATGAGGAAACAAATGTTTCGTCGGTGGGGGACGGTTCTGAGCGGCGTAATTCTGTGCGCGCTGACCCTGAGCGCCGCTGGGAATAAGGTGGTTCGGATTATCCAAACCAATAGCGCCGGCGATAACGTTGACGTCATCGATCCCGCCACCAATAAGGTTGTCGGCGTGATCGAAGGAATCGAAGTGAACCATGGCGCGGCCGTGGCGCCGGACGGCAGTCGGATCTACGTCAGCAATGAGGCGCAGAGCACTTTGGACGTTGTCGACGCCAAGACACTGAAAGTGACCAATCACGTCCCTCTGAGCGGCCATCCCAATAACATCGCCGTTGCTCCCGATGGACGCCGGGTTTATGTGGCCATTGCCGAAGCTCCTGGCGGTGTCGACGTCGTTGATACTGGTTTGCTTCAGGATATAAAGACTCTGCAGACCAAGGGCCCCATCCACAACCCTTACGTCACCCCGGACGGTAAGTATGTGGTTGCCGGCTCGATTCGCGGAAAATCGGTCAACGTGATTGATACGCAGACCGACCAGACCGCGTGGACGCTGCAAATGGATCTGGGCGTCCGGCCGATGGCCTTCTCTAGAAATCCCGACGGCTCGACCAAGTGGATCTTCGTGCAATTGTCGGACCTTAACGGATTCGCAGTCGTCGATTTTGCGACGCACAAAGAGATCCAGCGCATCCAGAATCCCGATTTGCTCCCGGGCAAGTCAAAGGTTACAGCGGGTGCCGATCCGTCTCACGGTATGGCGGTCACGCCTGACCAGAAGACGCTGGTCGTTTGCAGCCGAGAGAATAACGAACTATTCGCCTACTCGCTACCGGATTTGAAAGTCATCGGCCGCGCCTACCTGGGCGGGAAGGGCGCCGCCTGGGTGACGCTCACGCCGGACGGCAAGACTGCCTATGTAGCTATGGCTGTCACCAACGACGTTTCGGTCGTGGACGTCAAATCGATGAAAGAAACCGCCCGCATTCCCGTCGGCTACGTGCCTAAGCGAAACACCACGGGGATGCTTCGCGCGCAATCCGCGGATTAAAATTTCCGATCGCAAACCGCCGAACGCTCCGCTGCAGATCAGCGGAGGGGTGTGCTTCCCCGAGGAGATCTCATGCACCGCGTGAGGACGCCGCTTTATCTGCTCGCTTTGACCTGCCTGCTGTTGGCTTCGGCATGGCTGTGGCAACTGCACGGCCAGACCGGTCAGCCAACCGCGACTGTGTTTGAAGGCGCGCGCCTGATCACTGGAGACGGCAGCACGCCAATTGACAACTCCGCCTTCGTGGTCATCGGCAACGCGTTTACTCAGGTCGGCCGGCGAGGCGAGTTGCGCGTCCCGCCGGGAGTCTTACACGTCAACCTCACGGACAAAACTGTCATGCCTGCGCTGATTGATCTGCACGGCCACATTGGATTCCAAAACGTGGTGGAAGGGACGATGTCCAAGGCTTTCTACACTCGTGAGAATCTGATCGATCATCTCGAGCGGCTCGCTTACAACGGAGTCGGCGCGACGGTCAGCATAGGCGACCTCGAGGACCGTTCCGACATGCACGGCGGAAGGACAAACTGGGACGACGTTCCTTTGCAAGTGCGAAAAGAGGTCATCCCCAACGCCGCGCTGTTTCGCACCGCTGGCACGGGCATCGCTTGGCCCGGTTCGGGACCACAGGGCGATCCCTCCAGAATTGATGTTCCCTATCCGGTCAGCACCGTCGAAGAGGCCCGCAAAGCAGTTGACGACTACGTGAAGATCAAACCCGAATTCATCAAGATTTGGGTGGATGATAGAGGAGGAACGAAGAAGACGCTCACGCCGCCTCTTTATCGCGCCATCACCGAAGAGGCGCATAAATACAACGTTCCCGTCGGCGTCCATAACGTCACGTTGGCGAACGCCAAAGAGCTGATGCGAGTGGGAGTGGAGGGCTGGCTGCATGTTCCGGTTCGCGGCGGCGAGGCCGTCGACGACGAATTGATCGGCATCGTCAGGCAGAGGATCGCCCGTAACGACCGGCCGAAAATCTGGATGACGCCTGCCCTGATTACAGTCTGGATGGACACCCCAGGCAGCCCGCGGCCTGCCTGGCTCGACGACCCACTGCTTCGGGACACCTATTCTTCCGATCAGATCGAAGAATATTGGGGCCGCCTACTGGCTAAGAGGACGCCCGAGGAAATCGAACGTAGCCGGAAGGATTTTGAATTACAGGCAAGCAATGCGATGAAACTGCGAGCGGCGGGAATGCGCATCGTAAGCGGAACCGACACCGGGCAGACGCGATTCTTCATCGGTTACTTCAATCAATTGGATTTGGAAAGCATGGTCGCTATGGGCTTAACCCCGTCAGAAGCGATCGTTGCCGCCACCCGCGATTCCGCCGAAATTGCGCGAGTCAATGCGGGTCTGGTGGCGCCGGGCAGGAGCGCCGATTTCGTGGTCCTCGATGCAAATCCTCTGGAGAAAATCAGTAATACGCGGCGCATTAACCAAGTCTACCTGCGCGGACAGAAGGTCGACCGCGCCGGGCTCAAGGCCAAATGGCTCGCCGCGCAGCAAAAAAAGAGATCATCGCCGAAGTAATTCCCGAGTGAAGTGCGGAGCGCGCCCGCAGTTGCCCTCTTAGCCCTTTGCGTTAAAGGACCACAAGAACACAATCCTACGAGCGAGCCACGCCACTTTGTCCTTGCGAGTCAAACGCAGTTCCGCACGCTAATCCTGGCGTCGCTCGAGGACTGACAAGCTGTGCTGTCTTCTTAGGGAGCCGCGCTATGACTTCGCCGGAACGACCGAGGTCACCATCATCGTGTCGCCGGTTAGTGTGCCCTTTACGGTCACGTTTTCAGCGGCATATTTATCGAAATCTGCTTCATGACCCTGCAGCTTATAAACCTTGTCTCCAACGACCAGGGCCCACCCGGCCTTCTTGGCACAGGCACGAGCACAATCTGCCGCACTCATGTTCTTCATCTTGTGCTCGGCGCCGCAGGCAACATCACTCACCTTACCGGTCAAAGTCGTCTGGTTGCCCTGGGGAGCTGCAGTCGTGAACGCTATTAAGGTGAAGGCAGCCGTTACCATTGCGGACCTAATCATCTTGTTGAGGTTCATTTCGCTCTCCTTTGAGGCTGGGACAATCCCTGTCAGCTTACACCCGATTCAGCTAGACAGTCACGGCCATGTGGCGGAAGAGGGGGGAGGCAGTATTTGCTTCAAGAGGGATTTTTCCCGAGCCAGCATGGCGATTTCCCGTTCCTTGATTTCCGTGTCGCCAAGCCACTCGGGCTGGTGCCCCACGATGACGATAGCGTCAATTGGAGCGCCGACACCGTTAACATACTGCGCCGCTTTGGAGATGAGATAGATTCCTAAATTCTTCGCCGCTTCGAGAGTCATAGACCTCGAATAGAGGTTCTCAGCGAGGTAGCGAATGAGGGACGACTCACTGGCGCCGACGCACGTCATACCAGTGGCCCGGCGCATTGCTCCTTGATCGAAAACGAAGAGTTCGGGGGAATCGAAAACACCGCCTACGCCAATCAGCATTTGCAGGTTCGACGGCCGGCCCATTCCTGCGAAAACCTCGTCCGCCGTTTCGTAGATGGCTTGGGGAATTACACAGACGTCACCTTCTTCTTCGGGGCCCTGGAGCTCCAGGAGCTTGCGGGAGATTTTCTCGATCGCTTCTTTCCAAAGATCAGACGAGCCGCCATAGCTTGATACCAAAGCCGAGCCAAACAGGTCCACGCAGGAAATTCGTTCTTCGTAGTATTTGTCTCCGCCTTTAGCTGAGACTTCCTCGTCGGCGCAGATCAGCAACCCTTCGCGGCAAGGCAGGCCCAATGCGATGGTCATCTCCCTTAGCCTCTGCCTTTAAAATCTGCGCGCTCCCGCCCACATGCGCCGCTGCTCAATACGTAGATGCTTCCGGTTCTGCGGGCTGCCAGGCCGATCTGCCCCAGCTCGTTAGCGCCGTCGCGCCGAGTCCGCAGACTGCCGCGGCGCACAGCCAAACGGCAGGAATCGCCTGGTTTCCAGTAATGTGAATCAGGTACGTGCTGATCGCCGGTGTGAATCCTCCGAAAATTGCGGTGGCCATGCTAAACGCCAGCGAAAAGCCTGAAGTCCGCACATCCAGCGGCATGATGTCGACGAGCAACGGTATCATGGCTCCGTTGTAGCAGCCGAAGATGCAGGAGAACCAAAGTTCGACGAGCAGCAAGCGGATTGTCGCCGGGCTGCTGACCAGCCAGGACATTGCGGGATACGCTGTGAACAAAGTAGCCACAGTGAACAGGACAAGCATGGGCCGGCGTCCAATCCGGTCGGAGATGGCGCCACCGATCGGCAGCCAGATGAAATTGGAGAGGCCCACGCATAAGGTCACCAGCAGGCTTTCGCGGTTGGTCAAGCGCAGGACCTCGCGGCCGAACGTCGGCGTGTAAGCCGTAATGAGATAAAAGCAAACCGTAGTCATCGTGGAGAGGAGCATCCCGACGACAATGATTTTCCAATTGATTGCGAGCGAAGCGAAAATCGCGGACATCGTGGGGCGGGAACTACGCGCCTGAAAGGCTCTTGTTTCCGCCAGCGAGCGGCGCAACCAAAACAGAAGCGGAATCATGAGACAGCCGATCAGAAAAGGTATTCGCCAGCCCCAAACCGCCATGGTTTCTGGCCGGAGAATCAGACTGAGAGCCACGCCAAGAAAAGCCGCGGTAATCACGGCCAACTGCTGACTCGCCGATTGCCAGGCGCAGTAGAAGCCCTTGTGACCAGGCGTGGCAATCTCCGCCAGATATACCGAGACGCCCCCTACTTCCACGCCGGCGGAAAATCCCTGGAGTAAACGGCCGAGGACGACAATGATCGGGGCGAGGATGCCGATGGTCCGGTACCCGGGCGTGCAAGCGATTGTGAGCGTGCCTATAGCCATGAGAGACAATGCGAGGATGAGGCCAGCGCGCCTTCCATGCTGATCAATGTACGCACCCAAAATGACGGCGCCCAGCGGGCGCATCAAATAGCCAGCACCGAAGGTTCCCAGCGTTAGCATCAGAGAGGCGAAATGGTTGCTTGACGGGAAGATGGCGCTGGCGAGGTACGAGGCGTAGTAGGCGTATACCATGAGGTCGTACATTTCTAGAAAGTTGCCGCTGGCCACGCGGACAACAGCGCCCAAGGTAGCCCGAGTTTCGGGAGTCTTCATCGTGCGCGCCCAAAAAGTAGGATATTGTTCTGAGCGAAGCGAAGAATCTCTCTGGGTCCCGGCAAAACTCGGAGAGATTCTTCGTCGCTGCCACCCCAGCACGTGCAAAACCGGCGCGTCCTGGGGATCCCGTCGCTACACTCCTCGAGAGGACAGGCTATTACTCTGCGACTTGTATCTGCGAAGCTCAAGAGCCGGCACCTTCGGTAACAGCCGCACCGTTTTGCGAGCGCCTCGGGCGCTCAGCAGCGGATCGCAGCAACGCTGCTGCTCTATAGATTCCATGCACAAATTTGCAGTACGGCAACATCAGGAAGAGCGACACGATAACGCCCAAGTGCAATGCCAGCAGCATGCCCATTACGAGGGACTTGCGCATCGCAAGTAGCAGCAGTCCGGTCGCTGCTGCTGAGAACAATAACACCAGAAAGGAATAATCGATATGCAGTAAAACCTCGGAGGTCGGCGCCGGGTCAGCGGTGACTTTGATTTGCAGCAAGCCGGCAGCACCGACCAGCACAGCGGCCCCGCCTAAGGTACCCAGCAAAACCGGCAAGCTAAGCAGCCCATATGGGGGGATCCAGCCGAAGATGTGTTCGTATATAGCCGCCGTGCACGTGGAGGCAAAGCACAAGAGAAATCCATAAAAGAGGGCGTGATGAAAGTATCGGCGGGATTGGGAGAACGATTCATTGCGGTTATTGCATCCATCTCCTCCTCCGCCCAGATTCCGCAGGATGAGGACATCTTTGAATGCTGCTAACAACGATGACACACGCATACCCGAAGAGCTACTCGTGTCGCGCCAGAAATTGGCCAGACCGAAGCCAAGCGCCAGCACAGCAAAGAGGAACGCGGCTCCACTAATCGCGATCATTACCGCTTCGGATACGACGGCGTAAAAGGCTCCAGCGTTTTCAGAACCTGCAGCCGCAGATGACGGCGTTTTGGCCAGCGGGACGAAGAGCGCTGTGCACAGTAAGGCCAGGACTGCTGCGGCAATGCGGTTCCGGCGAAAAAGTGCGGCAAGGGGCCGCGGCCAGGCATAGCGCTCGTAGGTTTCCAGGCGGAGATCTGCAAAAGCCTTCGGCAAATTGAGGGAGAACTCATGAGGCGGCGCATACTGGCAAGAGTAATAGCAGGCCCGGCAATCGTGGCAAAGATTAGCGAGATAACTTAAATCGCCGGATGTGAATTGCCGTTGCAATTCAATCGCAGGGAAAACGGCGCAATATCCCTCGCAATAGCGGCATGCATTGCAGATTTCCACGAAGCGCCGCGCCTGCTGGAGTACGGCGGACTCGGGAACTAGGGGATTAGCTTGAGCGGAGCGCAACTTTGGCCGCCTCTCTTCCTGCGATTCGGCCGAAAACGGCACCGATGGCCATGCCCACGCCGGCGATATAGCCTTCGCCCAAAATATTGCCGGCCATAATCTCTCCCGCGGCAAACAGATTGGGCGAAGAGCGTCCATCTTGCATGATGACGCGCGCGTTTTCGTCTACTTTTACACCCAAATACGTGAAGGTAATGCCCGGGCGCAACGGGTAGCCGATGAAAGGCGGTTGGTCTATCGGCCTGGCCCAATGCGTTTTCGGCGGATTGATTCCCTCCGTCCGGCAATCATCGAGAAGGCCTGGATCAAATCTGCCGGGACGAACGGCCTGATTGAAATTCCGTACGGTCACTTCCAAGGCGGTCGCATCGATGCCAAGCTTGAGGGCCAACTCGCCTGTGGTCTCTGCGCGGATCGGGGGAAAGGCAGAAGGCATGAAGAGCCGCTCCGATTTAGCATCCGTGATCGCGTAGGCGATTTGCTCCGGGCACTGCGCCACCAGCCGTCCCCAAATCGCATAGCGTTTGGGCCAGATGTCTTCGCCTTCATCATAGAAGCGCCGTCCCGCCCGGTCGACTACGATGCTGAAAGGGACGCAGTCCAGACGGGAGACGATTCCACCGTCAAACTTCGGCGCGCGGGCATCCACGGCGATAGCATGACATTGCGTGGGATCGCCAACTGGAGCAGCGCCCTGTTCGAGAAGATTTTTCAACACCACGCCTTGCGCATAGGGAGTGCCGCGAATAATGAAATTCCGGGCGGCGTCCCCCCAGTATTGGCGCAACCACTCGATATTGGCCTGAAATCCGCCCGCGCAGACCACGACAGCCTTTGGTCGAACCAAGGCAGACGCATTGTTTTTGACAATCAAGACCTCCCGGATCATACCGCCGGCCAAACAAAGCGAGCGGACCTCGGCGTCGTAGGTGACGTTTACTCCCAGGCGTTCCGCGGTGCCGTAGTATGCGTTCATGAGAGCTTTGCCGCCGCCCAGGAAAAAGGCATTAGTGCGGGAAAGGCTCAAGGTGCCTTCCAAGGCGGGCTGGAAGCGCGCGCCGTGCGCCTGCATCCAGGGCAGCAATTGAGACGTACCATCGATGGTGACGCGAGCTAAGCGTTCATCTGTCTTGCCGCGAGTGACGCTGAGCAAATCATTCCAGTACTCAGAGCTCGAGTAGCTGCCACTAAGTGTCACGGTGGAAGAATCGTGCATCAGCCGCAGGTTGCGGGTGTGGCGGCTATTTCCCCCGCGAAGTGCTATCGGAGCATGCTCGAGCAGCATGGCCGAGGCTCCTGCTTCGCGTGCGGTGATCGCCGCCGAGAGGCCGGCATTTCCGCCACCGGCAATGAGAATGTCGCATGATTGTGGCAGGTCAATCATTCTCGACCGCCTTGGAAGCGAGCCCTTGCACCGCTCGTCTCCGGGTTCAGCAAACCTGTAAGACTCAGCAAACCTGAAACCGGACAGATCATAGAAGGTGCCAAATGGAAGGGCAAATGCAATGACGACTACATGGCCACTCTATTCTCCGCAGAAACTCGTGAGGCTACGGTCGTAGTGGAACGGACCATTCCTACGGAGACGGTAAGCGAGAAAAGAACCGTTGTTGGGCCACGTCCCCCGAGAATGAAAAGAGTCGTCACAAAAGTCAAGTCGCGGCAGGCTAGACGGCGTAAGCGTACGGAAAGAGATGAGTGTGGTGCGGGGCGGCCTCGCCTGAAACAAGCCGGCGCGATTGCGTCAAGTGCGTTGCAGAAGGGGTCGCAGCTCCCGAATGTCTTTTACGGTTTCGAGTGCGAGAAGCTTGTTGATGAGGTTCGTGCTGGTTGCGGCGCCGAGGCCCAAGGCCATCAAATCGCGCGCTTTGGCCACCACCTCCTCCCGGCTCATGGGATTTTCGGCAGTGCCGCGCACGGCATCCACGCGCTCGCTGAGCTGAGTTCCGTCTGTGAACGTAACTTCCACAACGGCCACGCGCTTGGGCAGCAGCTCTTCGAGCTCGGCATCGGGGAAGAGCTGAATTTTGGAGCGCTCGTGGAGGACCGCGGGGTCCTGCATGCGCGCTTTATCGTGCGCCGCGTGGAAGGAAGCGGTTTTGTCGATCAGCATCACGGCCAACATGTATTGAAGGCAAATGTCGGGAATGTCGCGGTTGTTCACGACGCTGGCCTCATCTGTGGCCAGGTGTACGGTGACCTGCTTCACCTCGTCCGGCTCGAACGGGCGCTTCTTGCGAATATTTTCCAGAGCATCAAGCGGAGCCTGAATCGGCGAACCCACGGTCCACTTCTTGATATTAGTGCGGACGACCTCGTAGCGTTCGCCCAGCTTGTCGACGAGTCCCGCGGGATCAGCCTTCGCCAAGCTGGCGAGTAGGAAATTATCGGTGCCGGAAAAGGCATCATTCACGCCAGACCATCCGGATCGCACCAAGAGCGCGGCGGTGACGCCATCGCGAGCGGGCATACCCCCGAAGACGAACGCCTTCTCGATATGTTCGGTGTCGCGCTGCCAGAAAGCGATGCCCGAGGATTGCTGCGCGGCATAGTCGAGGACCCAACGCATCTGCTGGGCGTTCAGATTCGCGAGACTCGCCGCCGCGGCGGCCGCACCGAAGCCTTCCGAGAGACTGTGCGTATCGCGGTGCGTTTCGTTCATGAAGTTCTGGCCGCCCAGCGTCATGGATATGCGCGTGCCAACGTCGTACCCCAGCACCACGGCGCGCAAGAACTGTGCCCCGTCAATGGCGAAACGCTCTCCTGCTGCGAGAGCTGCGGGGACAACCGCGCAACCCGGATGCGAAAGCGACGGAGCGTGGGAATCATCAGTCTCGTCGGCCTGCGCGAGAACGCCATTGGCCAGCGCGGCTTCGACCGGACCGCAGAGCACATTCGAGGCGACTACCGTGGCGATCTTCTCACCGCCGTAGGATCGGGCGAACCGAATGGCGGCGCGCCCCGGAGGCAGCTCGGCGCCCGAGACCATCGAAGCGATGGTATCGAGGACGTGTTGCTTTACCTTCTCCACCACCTCTTCGGGTAAGGCGCGGTTGCGCGCCTCGCTCATATAAGCGCTGAGTCTCGCCATGGCGGGGCTGATCTGGTCTGCCGCGAGGGCGGACCATGGCCGACAAGCACCGGCGAGCATGGCCCAGCCAGCCTGCTTCAAAAGCCGGCGGCGGCTGAGATCTGGAGTGCCGTCGCACGCGGAAGCTTCTCGGTCAGGTCGCATTTGCCTTTCTGCCGCTTATTTGGTCGCGCCCCGACGGCGTTACTGAAAAGCGACCTATGTCTTCCACACCTGTCTTCTACACCCAGATTGCCGAGTTTCAAACCAAAAATCGAGGGGGAAGCAGCCCAGGATCGCACAGTTAAGCGTCGCTTCAGCTTCGCCAAGCTATTTACGGATTCATCTAACTATTTACTAGCCGGTCGGGAAACCTCTTGGAACAAGCAGAATTATCGGGCAGCATGTTCGGCGCGGCACGATCGCGAGGTAGGGTGGCTATTGGGCAGAGATGACGAAATGAATCCGGCCGCATTTGTCGCGGAGGCGTTGTCCGATTTCGCCACCGTCGGCGCAATCGCGCCCAGTTCGCGATATCTGACGCGGGCTATGCTGCGACCGTTGCCACTGGAAAATGCGCGAGTGGTAGTTGAACTAGGGCCCGGGACGGGAGTCATGACACGAGCTCTGCTGAATGTGCTCCCTGCTGATGCCACTTTGCTGGCTTTCGAGATCAATCAACGTTTTGCTCTATACCTGAGATCGACGATCACCGACGCGCGCCTGATTCTCATCCATGCGCCTGCAGAAGCGCTCCAGGAGGAGTTGAGCCGGCGCGGGTACCGGCACGTCGATGCCGTGCTTTCATCGCTGGCCATGGGTTTGATGTCGGACCGGCAGAGGCACGCGTTACTGAGTGAAATCAGTATTTGCCTCAAGAAGAAAGGCATTTTCACGCAGTATCAATATTTGCATGGCTTGCAGTTGAGGGACCGGCAACTGAGCAAGTTCGACATGTCGCAGCTCCTGGAACGCTATTTTCGTTCTGTTCAACGCAAGATCATCTGGCGCAACCTGCCGCCCGCTTTCGTGTTCGCCTGCCGAGGAGGCTTGGCACGCCGGCTATCGGAACGGAAGAACCCCTAAATCAGGGACAAGGGAGCCCGCGACGGCGATCCCGGCCGTGTGTCCATAAGGGGCGCGCTGAATCAGGTAATCTGTTTTTCCCGGGCGGAAAGCAATTGCCTAGCATCCTGATCTGCCTGCGTTACGTCGTCCAACCTGCCGAGATCACGCCATTGATACTCATCGGAACGAAACGCCAGGATTTTTTCTCCACTGGCGGCCAGGCGCAGGTAGGGTGTGACGATCGAGAACACGCCTTCTTCCGTCATCAGCGCAAAGAGGCGAGGAGAAATAACGTGGATGCCCGAAAAAGCCAGCGCCGTCGCGTCGGAGGAGCGGCGAACCCACTGGGTTTCGCCATCGGGTCCGATTTTCCTCCCGCACAGCTGAAGCTGTTGGTCAAACAACAAGTAGCGAGTCGTGGCACGCTGTTGCACGGCGAGCGTCGCGAGAGGACGATTTGCGGCGTGAAATTGCGTCATGCGCCGGAGGTCGATGGTGCTGATGATATCGACGTTATGCAGGATGAACGGCTCTTCAGAAGGAGCCGAATTCCGCAGGAAAAAATAAGCCGCCTTTTTGAGGCCCCCGCCCGTATCGAGCAAGACTTCCTCGCGGGAGATGTCCACACGCATGCCGAAGTTATCGTTTGCCTTCAGATAATCGACAACCATTTCGGCGAAATGATGCACGTTGATGATGACTTCGCGAATGCCGAAGGAGCTCAAACGGGCGAGTGCGATCTCCAGCAGCGTGCGGCCGCCGACTTCGACGAGCGCCTTAGGCCGGTTAGCGGTGAGCGGGCGCAAGCGCGTTCCCAGACCGGCAGCCAGAATCATGGCTTTCATTTGCCCTGCTTCTCCAACTCCAGATGGCGCACGACCACCTTCACCCCGTTGCGAGCGCGAAGATGCTTCGCCAATTCTTCGGCGAGATAGACGGAACGATGCTGGCCTCCTGTGCAGCCAAACGCGACCATCAAGTTTTTGAAGCCCCGGCTTTGATAGTTGCTCAAGCTGGCGTTCACCAGCGAAATGGCGCTGGCCAGAAACTGATGCACGCTCTCTTGCCGCCTGAGATAGTCAATCACCGCGGCGTCTTTGCCGGTGAAAGGCTTGAAGCGCTCATCGCGCCCAGGATTGGGAAGACTCCGTGAGTCGAAAACGAATCCGCCGCCGTGGCCGGTTTCGTCTTTTGGCAACTCTCGGTGAAATGAGAAGCTGAAAACGCGCACGGTGAGATTTTCCGCTTTCGCGCCAGATTCTCCCTCAGCCGGCAAGGTCTGCAGTTTCTCGGAATTCACAATACCCTTAAAGGCGCCCAGCAAGGTGGGCAGCGCGATGGGCAATTGAACATTTTCCAGCAGCCAACGCAAGTCCTTCAGGGCGTAAGGCACGCTTTGCAGAAAATGAGTCTTCTGCTCATAAAAGCCGCGAAAGCCGTAAGCGCCCAGGGCCTGCATGAGGCGGACGTAAACGTAGGCGTAGTAATAGTGCATAAAGGCATCGCGGTCGAGTTGCATGAAATCGGAAAGGCGATCGAGATAGTCGCCGAGCAACTGCTGGCGCACTTCCGGCGGCAGGTCGGCCTTGGCGTCAAACAAGAGAGAGGCGATATCGTATTGCAATGCACCTTTGCGGCCGCCTTGGTAATCGATGAACCAGGGACGGCCGTCGCGCAACATGATGTTGCGCGATTGGAAATCTCGATAGAGGAAGTAATCACACTTGGCTTTCAATAGAAATTCCGTCAAATGGCCGAAATCGTCTTCCAGAGCCTGCTCGTTAAAAGCAACACCCGCAAGTCTGAGGAAATAATATTTGAAATAATTTAGATCCCAGGCGATGGACTGGTGATCGAAGCTCGAGCGAGGATAACAGAGGTCGTAATTCAGGCCGCGGCCCGCCTCGACCTGGAAGCGAGGCAACACGGCTACAACTTTACGATAGGCTTCCAGTACTGAGGCAGCGATACTTTGGCCAGCGCGATTTGCGGATAGAAACTCGAAAAGCGTCGTGTCGCCGAGGTCTTCCTCGAGATACGCGCCTTGGTCTAAATCGTACGCATAGACTTCCGGCACCGGCAGCCCGTGATAGCGAAAAAATTTGGAGAATTCTAGGAAAGCGACGTTTTCTTCCCGGACGTTATAGAGAACTCCGATCGCGCTGACTCTCTCGTTCTTAAGCCGAACGATGTTGCGTCCCGACCCGCTCAGATGGCCGTCGAGAGGCTGTACCTCCCCTACGGGTGAGTGGAAACGCTGCTCAAAAAGGCTCTTCAGGACGTCCATGACTATTTCCGGCGGTTCACCCTTTACCGGGGCCACGCCGTATTTCCTAACCCGCTTAGCTCTTCGATTTTGCGGGTGAGTCTTTCTCCCAAGAGGTCTCGTCATTGCCTGGCAAGAACTCGTACTTTTCAATCGCCGCAGCCATGCCGGCCTTTGCGCCCAGCGTCGGTTCGCAACGCTGAATGTGTCCGAGACAACGCACTCGAACAGGGCCCGCCAGCGTGATTTGGTTCGGCAGAGTGATCTCAACCTCGACAGGTGTACCGTCCATGATGCCTTCCGGTAAGGTAAAGTAGATGCCATTTGAGCTAACATCTTTAGAAATGGTCAGGGCTTCCCTCATTTGGGCGCCATCTTTCCAGCGGACGATGAGCGGCGACTGGAGATCAAAGCGATGAGCTCGGCGACGCTCGACAAAGGGCACGACCGCTCCTCTCCGGACAGCGTATCAACGCTAAATTCCGCCGTCGAACGATGTGCAAGGATACTTGCAAATTCGTATATTCGAAACCTCGGAAAATACATCCCTTAGCGCCTTTGCGCCGCTTGCTGCCAAAGCCGGTCATAAATTTCTTTCGCCGGCGAGAGACGCCACCGCTCGCGTGCGATCAGATTGCATTGTGGTGCGCCGCTCGATCCACACAAGCAGGAGAAGCGCCGGCAGCGAGGCCATCGTGGTTAACACAAAGAAAGGAACCCAGCCAATTGCTTCAGACAACCAACCGCCTGTCGAAGCCACCACGGTGCGCCCGAGAACAGCAAGCGACCCGAGTAGGGCGTACTGGGTAGCGGTGAAGGCGGGCGAACACAGACTTGATATATAGGTGACAAGAGCAGTACCTGCCATGCCGCCGGTTATATTCTCCGCAGTGACACAGAGGGCGAGGTAGCCAATCCTATGGCCACCGACGGCTTGCAGCACGAAAAACAGATTGCCCGCGGCCTGCAAGATTCCACAGAGTACAAGAGAACGCACTAGACCAAAACGCACGGTAACCACCCCGCCTAAGAGCGCGCCCAGTACGATGGAAAAGAATCCGAAGATTTTCGAGACCACGGCAATCTCGCTGAGCGTGAATCCGAGCGCAATATAAAGCGGCGTGGACATCACACCGGTCATTCCCTCGCCTAGCTTATAGTCAATAATGATGAGGAGAATAAGCAGCCAGAAAGGCCGGCACGTAAAATCGCCGAATGGCCCAACTACCGCAGTCGATAGCCAGTCTCTAACCGCACTCCATCCATGACCCCGGCCTCGATCCGAAATTTCGGCTCTGACGCGAGGCTCGGGGCCAAAAAGGAAAACCAGCATTCCCACGCCGAGCAGCGCCGCCATGGTTGCGTAGGCCGCGAACCAGCCGGCTCGCGCGGCGATGGCCAGAGCGCCCGCGCCCGCGATCAGCATTCCTATTCGGTAGCCCGTCTGGATCATGGCCGCGCCCGGTCCTTGTAGGTCGAGTGGCAGGATTTCGATTCGCCAGGCGTCGATGACGATGTCTTGGCTTGCGGAGAGAAACGCGACCAGCAATGCCAGCGCGCTCATGAGGAGCAGGTTACGTTTGGGGTCGCACGCCCCCAGGCCCAGCGCTGCAGCCATCAAAACGATCTGTATGGTTATGCCCCAGCCACGCCGTCGCCCCAATGGCAGCGGCGGCGGAAGGCGGTCGATCACCGGCGACCAGAGGAATTTCAATGCATACGCCGTTCCAACCAGAGCGAAGGCGCCTATGGTTGCACGCCGGATACCTGCGGTGGCGAGCCATGCCGAGAGGGTCGAATAGGTGAGCAACAAGGGCAAACCGCTAGAGAAACCGAGTGCCAGTACCTGCAATACGTGCCGATCGGTGTAAGCCGCGAGCGAACGCTGCCAGCGGGTCATGGATTCATTCTGCATGTCGCACGGAAGCTCGTGTGTCCTGTTTCGTTTTGGGACAAAGCCTCATTCTAATTGCGCTTCCCACTTCGGGCCTATGTTTTTGATCGCCGGCTCCTTAACGGGTACGTGCCGGGTAACGCTAACGGCAGGATTCTCGCCGGCGCACAGTCGGGAGGCTTCTCAAGACGAGCTCTTGCTCCAACCATTAGAGAGAGTGAATTCGTCGAAGCGCAAGCCATCGATGTGGAGGGGAGGGTGACCCAATGACGAAAAGGATCAAAAAAGAGGGGCGATTGAAAGACACACGCAAGAGCATGCGGCACGAAACTCGCCAACAATTCCAATGAGTGCAGCGCCATGAAACCACCTTCCTCCGAAGTTTTGAAGATGTTCTTGGATATGCAAGGCGAGAGCCTGGACCTGCACGCCATGTTCGAGAGTTCAGGCAATGTGCCAGCGGCAAGAGCGCAGGTGGTCGATGGGGTCGAAGATCTGGTACATGAGGGCTTTTTACCATCCGCCGGCGGCGACTTCTACGTTTGACCGAAAAAGGCAAACGAGCCATGACCACCCGGGAGCAGGAAATGTCCCCCGCGCAATAACCGCAGCGCGCCCTACTCAAACTCCTGATTGTCGAGTTAATTGCGCGTTCGAGAAACTGTCGTGGGATTCAGCTTACTCCTTGATCGTGAATCGGAGCTGCACGCCGCACACACCGATCAGATCGCCATCGGACAGCAGCGTTGGGGCTTCGATGGGGTGGCCATTTATTGTGGGGATCCGATCGCCGCGGCCTAGATAATATCCGTCGTCGCGCCGGTTGATTTGCGCGGCCATCTTCGGCTTGAACCATCCGCACAGCCGAATCGTGGCCATTTTCGAATTGCCGATGACGGTCAGTTTGCCCGTGAGGGGATATTCGGCTTTTTCGATTGGTCCCGTAACACGGACGAGCGTCGCAACACGAACACGAGAGGGAGTGATTTGCGAGCGCTCTCCCGCCGCGGCCATTTCCTGCATCAGCTTGCGGCGTTTTTCCGTATCGAGGATGAAGGTTTCCTCAACGCTAGACGTTGCTGTTACAGCAGCCGGAGATCGGTTCACCTCGACTGGCGATTCGCCGCGACTCGATGCGTCCACATAAATGGAGTGCTTGCCTATCATGACCACATCGCCGTGTTTCAAGGCACTTCGCTTGACGCGCTGACTATTCACAAAGGTTCCATTCAGACTGTCGAGGTCCTCAATCACGAGCTGGCCCTGCTCGGATTTGATTTTGGCGTGGTGACTGGAAACTGCCAGATTATCGATGGCAATGGAGTTGTCGGGGCCTCGTCCAATCGTAATGGAGCCGGCGTTTGTGGGAATCTTCTGCAGAACAGAGCCTTCAAATTTAACGATCAGCAAGGGCATATTTGTTCACCTCTCAAACGAGATTCGCGCTACACCAGGGGATGAACTTCGCAAACCAGCTTTTCGACTTAGTCAGACGAATGACGACCACGGTTACGTTATCCTGACCGCCGTATTCATTCGCTCGGTTGATCAGCCGCTCCGCGGCAACCCGAACAGCGGTAGACTGCGCCAGAATCCCTGCAATCTCGTCTTCCGGCACCATTCGTGTCAGGCCGTCCGAGCAAAGCAGCAGTGCGTCGCGCGGGAATAGTTCAATTTCGTCAGCATCGACTTCCACGCTTTCTTCCGTTCCGAGAGCTCGCGTTAACACGCTTTGCAGTTCGCTTGCGGCTGCTTGCTCGCGGTTCATGAGTCCTCGACGCACCTGCTCAGCAACCAGGGAATGATCCGCGGTCAGTTGCTCGAGCCTATCCGACCGGAGCAAGTAGGCCCTGCTATCGCCGACATGAACCAGGCTCAAGCGGCTGCCGGTTATTCGCGCCGCGACGATCGTGGCCCCCATTCCCCGACACGCCGGGTCGCGCATTCCTTGCTCATGAATCTTGCGATTGGCCAGCTTGATGGCACGAACCAGAGAGTTCGTCTCCTCCGAAAATTCCCGATTGGCCGCGGACTCTTCCGGAGATTCAGCCACGATGTTCTCGCGCAAGGAAGCGACGACAGATTCGACGGCCATCGCGCTCGCGACTTCACCTTTGGCAGCGCCACCCATTCCGTCCGAGAGCACAAACAAGCTCTCCTCCCGATAGATGCGATAACTATCTTCATTGATCGGGCGTACCCGGCCCTTGTCAGTGCGGGCTGCCACATCCCATTGCGGTTGTTTGGCGTCCAATGGAAAGCTCATGCGACGAAGACTGACTTCCATCCTATGGTCCCGATTTCTTCAGGGCCGCAGGAATCAGAACATGTACATAGCGCTCGGCTTCTTTTGTCCTGATGCCGCCGGATTGCGCGATTTGCTGAAATGCGGCCATGACGCGCCCGCGAAGCATGCCCATATTTTGCGTAGCGACTGCGCGATCGCATTCTTTCACACCACCCTCGTAACCCGCATTAGCAGATGATCGGACGAGGCGGCGGCCCTAGCCTGGCGGTAAAAGCGTTCCAGCAAATCGGCACTTTCGGCCACTCCGGATGTGATCGTCTTTACGGCGACGGCGCGTCCAATGAGCGGATCGCGCCCCTTGAAGACCACGCCCATGGCCCCACGGCCGATCTCCTGCAGGATTTTGTATCTGCCAATCTGCTGCGTCACTGAAGTTCCCACGTAGGTCTAGTGTACCTAAGGGGGCCTGACCGTCCTTGGAGGCTTAAGGCAGGGGCGTAGCCGAGACGTTAACCGTAATCAGTTGGAGTCGTTTTAGTTGACTGCCGCGATGTTCTTGTCGGGAACCACTCGGCGCTGAGCATACGATGGTACCCAGAGCCACTGCCCAGGCGTAACCTACCCACCGAACTGGTTTCGGCGGTGAGACTCTCATGTTGATAATACGCGAGTTACTGGTTCTACGTTGCGTCATATCGAGAACTAGGGCAACGCGGCTGTTCAGAAGCCTGTGCGTTGCGCATCCGGTGGTCCTATGCGCGAAGGCCATCGAGCCCAGGCTTCCGAGCAGGAAGAGTGCTAGCAACGTCTCCGGCATTTGCAAGTGCTTGGCAGGAGGGGTTCAGCGGGTTTGCCCTCTAAGGCAGTTTGTTCAGAGCTCGAGATTCAGCATTGATCGGAAACATTTCGCCGGGGGCCAGGGGGCGTTGGACGGCATCTTCGAGATCGCCGAGGGCACGCTGTGCGCGCGCCAGAGCATCCAGCTGCGCTCGCGTTAAGATCGAGAGTTGAATTTGCACTCCGTCTAGACTCAGCTGATTATCGGCGCCGGCGCCGATTGTCTGCTGAACGATCTGCAATTGAGCTTGTTGGAGCTGATAGAGCGATTGAGCCTCAGCTACCTCCTTCAAAGTGGCTGTATAGACGGCGAGCGCGCGTTCGCTTCTCGCGACCACTTGTGCCTGCGTTTGCAAGAACGCCGCCGCTGCCTCCTTGCGGCGGCCCTCGGCCTCTGCGATGGGTCCCTGATTTCGATTGAAGAGAGGCGGAGAGGTCGAGAAGCCCACGGTAAAGAAACTATTTCGTTCCTCATAGGTGTATCCCGGGCCGATGTTGAAGTTGGGATATTGCTTGGCAATCTCTGAGTGCACAGCGGCCTCAGCAGCCGCATATTGCGCAAGCGAACGCCGAATATCCAGACGATTCAGCACGGCGTCCCGCTGGACTTGGTCGGCCGAAAACGATTCTGAAGCTGGCGGCGTGTCCATGTCGGGCCACGATAACTCGGCTCCTTCGAGTCCAGCCACGGGGATGCCAATGGCAGACGCCAGAACGGCCTTAGCGTCGGCCAGTTGGGCCTCCGCCGTGCGCGTCGCTACGTGTGTCTTTGAAAGCTCGATCCGTGCGAGGTCCACATCCAGTCTGGTTATCTCCCCGACGGAGAGAATTTGTTCCAAGATAGCCACTTGGTCTTCGCGGACCTGCTGTTCGGAACGCAGCAATTCCAAATTTCGAGACGCCACGAGGTAATTCAGCAGTGCGAGACGAGCTCCTATGACGACGGTCCAAGCGGAATCAGCAAGATCAAATCGAGCCACTTCATCCAGATCCTGGGCAATCTCAACGCGACGCCCACGCTTGCCCGCAGTCTCGATCGCTAAAAGAAAATCTTGGGTCAGCAAGTAAGGGGTCGGGACGCCGGGCACGAAATCAAATGTGAGATTGGCCCGGGCATTGGCTGTCACTATGGCTCCCTCGGCGGTGGCGACTCGAGCCCGGGCCACATCCAGTGCGGGATTGAAATACAAAGCGGCGAGCGAGATTGTTTGTAGGTCCCAACTCTTGGGCGGCCAAGGGGAAACTGGGTGACCCAAGTTACTCTCCTCAAAAGCGCGGAGCCCGTCGTTAGCAAGATTGCGCGATTGAAACTGCGAGGCAGTTGCACTGGCAACGATGGGAGCCGGCGTGTATCGCTGCATAGCACACCCGGACAACAAACAGATTGCGATAAGAGGAACGATTCGTTTCCCGATTGCATTCATCGAGGATTTCTCCCTGTAAATTCCGCTGATGCTGGCAAGCTAACGTCCTGCGAATACCACGCCAGGCGCAAGCTTCAGCACGGGGCGAGCGCTGATGGCCGCGGCCAGGATGCTCACGAGCATAACCATCAAGCCCCCGACGACGGGCGTGAACCACATCATACGAAACGGAAAGTCGAACTCCAGAATTGAGATCTGGCCAACGATGCCGCACATCCCTAGCCCGAGGCCCGTCCCCAGAAGCGCGCATAGACCAGACTGCACAAAGATCATGGTGAGCAGTAGTCGCGAATCCGCGCCCATTGCCTTCAGCACCGCGTACTGCTTCAGACTGTCTGTTGTGAACATGTACAGCATGACTCCGGTGACGCCGAATCCCACCAACATGGCTATAGAAATCATCGAGGCGATGTCACCGACATCTTCGGAGTTGATTAAGAACCAATTGACCGTATCGGCTTCGAAGTCATCCGAGGAACGCGCTTTCAGGCCCGTCTGCGCCTGGATGCGTTTGGCCAATTCGCGCGGTGTCACACTTGGCGCCGCCCTTGCCAGCACAAACGTAAGCGAGTGCCGCTCCGGAAGCAGCGTGCGTGAGGCGTTCGAGAGCGTGGTGTACATCAACGGGCGCGGCGGGTATCGAGGTAGGGCCTTCCCACGGCCTCGAACGACAACGCGGTGATCGTTCACCAGCAGTTGGTCCCCCGCAGCCAGCTCGCGCGTCGGTACGTCGAGATGCGGTTGCCTATAGGGCCATTGATCCGCCGCTGAAATAGGTGTTTCGAGCTTCCCATCGGTGCCGCCCGGATCGACCACGACTGCATCTGGGGTACGCAGCACTGTGGGTGAAACGCCATCTTGCAGCGGGGGTAGCCCAAAGAGCGTGGCGTCATCCACGCCTATGAGTTGAAAGGACTGAAATCGCCCGTTGGGAAGGCGCGCGTCCGCTGTGGCCAGGGCCAGCGGCGTGGCGGACCTTACGCCGTCAACACTGCGGACGCGGGCCAGGGCCGAATCGGGTATGTTAATGGTCAGCTCGGTGGACTCCACCGCCGGGTCCATTACCCACACATCCGCGCCGGGGTTCTCGGCAATAAGAGCGAATCCGCGTGTCATAAAACCGGCGAAGGAAGAGCAATCCCACGTACTTCGCGCGATCTCCCAAAAGCATCTTCATGGCGACCCGCAGCATTTTAGGGTTCCCTCCGGTTGACGGCCCCGGGTTTGCGATTGCCGCTTGATGGATCGCCGCAGGGGCCTGCCGGATGTTGCAGACCTGATGTCGTTGCGCCGATCGGAGCTGCTTCGATGAACACATCCATCAACTGACCAACATAGAGAGGCAGCGAGGCTGGGTCGAAGCTGTAGATCACCTGTAGAACCCGGGTGTCCGTGCGTTGTGTGGTATCGCCGGTAAGCGTCACTCTGGGGATCACATCGGGATCCGTACGGACGTACTGCAGTGGAGTTTTTATCTCTGGGTTGCCGCGCACCGAGGCCACTGCCGGCGCGCAAGGCTGGAATCGCCAGGCATCATTCTCATCAACGTCCACGCGCACGTGCAGCCTAGTGTCATCCCCAAGCACCATCAGTGGTGTGTTAAGAACGCCACTTTGGGCGTACTCGCCTAGCCGCGTTTTCATTTGGAGGATACGGCCGGAAACTGGGGCACGAATCGTGCGCAATTGGATCTCGTGTTGAATCTGTTCGACCTGGGCTTTGGCCGAAGTAATCTGGGCCTTGATTTGCTCGACCTGAGCCTCGGCCGAGGCAAGAGCCGCCTTATTAATCTCAACATCGAGCCGCCGATTAGTCATTTCTTCGGCACTGATGGACACTCCGGCTTGCAAACCCTCTCCGACCTTCAGCCGATTCTCTGCTTTCGCCAGAGTTGCCTCTGCCTCGCTGACCTTAGAGGTGGCCGGCAACAACTGGGCTTCCACCTCCTTGACTTTGGCGTTCGCCGGAAAAAGTTGGGCTTCCAGATCGCGGGTGTCGACCTTGAAGAGGGGCGCTCCGCTCTTTATTTGGTCGCCCCACTTCACATAGACAGCCGTCACAATGCCGGGTACTGGCGTGCCGATGGCAATGTTTTCCGTTCTAGCTTCGACGATCCCTGGACCGAAGATATACGCCGCAAATGGAGCACTGGCAGACTGGACGACGGCCTGAACGGTCGGCGCGGCGCGGTTGCCTCTAATGACCATGGCAATGGCGACAGCTAGGCCGATGATCGCCAGAAGGGGAAGTACGAGTTTGCGAATCATTGTAGACCCTCCTTATCGTTGCCGCCGACGACTTCGACAATCCTCCCGTCATCCATGCGGGCGATACGATCGGCAAACTCGAAAATGCGCGGATCGTGAGTAACCACGATGAGTGCCCGGTCGGGGCTTTGGGCAATGTCTCGCAGGAGTTCCATCATGTTGCGGCCGGTCAGGTGATCGAGATTGCTTGTCGGCTCGTCGCACACGATTAGCTTCGGTTCATGGACTAGAGCCCGGGCAATTGCCACCCGCTGCTGCTGCCCCCCGCTGAGCTTCCCCGGAAGCGCATCAAGACGCGAGCCGAGATTAACCGCTGCGAGTACTTCTTCCGCGCGCGCTTCCGCGTTCTTGCGAGCTATGCCGTTGATCAGCAACGGAACTGAGACATTCTCGACGGCGTTCAGCGCGGGTAGTAGGTTGAAGAGCTGAAACACAAAGCCAATCGACAGGCCTCGAAAGCGTGTACGCTCTCTCTGATCCATATGCTTCAAATCGCGGCCCAGCACCTCGCATTGGCCAGAATCCTGGTTCAGAATTCCCGCGATGACAGAGATGAGGGTGGTTTTTCCGCAACCGGACGGACCAACGACCATGAGCAGCTCGCCGCAACGAACATCAAGGTCAATGCCACGTAGCGCCATCACGCTCGCGTCGCCGGCTCCGTACGTCTTGGTCAAGCCACGGCACCGGACCGCAATGTCCGACCCCGCCGCATCGATTGCGTATTCCATGGCGTTACTAGTCCGGAGATCCGGGGAGCTTTAGCTTCATGTCCCTGAGCGGGTCTGTCTCTGGCGGGCGCTTGCGGTTTCCTTTGAACGCGGCGCACCAGTCGCTAAACCCCTCCTTTATAACCGTGAAGATGGTTCGCCGATTTTGAGTTATCACTTTCATCCACGCGAAGGGGCCCATCTGAGGGAAATAGATCCCGCGAAAACAGAGGCGCGCGACAAGTATGTTGATGCGGTAGCCCACCGGCTTGTGATTTAGCGAGTCAACAGCCTGTGCAATAGCCTCTGGGCTGTAAGCGCGAGACCACCCGTACTTAACCTCGGCATGAGCCTCTTCGATCTTCATCTTCAGCGGAGTGTGCGCCATTTCAAACGGCATAAAATCCAGCCAGTGTTTGGGCCGCGTCAGTCGTCCTTCACGCTCGAGCCTCTCGTACAGAGGTGTTGCGGGCAACGGAGTAAGTAATCCGAAGACAGGCAAGCCTGGTGGCCAGGTGCGAATCTGCTTGAGGGTCCTCTCGGCCACTCCCAGCGTGTCGTTATCCATACCAAAGATGAAAGAGGTAATCGCATATATGTTGCGGTCGGCGAGCCTTTGGAGCACGGCGGCATATTCCCCAGGCTTGTTGAAACCCTTGTTCACACTGGCGAGATTCGCCGGATCTATGGACTCCATGCCAATAAAGATCCACCTGCCGCCGGACGCGGCAATTAGGTCGATGAGTTCTTCATCCCGCAGGAGGTTGGCACTGATTTGCGCAATCCAATGCACCTGTGCATTGGCGGCGATGATGTCGCGCAAAAGCGACTTCGTGCGCGTGACGTTGATGGCGAAGTTGTCGTCGATAAAGAAGACAACCATCTGACCGTCTTCGCTCCGTGCGCGCGCCTTCAATCGCAGGAGTTCATCCACCACGCTTTCATTGGTGCGAAACCGAATCGAATCCCCAAAGAAACCGGTTACCGTACAGAATTCGCAGCCGTAAGGACAGCCGCGCCCAGACTCGACCGGGATAATGCGAAACGTCGCCCATCCGCCGCCCACGCGCCTAAGAAGTGGACCTATGGCTTTGGGAACGATATTGAACTGCTTAAGATCCATCGCATCCCAAGGAATCGACGGATATGGCCGAAGACTGGGTTTACGTTCCTGACCGAACGCATCCACCGGAGCGTAGATTTCCTTGAGCTCTCCGCGTGCGGCATCCTCAACTATCTTCGGCCAGGTTTCATCGGCTTCACCGAGTGCAACAGAGTCGGCGTGTCGCGCTCCGCCAGTCCGACCCAGTGCCTCGTCGGGTACTTCGGTAACGTGAGGTCCGCCCATCACGACAGGCACTCCAGCGGCGCGAATTGCATCGGCCATGCGGTACGCCTTCGCAGCCATCCTGGTCATCGCGCCGATGCCCACGAGTCCGATTTCTTGTTTGCGCACGAACCGCGCAATCGACTGTTCATTCATCGGTTGCGCGTTGCCGTCAATCAGTAACACCTCATGGCCAGGCGGGGTGAGCGACTGCAACAGGAACATCCACAGATGCGGCATGAAGTTGCGCGTCACGCCGTTATCGGGGCTATAAAGTAAGATCCTCAAAGTCCGTTCTCCTCTCGATCTCAGGAAACACTCTGCTCTCTAGGCAGTTGGTAGTGAGTGTCGTCGCGTTAGATCATGCGGTGAACAAAATAACTCGCAGGCCATGGCAACGGCTCATATCTTCCGTAGCCGCCCGCAGTACATCGCCACAGTGAAAGAAAGTCTTCACGTGCCACCGCTCTCCGCTTGTTTACCGAACGGAGGACGACAACGATGCTCGCGCCAGGGGCGTTTGGGTGTAGCGTCTAGATACGAAGGATAGTCGGCGGAGGACTTTCGGAGACGAGAACCGATGTAGCGGCACCAATTAGGATCTGCCGCGAACTACTCAGAGGGCTGCAGTCAGTCTTCTTTCTTACTGACGGCGAACCTAGATACAGCTTAAGAATGGCTTGCACCAGCGAAAACGTCACACCAAGGCACAACGCAACTACAACCAATGCGGATTCGGTGTCCTGACCTGTTTGAACCTCGTGATCCCAACGATCAAACATCTGCATCACAGGGCATACGAGGCAGATCAACAAGACAGTGACGACCACATATGACATCCGTGCCCGCATAGGGTGAATTGTATCACTCACTAGAAGCGGCGCGCTGGCGAAGCTTCTCGGCGCGTACGAAAGGAATATACACCTGCTCGACCGCTTCCTTTCCGTCTTTTGCATCCCCCCATACCTTAAAAGCCATGCCAATCCAGAAGCGATCGGATGGTGGTTCGCGTGCCGCGATCCGAAGGGCCTCTGGCTCTTCTTACTCGGTTGGCCCGTGTACCCGAATGATTGCATCGATAAAAGCATTATTGATGCTCGAAGAGCGCCCCGTCACGCTTATCGAAGTCGGCAGCATTAACGGCAACTGGCACGGATGGCACGCCTTCCGCCGTGGTCTCAGTAACCGGCCTGAATGATCTGGGAGTCGATGCCAAGACCATTCGCAGCATCCTGCGCTATGGCAACATCTCCACGACACCAGCGTTTTATATTCTTACAGGCAAGACCAAGGGCGAGGCAGGACTGAGGAAGTTCTGCAAAGCACTCGAAAAGTATGGTATCAAATCCTAATCCGATGGCACGATAGCTCAATGGCAGAGCGGCGGTCTCATAATCCGTAGACCAGGGTTCGATTCCCTGTCGTGCCAATCCTAACTTTGTTCCTAAGCTTAGCTAGGTTAGGTTTGTAGGAATGTAGGTCCTTTGTGAAAAAATAAAAACAATCCAGTAGGCGATTCAGAAGCGTCCGCATTTTTTGCTAGCTACCACACGACGCTCCACAAATCTACGACGAATTGATTTTCCGAGGCTACGATTTCCAAAAATCTATTGGCGCCTGTGAACCACGTATGTGGCGAGCGCGACCCGGCGTAGCCAGTGCAGAGGCCAGACGACACATGCTGCTTCGTACTTCCGCCGCTGCTATATAATGCTGCCCGCAATCCGCAAGTCCGGTTTCGAGGAGGGGCCATGACCAGAAAACTTACGGGCCTACTTACGCTACTGTTGGTTGTCCCGCTTCAACTCGCAGCTCAGGACGTCAAGACGGTTTTGCAAGCTGCCAGTAAGGCGATGGGCGATGTGAGATCGATTCAATATTCGGGTACCGGCCACTTCTATGCGCTGGGACAGGCATATAGCCCAACTTCGGCATGGCCGCAAAACAATATTACGAGCTACATGCGTGCGATTGACTACGGCTCGCGCTCTTCAAGAGAAGAACTAACGCAAGTCGAGCCAACTCCGCCGCGGGTGGGAGGCGCGTTGCCATTCGCTGGGGAACAGAAGCAGATCAATCTCCTAAGCGACCAGTATGCTTGGAATCAGGTGGGAAATGCTTCCCAGCCAGCGGTAGCTACGGCCGAGGAGCGCCAGCTTCAAATTTGGCTCACGCCGCATGGCTTTCTTAAGGCGGCGATGGAGAACAATGCCACTACTGCGAAGAAGGGCAGCGGAGGAACCGTCGTGTCCTTCACGGCCGGAAAGTTTAAGATCAACGGCACGATTGATAACCAAAACATGGTCACCAGGACAGCGACCTGGATTCCGAACCCTGTGCTTGGAGACATGCCAGTAGAAACCACTTATTCGGCCTACAAGGACTTCAATGGCGTTAAGTTCCCCACGATGATCATACAGAAGCACGGCGGTTACCCGGTGTTGGATCTCGTGGTGACCAGCGTGCAATCAAATGCAACCCTGAACCTGTCCGTTCCTGACGCAGCCCGGACGACAACCCTGCCGCCGCTAAAAGTAACGAGCCAAAAGCTTGCGGATGGGATCTGGTTCCTTGCCGGTGGGAGTCACAACAGCGTTCTGGTGGAATATCCGACTTATTTGGTGATGATTGAGGCGCCGCTGGACGAGGCGCGCTCGATGGCGGTGATAGCCGAATCCAAAAAACTGGCGCCAAACAAGCCTATCAAGTACCTTATCAACACCCACCATCACTTCGATCACTCCGGAGGTCTGCGAACCTATGTTGCCGAAGGCGCGACCATCATCACGCACGAGATGAATAAGGCCTATTATGAACGGGTGTGGCAGGCTCCGCACACGCTCGAACCTGACCGGCTGGCGCAGAACCCCAAGAAGCCGACGTTCATCACCGTCAAAGACAAATACAGTTTGACTGACGGTGGGCGATCGCTCGAGATTTATCCTTTGGAGGGCGACACTCACAATGCCGGCCTCATGATGGTCTATATGCCCAAAGAGAAAATCCTGGTGGAGGCGGACGATTTCTCGTGGCCTGCAGGAACTCGGTCAGGACCTCGCTACCATGCAAACAACGTTAATTTGTACCGGAACATCCAGCATTTGAAGCTGGACGTTAAGACTATCGCACCGATCCACGGCGAGCCGGTCCCGTTGTCGGAACTCCAAAAAGTCGCGACATCATAGTCGGCTGCGAAAAACGATCGGTGTCGTCCGCACTCCCTGCGCTGCCCCGACGCCCGGTTCCTGAACCTCGGCCAGTCCCGCAGCCGGATCGCATAAAGCCACCAAGTACTGTCACCATAATCGGGCACCGATAACTGCACCGGTGGTCTCCCTTGGCATTTCTAATCGGCGGGCTCTCGATAGGAGGGTACCCAGTCGAAACTGTCTTGCTCACTCATTCTGCGATGGCTAGAGTCGCTGGAGAAGGTGCGTCGCTGATTGGCAGGGCCGAAAGGGGAAGGCCCACTCTTGTATGAATGGTGCTGCTTGTGATAAAGGTACTAAAGGGCTTTATGAGGCGCATTCTCGTTCGTGTGTCCCTCCTCACCCTTATTTTGTCTCCTCTCTGTGCCGCTCAAACATCCGGCCTGGATAAGAACCTGAACGACACCCAGATACTCGGCCGGAGGCTATACCAGCAGCGATGTGGCGTGTGCCATACTCCACCCACCCTTACGAGCAAAGTTTTTGGCCCCGTCCTATACAAGGACCTGGTTACAAGAAACGAAGCTACCTTTCAAGCAGTGATCGGGAACGGTTCGAAACGAATGCCCGGCTTCAAGTATGAATTACAACCCTCGGAGATCAGCGCAATCGTCGAGTATTTGAAGACCGTACCCAAGCCGGCAGCCGCCCCAGTGGCCGGCGATGGTGAACACGTTAGGGATCAATAGGATTCAGTAAGAGAAGGAGCCAGAGCAATGAGAATCAATCGAGGTTTATTGCTGGGCTTGCTTGCGTGCATGGTCGCAGGATTGGTGCCAAGGGTGATTGCTCCGAAGGCTGTGTCAGCAGGCTCCGAACGCGCGTTGTTGAGCGGCGCGATCAGATCCGCCTCGGGCCAAAAGATGAGCGGTGTGACCGTGTCTGCGAAGGCCGAAGCACAGACCATCACGACGAGCGTTTTCACCGACGAGTCTGGTGACTATTACTTTCCGAGCCTGAAGACGGGAAGATATCGTGTCTGGGCACAAGCCGACGGTTTCGGGACGGGGCGCAGTGAGGTCGATTTGAACGCCATGCGGCGTCAGGATTTCGTCTTGCAGCCGCTCGAGGATTTTGAGCAGCAGCTAACCGGCGACCAACTTCTCGCCTCCTTACCAGACGATACGCCCAGCGACCGTCGGATAAAGCGAGTCTTCCGGAACAATTGCACCGGTTGTCACCAGCCGAATTACGTACTCGAGCATCGCTTTGACGAAGCAGGCTGGACCGCAGTGATCGATCTCATGAAGCGCGTGAATGTATACGGCATCTACCTCGGGGAAGAACACACCCCGCAGCCCATCATCGAGTATTACGAAAAGGAGTTGGCTGCGTATCTCGCCCGCGTGCGCGGGCCAGGGCCCACGGCTATGAAATTCAAGTTGCGCGCTCGGCCATCGGGCGATCCGGCCAGAGCGGTCATCAGCGAATATGACATTCCGGTTGATCCAGAAGGCAATTTCTCAACGAAGTACATTACGACAGACGGAAGCGATTGGTCTTTGGGTACTCCCTCGGCTACCAATGGCGGCGTTGGCGTGCATGACGCTCAGGAGGACTTCAACGGGAATCTGTGGTTTACCAATCCGACGCCGAGCAGCGATATCACCATCTCCAGGATTAATACCCAAAACGGCGAGGTCAAGAGATTCAAGGTGGAAGGCGTGCATGGCCTTGCGGCGGGCAGTCACGGGATGACGAGAGACCGGGAGGGACATCTTTGGTTTAACGTCGGTCCGGCAACAGCGGGCGGTCCGGGGCGCCTAGGTACGGTAGACCCAACTAACGAGAAGATCGATGTCTACACTCCACCGAAGGGAATAGACGGCACGGCGGGGACGTTGGACATCGACGGGAAGGATAAGGTCTGGGTGACGACCAACATGGGCGTGCTGCGTTTTGACCCGAAGACGCATGAGTTTATCGAATTTAAGTCACCGATCTTCGTCAACTCCGAGGGAATCGGCACCACGTACGGTCTAGCCGCGGATCGCGAAGGGAAGGCCTGGTGGGCCGAAATGTCCATTGATCGAGTAGCTGGGAGCGACATTCGCACGGGGCAAGCGTTCGATATCGAGCTGCCGCCGGTCCCGGGGCAGAGTGAGCTGCTTACTCCGGACGAACGCAAATTGTACGAAGCGACGGGTTCCGAGTGGAATGACGCTGTGGCGTGGGCCCAAGGGCCGCGTCGCTTGGGCGCAGACAAGAATGGCGATTTCATTTGGGTCTGCAATTGGTGGGGCGGGACATTAGCCAAGATCGACATCCACACGCGAAAGGCCACGATCGTTCCTCTTCCTAGGCCTGACGATCAGCAGCCATACCACGCGGTCGTGGATAGGGATCACAACGTCTGGATCAATCTGATGAACGCCGACGAAGTTATAAAATTCGACCCTAAGACCTCTACGTGGACCGAATACCCGTTGCCCACGCTGGGCACTGAAACGCGCTACATCTCGCTGTTGGAACGTAGTGGTTCGATGCAATTAATTTTGCCCTATTCGCGCGCTCGGAAAGTTGCCGTGATGAGCTTCCGAACCAAAGAAGAGCTGCAATCGCTGAAGAACGAGTTTCGGCAGCAAGAACGCGTGCAAGCGCGGCTTCAATAGAATCGAACGTGTCGGGTCGAGGGGCAGCTGGAGTGGGTATCGGGGAGAGCAACTAAAGTTAGAGGAGGCGGATGATGCCTCGGAAAAAGTGGGTGTTTGTGGTCGCATCGGTAGCTATCGCCAGCCTGGTGGGGCTCATTTCCGTTAAGGCTCGTGCGCAGACGTCTCAACCAGCCACCCAGGGTGTGCCCCAAGCTCCAGAGAAGCCCTACGACTGGAAGGCTAGCTTCGCGAAATACCCAACAGGAAAAGTGCCACGGACACGTGATGGCAAGCCGGACCTGCAGGGTATATGGAGCCACAGCATCCTCACGCCATTGGAGCGGCCGTCCGCCCAACACAAGA
>QHYS01000100.1:0-1801 GCA_003223325.1 Acidobacteriota bacterium
TCGATCACGGCCGGCGGCGCATCCTGCACTTCAATGTCACCCTGCATCCCACCAGCAGTTGGATCGTGCAGCAGTTGCGCGAAGCTTTCCCTTATCAATCGGCTCCCAGGCTACTCATCTTTGATCGGGACGCCAAGTATGGCCTGGAAGTTCCCATTGCAGTCGGTCTATGGCGATCCGACCCGTGCGGACCTCGCTCCGAAGCCCTTGGCAGAACGGAATCGCCGAACGATGGGTGGAGAGCTGTCGGCGTGACCTGCTGGACCACGTCATCGCCCTCAATGAGCGCCATTTGTGGTGTGGTCGTAAGCTCACCGTGTTGTACACTGGCGTACCACGAGGACAGGACCCATCTTGGCCTGGACAAGCAAACTCCGGCCGGCAGAGTTCAATCCATGTTCCGGGGGCCTGTCGTTTCTCGACCCAGACTGGGTGGCTTGCATCACCGCTACGATCGAGCAGCGTAATCTCCGGGTTGTATACTTCGCAATAAGTTCCTTTCCCGTGGTTCATGGGGGAGAACCATGTTTTCCGAAGCACAGATTCGAACAGGATGTTCACTCCTGAGGCTCGGGCTAAACCAAGCAAGTTTGGCAATGAGTGGTTACGAGCGGCAATCGACAATTTCAGGCCCGGAGAGAATTTTGGCGAACCACAGGTCCATCTTGCTCGCGCATTAGGGAACCTCCACGCCGTGTTCGAAGTCGATGGCGACTTTAAGCCGGACAACGTCTTGCTTACTCGAACCGGTCATATCTTCGTCGGTGATCCGTTGGGCAATGGGACGATCTTTACGAGACTGTTCAGACAAAACCAGGGGGGCACGCCGGGATATCGAGCGCCTGAGATTCGTGACGGTGGGACGATCTCGCGCGCCGGAGACTCGTACGCTTGCGGCGTCACGCTCCATCATCTACTCACAGGTCGAAGCCCTATTGAAGGTCAGGGACTCGAGATCAGTCCAGAAGAGTATGAGAAAGCGCCAAACGTCTGCGAGGTCATAATCGCCTGTTGCCAGCACGATCCTAATACGCGACCCAGTATGGAGGACGTCCTTCGAATCCTCGGCGGTGAGACCTGGGCAAACATTCAAGCTCAGAGGATGGCCGCCCAACGAGAGGCGGTTGGAGCCGTTGGAGCCATGTTGCTGATCGGTCTCGCGGTTGTAGGCGTCGCGAAGCTTGCCGCCTGATTCGACGACTTTATCGGGTTTTACTGCTTGAGGTAAAACCACGGTAAAACCAAGCGCGACTCGAAACTTCCTGCCGACCAAAACCCCTGTTTTATAAGGGAAAGTGGTCGGGGCGAGAGGATTTGAACCTCCGACCCCCTGGTCCCGAACCGGAGTGTCGGAAAAATCTAACTAAGGCCTTGTAGGTGTCGCACTTACAAGCGCGGTCCACCCTAGAAATACTGCCTCAATTGGTCCACACTTGGTCCACAGACAGCTACTGAGCCGGACGAGGGTTCTTCGTATTCAAATCGCGAATCGCGGTTGGGGCAAACCTCAAGCTGCCATTGGGGTGCGCGCTTTCTTCTGTTTCTCGCTTATCACGTTTCTGAGGGAAGGAGAAAAATCGTCGCCTGTAAGGCTTAGCTGAAAAAGGAACATGGCTCCGAGGGCAGGATTCCAACCTACCTCAGTTTTTATTCGTGCGATACTACTTTTGTTGCCTTCTCCACAACTGATACTACGTCTGTACTACGTTTTCATCGCGGCCATCGCTATGACAGCAGCAATGCCAGGTCTTCAGAGCGTAGGTCTCGAATCATGCTGTTCTCGGCGCCGATTATTGCAGCG
>QHYS01000100.1:1904-2253 GCA_003223325.1 Acidobacteriota bacterium
TGAAGATGGGCCGCGTCTGTCCAATGCGATGCGCACGCTCTACGGCCTGCGCTTCAACCGCGGGGTTCCACCAAGGATCGAGAATGAATACATAATCTGCGGCGGTGAGATTCAAGCCCAGCCCGCCTGCCTTCAGGCTGACAAGGAAGAGCCGGCAGTCTTTGTCATTCTGGAAGCGCTCCACTCGGGTCTGGCGGTCACGGGTGGCGCCGTCTAGGTATTCGTAGAGTATACCGTCCTGATTCAGGCGGGCGCGGAGAATCTTCAGCAAGCTGGTGAACTGCGAGAACACCAGCGCCTTGTGTCTTTCGTCGAGCACTTCACGCAGTTGCTCGAGCAGCACGTCCAG
>QHYS01000099.1 GCA_003223325.1 Acidobacteriota bacterium
CCACGGAGGTCGGGCACCACTACCGTATGGTCCTTCATGAGATCTGCGGCCAAAGGAGCCCACGAGTCGCTATTTTCAGCGTACCCATGGATGAGCACCACTACGGGCCCGCTTCCGCCCGAACGCACAAAAATGTCTGCCCCTTCCGGGCTGTGTATAGTTCTTTGTTGAAAGCTAGAGGGCAAGGAAGGGGGAGTTTGGCTTGAAACTGTTGTCACTGCAAAAAGGGCTACGGCGAGGAAACGTAGAATCATCGATTATCTCCATACACGAAAACAATCGGTTTGTTCGGGATTACACGAATTGAACTGCATTCGGCATTAAGGATTGTAGACCACAGTGGCATTTTCTCCGAATTTGTGACATCTGGCCGAGCGATTCAGATCAGAGCCTCTCGACTCAAAACGATCAGTAACGGGAAGTCGGCTAGTGTTTACCGACGGAGTGAGGTGACGATTGCGATTGCCGCTTCAGCGTGAGTCGCGGCGCACTCAGAAACTGTTCCGGGCCAGAAGTCCGCTTGGGGGAAACGTGGTGCGGCTGCCTGCCGTTCGCGCCTGCGATCTCCTCGAACCCCGTTTCTCAGGCGCTGCCACCGACCTGGATGAGATAGGGCTGTTTTTCGATAAGCTCCGGCATCATCCAAAAAAAGGCTGCCTCGGCAAGCAGCGTTAGAATTGCTCTCGTGCTGACAGCCGTCTCGGTCTATGCGTTGCAGTTTTCTGACTGGATACACATCTACGGCAAACTCGTCCTTGGCGTCGCATTTGGCTCTTCATAATCTTGATGTTTGTCCGCGAATTCCGCAAAGCACGTGGTGCCGTTGTCAGTGACATCTCAGGACCGTATGACGAAACGATCCGAATTATCTCTGATCTACCACGGCCACGGCCGGTTCGCATGAGCAGCAAGGGAAAGCAAATGGGATTGGTTGTTCTTTCGGTTCCGCTCGTTGTGTTCGCACTGGCAGCCTACGAGCAACGCCACCATCCGACACCAGGAACGACCATGGAAGGCCTCCTGAAATTCTTCGGTGAAGGGGTAGGCGTAATGGCTGGATTGTTTTGGTTACCGCCCTACGTAAAACATAAACCGCTGATTACAGAAGGAGAACTGGCCATCGGAAGGATCACGAAATTCGATAAGGGTCGAATAATCTACGTATTCTACGAGTTCGAGACCCCCTCTGGTGAGCGTGTCTTCAAGATGAGTACGACATTCCGGACAGATCTTGCTGCTGGAATGAAGTTGCCGGTTTTTTACAATCGGGAGAATCCGAAAAAGGCCGTTGCGCTCTGCGCGTCACTTTATGACGTTGCATTGCCTCACTAAAACCCCCAAGTCTCGAAAAGTCCTGTTCCCGGAATGTGGCCCGGCCTGAAATCCCACTCTCCGAGAATCCCGTTTTTTGAGTTGGCGTAGTTTGCAAAGGCCGGAACGCCGTCGCGACGGGCCGGAGATATCGGCAATGGTACAATTGCGGTCCCGCGAGGAGTGACTCGGAGCCGGAGTAAGAAGAAGGAGTAGTTGTCGCGGCGCCAGTCTGATCTTTCGCGTCCGGTTGCGCTGAATCCGATACAAAACTTTCGAGAACCACCGATAAGGAGCATTCTGTCTATGTCGAAACAAGAAGAAGCCGGTCTCATCCTTAAGCTGTACGAACTGCGCCGCGAAGACACCATGCGCAAAGCGCGCGACTGGTTTTTTGCGGAGTTTAATCCCCAATCGCTCGCGGACTTCAACGCGACGATGCTCGGCGACCACAGCGGTCATATGCGCATGGTCATATCCTATTGGGATATGGCGGCAGCGCTCGTCAACGACGGCGCGATCAGCCTGGAGCTTTTCAGCAAGAGTAACGGCGAGCACATTGGGGTCTTCGCGAAAGTGGAGCTGCTGCTCGGCGAGATTCGAGCCAGCTATGGACCGCACTATGCCGCCAGCCTGGAAAAGCTGATTGACGCAACGCCGGATGGCCGGAAGCGCTCCGCTGCAGCGCGCGAACGAATCAAGGCAATCCGCGCCCAGGTTGCCGCCAGACAGACGAAGGCCGCGCAGAGTTAGCTCTTGTCGCAGGTCGCCAGGTACACTCGATCCGGGCTCCGCCGCGAATAGACTGATTCTTGTGGTTGGGGACAATCACTTCATCGTGCGCGGTCCACTTCCGGATCGAGATACGGCATTGGCACTTACTCGACACTGGTCCCTGATACAAATTGGCAGGTGACGCCGATCGCCCTTCAGCGATGGAGCATTAGCACGCGAGAGTTCCGGGAAAACCTTGAATGGGCAGTCGCGTCCCCGGTGACGGTGAGATTACGCCAGCTGTGGCGCAGTTGCTGGCGGAGCTGTCTGCAAGGGGAATCTAGACCAAGCCGCCCGACTCTGAGCGTTCCCCCGATCTTTGTCGTTTTTGCACATTGTGTCGTCCGGAGCTGGGGTCCGCTGGCATAGATCAGGATTTGCACTCTACTGGCGGGCCATCTCCAGAGCTCGGCGACTGCTCGGCCGAAAGAGAATTTCCAAAGAAGTGCGAGAACTTATTTTCCGGATGGTCGTCGAGAATCCCCGTTGGGGCGCGCCACGCATTCACGGTGAACTCTTGATGCTGGGCTTCGACGTTTCCGA
>QHYS01000101.1 GCA_003223325.1 Acidobacteriota bacterium
GAGGCGCTATGCTTCGGATGGGTCGACAGCCTCATCAAACGACTTGATGATGACCGCTACGCCCGAAAGTTCACGCCCCGCCAGCCCGCTAGCAAGTGGTCGGAGACGAATCGGAAGCGCTGGATGGAACTCAACGAGGCCGGGCTCCTTAGCCCTGCTGGCTTAGCGGCAGCACCGACCGAGAACACATACGCGCCGCGGCCCACGATTCCGGACCTACCTGCCTACATTGCCGAAGCACTGAAGGCGAATCCGAGAGCCTCGAGCTTCTTCCAGGAGTTAGCGCCAACTTACCGGCGTCACTTTGTGGCTTGGATTCATTCGGCCACGCGGCCGCAAACGCGAGAGAAGCGGATTGGCGAATCGATGGCTCTGCTGGCGGCGGGCAAAAAGCTCGGTTTGAAGTGAGAAGGATCGGTTTCCGACATCGTGCTCGTAAATAATCCGCCGGGGCGCTTGCAGCAAAGAGAGCAGCGCGGCCTTCCGAAGCAGGAAGGTCGCGCCACTCTGCTACTGCTCGGCTTTAAGTTCTAGCGGCCGCGCGAGGAGCCTCCGGAAGCATGCCCGCCGGAAGAACTGCCTCCCCGAGAACCGCCTCCGCCGTAACTGCCGCCACCACCGTAACTACCGCTTCCACCACCACCACGATCTCCGCCAGAGCTACCCGGGCCATATGACCGAGGCGCGGGAGCGCTTCGATAACTTGGCGCGGGATTCGAGGGATAGCTGTGATAACTCGGAGCGGAGTTATGTGGAGCCGAATAGCTCGGCGCGGAATAGGGAGAGCTACGGTAGCTTGGCTCAGAGTAATTCGGAGCCGGACGATATGCCGGCGCAGCGTTGCTCCGATTCGTTCCGGCGGAGCTATCGCCGTTGTTGCGGTAAGACCGCTCGTTCACGATGGGCTTGTTCATATCCAGTGTGGGTCGGCCGCCACTGGATGGCGCACTGTACCCACGGTTTGGTGCCGTCGCAGCTCCATTCGACCTCGAGAAGCGTCGCCAAACTTCTGACGATGGTTGATTACCTCGATTCAATACACCATTCGATCCCGTGGCAGGGCTCCCGTTCGAGCGAGACTCCTGCGGCGCCGGCGATTGCCGGGCCGCGGAATGAGCGCCGTTATTTCCAAAGCGCTCCCATCCGTTAGCGCTCTGGCCCCCGGCGGCCTGCCCTTGAACGATACCGCGATTCCCCGGTGATTCAACGGGCTGCCTGCTCTGCGCCTGACCTCGCACTGCCGAAGACGAACCCGTCGCTGTCCGAATATTGTCGTTCGTGAACCGGGGCGTTCGCGAACCATTAATGGCCCGGAACTGGGCGTTGCGCTGGATGGTTTCTTTGAGGTGCGCGGCTTGGGAAGAAAACGACTCCGCCCGCGCGGCTGGCATTCTCTTAGAGAAGAAGGTGTGTTGTGTGCTCATTCGCGAAGCAACCGCCGAATTGACCGGCCGGTCGGACGCACGCAAACTGTCATGGCTCGGCACAACCGGCAGATTGCCCGTCATCATGTGCCCGGCACGCAAATCCGAGGCGGCTACACTCCGTGCTATCCCTGTGCTGCGCCCAAAGCTTTCCGACGGAACGCCCGAGACGCCTTGGCGCACGCGTTCGTTGATCAGCATGCTGTGAAGATTCGAGAATTGATTGCCGGCATGCAGCGGAGCGATCCCATTATTGATGCTGTTGACGTTGGTGATGTTGTTGACGTTCGTGATGTTCGTGACACTCACAACGCCAAAGTGTTCCCGAAAATCGCCCCACCAGGGATGGAAGAAATCACAGGGCCCTATGGGCAGCCAGCCAATGGAGCCGAATCCGAACCCGACGCCGAAGCCTGCGCCTCCGCCAAATCCGAAGAAGGAGACGTATGCCGGAGCCCAAATCGGCCGGTACGCCGGATAGATCGGTCCGGGCCACCAAGCCCATGATCCACCCCAGAGGAACCAACGGCCATAGTGATAGGGCGCCCAGCCCCAAGCCTCGTAGGAAACCCAAGTCCAACCCCAATACGGCTCCCAGACCCAATGACCCGCGCGATATGGCGCCCAACCGTAATCAACTTGAGGAACCCAGACCGAGCCGTAGTCGGGAACCTCGGTCCAGGTGCCGTAGGCATCAAGGTCGCCGGCCCCCGTATAGTAGTGATTTGTTTTGCGGTAAGCGGTCGCGTTGTAAACGATGTTGTCGCGATCCTTGTTCCACTTGTCCCAATCGTCAGTGTCAGGGGCCTCGGTGACTCTGTACTGCGCCTCAGTACCTGTTCCCTTCACGGTGATGAGCTGGTACTTCTTGACTGTAGTACTGCCTTCAGAAGTGGAAACTTGAGCTTCACCATCATTGACCGTTACGAGAGTGTCGCCATCGGAATTCACCTGCACCCGATAACGCCCCTCGCGAACCGGATGAATCGAAACGTTGGGCGTGTCAATTTCGACGTCCGCCTCAGAGCCTCTGAGCATGGAGTAGTTCGCCAAGCCCTGACCAACCTGAACCTGAATGCGGTTTCTATCGAGCGTCGCGATGCTCGCTTGGGCGTTTAGATCCAAGCGCAGGATATTCGCGTAGTCGAGCTGGAGTTCTGTTCGGGAGGCGCCCCCCGTAGCGACCTTGTCTCCGGCCACGAGCGGCGTATTCAAAGTCACTGCGGTGAAATCGCCGGAATCACCGCGCTGCATGGTGACGTCGCCGTGTATAAGGCTTACCCGGGCGACGCCGGAATCATTTTGTGCCTCAGTTTGCTCTGCACCGGGCGCTTGGGGAGCTGCCGGAATGACCGCGAAAAGCACCACAGTCCCAATCGCCAATAGACCAACTGGGTTTGTTCTCATGGGCCACCTCTTTCAATCTCTCAGCACAGAAAGGGCACGCGGCATGCCAAATCGGCCAGATTCGCGAACTTCTATTTCTTTATCTTCAGTAGCTTAGGCGGGGCGCCCTCTTCCGGGGTTCGATTGCTGTGGCCAGAATCCACCAACGTGGTGGTTTTCAACCACCACACGGATGTCCGGACCCATTACCCTTGCGGGGCCTTCGAGGACTCGTCGGCGATGCCGATTTTTTCGAGCCTGTAGCGCAGCGCATTGCGGGAAAGACCAAGCATGCGGGCCGCCTCGCTCTTGTTTCCATTCGCGCGGCGGTAGGCCTCGCGAATAAGCTCGTCTTCCCACTGGTCGAGCGTTTTGCCTTCAGGCAAAAGCGGCGCTTGGCCTAACTGGTTTCGGTCCGGCAGGTGGTCGATTTGGATATCGCCGGGTCCAATGAAGGAGCCCGTAGCCAGAGCGCATGCGCGCTCGACGATGTTCTCTAACTCTCGAACATTGCCGGGCCAATGGAAAGCCATGAGCTTACGGAGAGCTTCGGGTTTGATGCCCTCCAGCTTCCTCTGGGATTTCTGCGCGAGCCGCGAAAGGAAGAGATTCGCTAGATCCGGAATGTCTTCTTTGCGCTCCCGAAGAGGCGGTATATCGATGGGCACGACATTCAACCGGTAGTAAAGATCTTCACGAAATGTTCCTTGTTCGAGCGCCTCGCGCAGATCGCGATTGGTAGCCGCAATGAGCCGCAGATCCACTTTGATGGTGCGCGTGCCACCCAGCCTTTCAAATTCGCGTTCTTGCAGAACGCGCAGAAGCTTGACCTGTGTGGCTGCGGGAACATCTCCAATTTCATCGAGAAACAGCGTGCCCTTGTCGGCGAGCTCGAATTTTCCCGGCTTGCTCGTGGTGGCGCCGGTAAAAGCTCCTTTTTCGTAGCCGAAGAGCTCGCTTTCTAGGAGATTCTCCGGAATGGCCGTGCTATTGATCTTCACAAATGGACCCGACGCTCGGCTGGATCGCTGATGAATCAGGTGCGCGATCAAGTCTTTTCCCACGCCACTCTCTCCGCCGATGAGCACCGTGGAAGACGTCGCCGCGACCCGCTCCCCCAGGGCCAACACCTCCTGCATCTTCGCGCTGCGGGCGACGATATTGGGGTAGCTGTAGTGGTGACCAAGCGCTTCTCGCAGGCTGCGGTTTTCCTCGCGCAGACGCCGAACGTCCAGCTCTTTTTGCACCACCAGCCGCATTTCCGCGAGCGAGAAGGGCTTGAGAACGTAGTCACTGGCCCCGGCCTTCATGGCTTCAACAGCGGTTTCGACTGAGCCGTAGGCGGTCATGACCACGACCGGCAAGGCTCCGTTGAGACGCTTGGCGGCTTGAAGGAATTCCAACCCGCCCAGGCCGGGGAGCTTTAAATCGGTGAGCACCAGATCGATCTGCTCGCGGCCCAGCAGGTCCAGACCTTTCTCGGCATCGGCAGCCGAAAATGTCTGATATCCGGCCTCGTTGAGGTCCAGCTCCAGCAAACGGCGCATCCGGGCTTCATCTTCGATGATCAGAATGGCGGCCACGCAATTAAGCCTTGTATGCCGCTTCGGCTTCAGGAATTGCGGCCTGCGCCGCCAGCGGCAGGAATATCAGGAAGCAAGCGCCGGACTCTCCCCCGCTCGGCTGGCGATCGAGAAGTTCGATAGACCCGCGATGTTCGTCCACAATTTTAGAGACGATGGAAAGCCCAAGGCCCACGCCGCTCTTTTTCGTGGTGAAAAACGGATTGAAAATTTGGTCGCGAAGCTCGGCACGGATTCCCGGCCCGGAATCCAGCACTCGCACTTCGATCCCGGGCCGCTCGCCTCGCGCGCCTAGAGCGATCGCAATGCGCAGTCTGCCACCACTCTCGCTCATGGCATCGTATGCGTTCTGTATGAGATTGACGAAAACGTGTTCGCAAAGATTCTCATCCACGGCGGCGTTCGGCAGATCTCTTTGAAAATGGCGCTCGACTTTGATCTCCGGCCCGCTCCAATTGGCGGCCACCGCGCGGAGCGCCCGATCCACAATCTCGGAAACCGAACACGCTCGTGATTCGATACGAAGGGGGCGGGCGAAGTCTAGAAAACGGCTCACCAGAGCGCTGAGGCGATTCACTTCTGTGGAAATGTACCCTGCCAATTCAGCCACCAGCGGTTCCGCAGTTCGGACCCTGTGGTTCAGCATTTCAGCCGAACCTTTAATGATGCCCAAGGGATTGCGAATCTCATGCGCCAACCCGGCGGAAAGCTGGCCCAGGGCAGCAAGGCGTTCGGAACGGCGCGCTTCCGCCTGAGCTTGTTCGAGTTCTTGATTTGTCCTCGCGAGTTGCTCCGCGACCATCTGATATCGCCGGGTCTGGCGACTGTTTTCGATGGCGAACCGGTTGACCACCATGGCCGCAAGAAAAAAGAAAAGGATGCGGAGGGCCAATTCCTCCATCGCGCCCGGCGCCAGTTCATATTCCTGAAGGGCCGGCAAAAGATAAGAGCCGTAAGCGGCGGAGGCGATGAGCGTCCACGCAAGCGTTAACCATGGGTCGAAATAAACCGCGGCGGTGACAATGGGGAGATAAAAGATCGGGTAGTAGCTGCTATTGATGCCCACATCCCCCGTATGGCTGATCAACAGCATGGCCAGCAGAATCTTTAACAGCACCGCATAGCTCTGGCCTCTCTTCGGTAGGAGCTCGACAAGCCGTCTTTCCAAAAGCTGGAAAACGCCTATCGCCAGGAGAATGATTTGCTTGTGTACCTCGCGGACTGGGGGAAGCAACGCCAGTCCCAGCAAAAATAGGAGCCAAAGCAGATCCATCCAGCCGAGCTTGCTGTGTCGCTCCGCGCTCACACTGCCTCCCGCCAGGTCAAACCAGTCTGCGGCCAGTGCTGACGAATCGCCGCCGGCTCATATTCTAATCCCGAACAGCTGGTGCAAAGCCTTGCGGCAGATTTCAATCCCCAAGGAATATCGAAACGAATTTCAGAAGCGGCTCAATGCCTTGGTTGCCGCCAAATCGAAGGGTCGATCGATCGCGGCCGCGCCGGAAGCGCCGCGTGCTCCCGTGATCAACATCGTGCAGGCCTTGAGAAAAAGCCTGGCCGCTGGTAAGAAGGAGGAGGGTCCGGCAGAGGTCAGTCGGCCGGCGCCCGCCGTGGCACGCGGGCGGCGCCGCAAAGCGGGTTAGAATGGAAGTGCTGTAGGAAACCGCACTCGGTCAAAAGCGGCTGTTTTTTCCGTGTAACTGAACAAGTGTTGAAATCATCTCCTCTCTAGGACAATCCACGTGGAATCTGATCCTCTGGAACGAGGGGCCGAAATTAGCCAGCCTCGGGTCATCGAGCCCGGCTACACGATCTCAACCGTAACCGACAAGATCAGCTCGATCGTTCTGGGCCAGCGAACGCGGCCCGGATGGTTTCTGGGATTTGGCGCTTCTTTTCTGCTGCTGTTGATTCTGCTCTACGCAGTGACTGTTCTTTTTGCGATTGGCGTCGGGATTTGGGGAGTGAACATCCCGGTTGGATGGGGCTTCGCCATCGTGAATTTTATCTGGTGGATCGGAATCGGGCATGCGGGCACCTTGATTTCCGCAATCTTGCTGCTCTTGCATCAGAAGTGGCGTACCTCCATCAACCGTACCGCCGAAGCAATGACCATATTCGCGGTGCTCTGCGCGGGGATGTTTCCAGTGCTCCACCTAGGGCGACCGTGGCTCGCTTATTGGCTGTTCCCCTATCCCAATACGATGTGGTATTGGCCGCAATTCCGAAGCCCTCTGGTCTGGGATGTGTTCGCGGTCTCCACCTACCTGACGGTTTCGCTCTTGTTCTGGTTCGTCGGACTGATTCCGGATCTGGCCACCTTGCGCGACCGTGCCCGCACACGTGCGAAGCAGATCGTCTACGGGTTTCTGGCTATGGGTTGGCGCGGCTCGGCTGTTCACTGGAAGCGCTACGAAATGGCTTCGCTCCTTCTCGCCGGCCTCGCGACCCCGTTGGTGATCTCCGTGCACACGGTGGTGAGCTTCGACTTCGCCATCGCGATCTTACCCGGATGGCACACGACCATCTTTCCTCCCTATTTCGTCGCGGGCGCAATCTATTCGGGATTTGCCATGGTCCTCTGCCTGGCGATTCCCTTGCGAAAGTTTTATGGACTCGAAGACTTCATCACCATGCGCCACCTCGACAACATGGGAAAGATCATGCTGGCCACCGGGCTGATCGTGGCTTATGGCTACATGATGGAAGCCTTCATGGCCTTCTATGGTGCGGATATCTATGAGCGCTACGTCACGCTGAACCGCATGGTCGGCCCCTACGCCGCCGTCTACTGGTCTCTAATTGCCTTGAACATCGTGATTCCGCAGGCGCTCTGGTCACGACGGGTGCGCACAAGCGTGGGGGCGCTTTTTGCCGTGGCGTTGATCGTCAATTGCGGCATGTGGCTCGAACGGTTTGTGATTGTGGTGATCAGCTTGCACCGCGATTTCATGCCGTCCATCTGGCTGATGTACGCGCCGACCAGATGGGACTGGATGACGCTTCTCGGATCGATCGGACTCTTCCTGACTTTGCTTTTTCTCTTCATCCGCTACCTGCCGATGATCTCGATTTTTGAAATGAGAAGCCTAGTTACGGAGACAGAGGGCGAAAGGACATAGAGGCAAGCAGCCTGGCGGCGATTTATGGCGCAGGTCTTCCATCACAGCACGAATTTGATTTCGCGGCTCACGATCTACGGCTTCTTTCTGCTCGTCGCTGTGGGTGGCTTTATTCCCTACTGGATCGATGGTTCGCCGTACGTTACAGAAGCCAATGTGCCGAAAGCGCAGCCCGTGCCTTTCAGCCATAAGCATCACACCGCGGAACTGGGAATCGATTGCCGCTACTGTCACACCTCCGTCGAGCAATCCTCCTTTGCCGGGTTGCCGCCGACCGAAACGTGCATAACCTGTCACTCTCAAATCTGGAAAAACAGCCCGATGTTGGAGCCGGTTCGCCAAAGCTTTCGAGAGAATCGGTCGATCGAATGGGTGCGAGTGAATGCGCTTCCCGAGTTCGTTTATTTCGATCACAGCATCCACGTGGCCAAGGGGATCGGTTGCACGACATGTCATGGCCCCATCGGGGCGATGCCCCTCACCTGGGCCGCAAACTCACTGAAGATGTCCTGGTGTCTCGATTGCCACCGGCACCCGGAAAATAATGTGCGGCCGAAGGACGAGGTGTTCAGCATTTCCTATCAGCCGCCTGCGCATCAAATCGAGTTCGGTACCAAGCTCGTGAAGGAATACAAAATCTATTCGCTCACCGACTGCTGGACCTGCCACCGCTGAGGGGAGCCGTCGTGCGAGCGAATCGCCACTGAATTCATGTTGACAGATGCATGCGGAACCCAAAACGCCACTTGATGTTCAAGTGATCGCTGCGAACCTCAAGCACGATGGCGCGCGACGCCTGTGGCGCAGCTTGGAAGAGCTTGCCCGCACGCCGGAATACGACGCGTTCCTGCACGATGAATTTCCCAACGATCCAGAGAAAGAACCAAAGCCCGCCCGACATGGTCTGAACAGGCGCGAGGTACTAAAGCTGATGGCCGCTTCCGCAGCGCTTTCCGGCCTCACCGCGTGCACAAAATTGCCGACCGAAAAAATTGTCCCCTATGTCCGCGCTCCCGAAGAAGTCATTCCCGGCAGGCCGCTATTTTACGCCACGTCCATGGTGGACCGCGGCGTGGCCGTCGGTCTCCTGGTGGAAAGCCATATGGGGAGACCCACTAAAGTGGAGGGAAATCCCGACCATCCGGGAAGCTTAGGCGCCAGCAATATTTTCTGTCAGGCATCGGTGCTTACGCTCTGGGACCCGGATCGCTCGCAGGTGGTCCTCCGCGAAGGCCGCATCAGCGACTGGCCGGCATTCCTGGCCATGGCGGCTGATCTGCGCGCGAATTTTACCAGCACCAAGGGCGCTGGGCTGCGCATGCAATTCCCGAAGGCAAAGTGGTATACGCACGAACCATGCGGCAACTACGCGGCGCGTCAGGGAGCGCGGATGGCCTTTGGCCGCAATGTGAATTCCGTGTACCGATTCGATCAGGCGGCCGTGGTCGTCTCCCTCGATTGCGATTTTCTCAACGATGGCGCAGCCAGCGTCCGCTATGCCCGCGATTTCGCTAATTGGCGGGAAATCGAAACGCCGCGTGCGCAGATGAACCGGCTCTACGTCGTCGAGAGTACGCCCTCGATTACCGGCGCTATGGCTGATCACCGGCTCCCCATTCGCTGCGGCGAAATCGAGATCTTCGCGCGAGCTCTCGGCGCCGCGCTGGGCCTTCCGCTGCGAGGCGCAAGCTCCGCTGTTCCTGATTCGTGGATGAAAGCAGTCTCGCGGGACCTGCAAAACCATCGCGGATCTTCTCTTATCGTGGCGGGAGCTTCGCAATCTCCCTCAGTGCACGCGTTGGTGCACGCCATAAATGCTTCACTCGGCAATGCAGGCCAAACCGTCATTTATACCGACCCGATCGAACTGAGCCCTGAAAACGATTCGCTCTCGGAATTGGTGAAAGAGATCGAAGCCGGCCAAGTATCGACATTGCTGATTCTCGACAGCAATCCCGTCTTCACGGCGCCTGCGGATTTGCAGTTCGCACAACAGCTCTTGAAAGTTTCGCTGCGGATTCACTGCGGTCTCTACGACGATGAAACTGCGGAACTCTGCCATTGGCATATCCCTCAGGCTCATTTTCTGGAATCCTGGAGTGATGCTCGCGCTTACGACGGCACTGTCGGCATCGTGCAACCGCTGATCGCCCCGCTCTATCACGGCAGGTCGCTGCACGAGCTACTCGCTCTGTTTACCGACGACATCGGAGAATCCGACCACGCTCTCGTCCGCGATTACTGGAGACGTGAGCACTCGCAGCCGTCCGCGGAGCAGTTCGGGAATTTGTGGGAAAAAACTTTGCACGATGGGGTAATGGCCGGAACCGCTCTTCCCGCTCTTTCCCCCAAGCTGATCCTTGACTACGGCAAATTGCCGGACGTGCCTGCGCACAATGAGCAATCCATCGAGGTTGTCTTCCGGCCCGACCCCACAATCGGCGACGGTCGTTGGGCCAATAACGCGTGGTTGCAGGAGCTGCCCAAGCCACTCACGAAAATTACCTGGGATAATTTTGTGGCGCTCAGCCCCGCGACCGCGTGGCGTCTCGGCCTGACGACCGGCGACGTCGTCAATTTGAATATCGGAGGTTGGAAAGCTAGCGGGCCAATGTGGGCTCAGCCCGGGCACGCGGACAACTCCGCAACCGTCACCCTGGGGTATGGGCGCAAGCGCGCGGGCCACGTCGGCACAGGATTCGGGCTCAATGGCTATCTCCTGCGCACCTCCTCGGCACCCGCGATTGCCAGTGGACTTCAGATCGAAAAAACCGGCAAGACTTACCTTATGGCGGCGACCCAAATCCATCACCCGATCGAGCGCAATAATCAGCAGGTCGAGGAAGAGAGCGAAAACGCTTTCGCCCGCGACCTTGTGCGTATCGCCACGCTCGAGGAATTTCGCAAGAATCCGCAATTTGCCAGGGAACCTGAAAAAGAAGTCGCGACAGGCCTTTCGCTTTATCCACCATTTAAGTACGAAGGATATGCCTGGGGCATGTCCATCGACCTGAGCCGCTGCACGGGTTGCCAGGCCTGCGTGATCGCGTGCTACGCTGAAAACAACATCGCGGTCGTCGGGAAATACGAAGTCATGGCGGGTCGCGATATGCAGTGGATTCGCGTCGATAATTACTATCGCGGGAGCCTGGAAAATCCCGAAACCTACTTCCAGCCCGTTCCTTGCATGCACTGCGAGCAGGCGCCCTGCGAAATCGTCTGCCCCGTCGGCGCCACTCTCCACAGCCCGGAAGGACTCAACGAAATGGTTTACAACCGCTGTGTCGGCACGCGTTATTGCTCCAACAATTGCCCATACAAGGTGCGGCGTTTCAATTTCAAACTCTACTCAGATTGGGTCACCCCTAGCCTCTATGGCCTGCGCAATCCGGACGTAACGGTGCGCAGCCGCGGGGTCATGGAGAAATGCACCTACTGTGTGCAGCGGATCAACGCAGTGAAAATCAACGCCGAGAAAGAAGATCGCCTGGTACGCGACGGCGAAATTCAAACGGCATGCCAGCAGGCCTGCCCGGCGCAGGCCATCATTTTCGGTAATATCAATGATCCTGACAGTCGCGTTTCCAAGCTGAAGCACCAAACGCGTGACTACAGCTTGCTCGCGGAACTCAATACCCGGCCGCGCACTACATACCTAGCAAAGCTAAGGAATCCTAACCCGGAGATTTCGTCTACCTGATCGCAATCTGCCATTGCTCAATGCCAGACGTCATGGCCACCAAACGCATTTACGGATTAGTAGCGGAGTTCGAAAGCCCCGACCAGCTTCTCAGCGCCGCTCGCCGGACGCGCGAAGCGGGCTATCGCAGCGTCGATGCTTTCTCGCCCATGCCCATCGAAGGGCTCGCCGAAGCCGTGGGCTTCCATAGCACGCGACTTCCGCTGGTTGTCCTGCTGGCCGGAATGTTTGGCGCAGGAGGCGGCTTTTTTCTGCAATGGTATGCGAACGTCGTGAGCTTCCCGTTGAACGTGGGTGGCAAGCCGTTCAATAGCTGGCCCGCGTTCGTACCAATCACGTTCGAGTTTACGATTCTTTGCGCCGCGCTAGCAGCTGCCTTCGGAATGCTGGCGCTCAACGGTCTGCCGACGCCTTATCATCCACTGTTCAACGTGCCGCGTTTTGTAATGGCCACGCGGGGGCGCTTTTTTCTTTGCATCAAAGCACGGGATAAGAAATTCCATGTGGACGCTAGCAGGCAATTCCTGGAGAGCCTCATGCCGTTTGGCGTTTATGAAGCTGAACTCTAAATCGCGCAAATCCTCGCCCGGCGCAAACAATGCACTGTGGGTCTTTGCGGTCTTCTCCGCCCTCATGATGTCCGGCTGCCGCCAGGACATGCATGTCCAGCCGAGATATCAACCGGAAGATCCCAGCACCTTTTTCGCTGACGGCCGTTCCGAACGGCCGGCCGTCGAAGGAACTGTCGCGCGCGGGCAACTGCGCACGGACGAGTTACTCTATACGGGCAGAGTCAACGGCCTGGTCGCCAATCTCTTCCCCTTCCCCATCACCGCTGCCGACCTGGGCCGCGGCCGCGAACGATACAACATTTATTGTTCTCCTTGCCACGATTACAGCGGCAGTGGAAATGGAATGATCGTGCAGCGAGGTTTTCCATCGCCGCCTTCGCTTCACATAGAACGGTTGCGGCAAGCTCCCTCCGGTCATTTCTTTGAGGTCATGACCAATGGATTCGGGCTGATGTACGGCTATGCCTCGCGAGTTTCGGCCGAGGACCGCTGGCGCATCGCCGCATACGTCCGCGCATTGCAGTTGAGCCAGCATGGCTCGACCGCTGACATTCCTGAATCGCAGAGGAGCGCGCTGGCGGGGGAAGAGCAATGATGGCAACCGACACGTTCGGCGCTCGCTTCGATCGCACCCAGAGGCGCGCCTTCATTCTGGGAATAGCGGCACTGATCCTCGCGGTTCTCGACGGCCTACGCGCGCCAGAGCAATTTTTCCGCTCCTACCTGCTGGCCTTTGTTTTCTGGCTGGGCTTTCCGTTAGGTTGCGCCGCGTTTCTAATGGTGCACCACCTGACCGGCGGATTTTGGGGCTTGCCGATTCGGCGACCATTGGAAGCAGGTACGCGCACTCTGCCGTTGCTTACAGCTTTAGCTCTTCCCCTTCTCTTGGGTCTGAGCCGCCTATATTCGTGGACGCATTCGGATCTTGTGGCCGCAGATGCCGCTCTCAAGTTCAAGCAGCCCTATTTGAACCTACCGTTTTTCCTAATTCGCAATGTGATCTATTTCGCTGTGTGGTGGACTCTGGTGCGCAGATTGAACCGCTGGTCTGACGAGCAGGACCGCACCGGCGATCCACTTCTAGCCGCGCGCCTGGAAAATATGAGTGGGCCGGGATTGCTGCTTTATGGCTTTACCGTGACGTTCTTTTCGATCGACTGGATCATGTCGCTCGAGCCGCACTGGTTCTCCACAATTTTTGGCATGATCTTCATGGTCTTGCAGGTGCTCGGCGCGCTGGCCCTGGCCATTCTGGTGGCGGGCCTGCTCTCCCAGCGCGAACCCGTCGCGAGTGCCGTTACTCCGGACCGTTTCAACGATCTGGGAAATCTGGTCCTGACGTTCGTAATGCTCTGGGCCTACCTTGCCTTCTGTCAATTCCTCATCATCTGGGCAGGGGATTTGATTCAGGAGATTCCTTGGTACGTGACGCGGGCGCAAGGCGGCTGGGCCATCGTCGCCCTAGTTATGATTTTTCTTTCGTTCGCAACCCCCTTCTATCTTCTGCTGATGCGCCCAATCAAACGCAGCGTCCAGACCCTTGCCACCCTGTGCGGAGCACTGATCGTCATCAATTTTCTAAATGTCTACTGGATGGTAGTGCCGGCCTTCGAGAAGTCCGGTCCGCGTTTCTACTTGCTCGATCTCCTCTTGCCAATGGGAATGGGTGGAATTTGGGTGGCGACCTTTCTGCGCCAACTCAAGAGCCGGCCCTTGCTGCCTCTGCACGACCCCAGATTCGAAGGAGCACTCGAACATGCCGACTAGCACGAAGGTGGCCCCGCACGGAGGCTACGAGAGAAGCGATGCCAGTCCACGTGGCTTGCTCTATTTCGCTCTTTTAATGGCCGCGATTCTGGCCGCCGCTTCGTTCTCGCTCCTCTGGCTGTTCAAATACTTTCAGAAGGCCGACAATCCCGGCTCTTTCGTTGCCGCGCCTTTCGCCACGGAGCGGCCGATGCCTCCTCCGCCGCGCATTCAGCCAAACCCCGGCGCGGATCTGCAGGACTACTACCAATCGCAACAGAAGCTTCTCAACAGCTACGGTTGGATCGATCGCCAAAACGGGATCGTGCGGCTGCCACTCGACCGCGCCATGGAACTGCTTCTCGAGCGAGGACTGCCTACGCGCCCAGCCCACACACCCGAAACGGGCACGGCTTCTCACAAAGGAAATGCTCCCACGAATAACGCGAAATCCAGAGGTTCCGCGCGATGAAATCGCAACCTATACAGCTATCGATTCGGGCCTTTGCGTTTGTTGCGTGCCTCTTCGCTAGCCCTGCACATGCTCAGCTGGATGATAGACCGCTAGAGACCGCGGGGGTACGCCCAGTGCTGTTGCGCGACGTTGGTTTGGACCAGAAACTCGGCAGCTCGATTCCTCTTGATCTCACTTTTCGCGACGAGCATGGCCACGCCGTAGCGCTGCGCCAATTTTTTGGGCAAAAGCCGGTGGTGCTGACGCTCGTCTATTACCAATGCCCGATGTTGTGCACTGAGGTGTTGAATGGTCTCTTACGGAGCGCTAAAGAATTGCCTCTGGAGATCGGGAAAGATTTCACGATCGTGACCATAAGTATTGATCCTACCGAACGACCCATCCTCGCGAATGTCAAACACGAGCTTTACAGCGGGCTCTATGGCCGGTCGGGAGGCTCGCAGGCATGGCACTTTTTGACCGGAGACCAAGCGCAGATCAAAACCGTGGCGCAGTCCGTAGGCTTCCGTTACGCCTACGATTCCGCTTCCGGCCAGTTCGCGCACCCGAGCGGAATCATCTTGCTCACCCCCGAGGGAAGGCTGGCGCGCTATTTCTACGGCATCAGTTATCCCTCGCGTGATCTGCGGCTGGGGCTCGTGGAGGCTTCACATGAGAAGATCGGCTCTCCCATCGATCAGATTTTGCTTTATTGCTATCACTATGATCCGGCGACCGGAAGGTACGGCCTGCTGATCGCGCGCGTGATCCAGGCTGCCGGAGTGCTGATGGTGTTGTCGCTTGGGCTGGTGATGGCAATTCTGTTTCGCCGTGAGAACTACGAGCTTCCCTAACGGGACGCTTGAGCGCGAGAAGAAAGGCAGGCGGCAAACCTGGACAGTAGGATCATCGCGGGAGTTTTCGTCGCGCAATGGCCGCAGCTTCGGCCGATAGACGCCTCCACGGCGGCCGACCGCGTGGACCATCTCTATTTTTTCCTGACTGGCCTCACGCTGTTTTTTACCTTTCTCATTTTCGCTACGATTTTCTATTTCATGATCAAGTACCGCCGGCGCTCGGAACAGGAACGGCCCCCGGCCACGCAGCAGTCCCTGCCTCTGGAGATCAGCTGGATCGCTATTCCCAGCTTGATTTGCGTATTTCTTTTTCTCTGGGGAGCCAGTCTCTTCTTTGCCGCCGCGCGGCCGCCCCAAGGTGCCATGGAAATTTTTGTCGTTGGCAAACAATGGATGTGGCACCTGCAGCATCCCGAAGGACAGCGCGAGATCAACCAACTGCACATCCCCGTGGATGTTCCTGTACGGCTGACAATGACCTCGGAAGACGTCATTCACGATTTCTTCGTGCCCGCTTTCCGCATGAAGATGGACGTGCTTCCCGGGCGTTACACCTCGGAATGGTTTCAAGCGACCAAACCGGGCAGCTATCACCTTTTCTGCGCGCAATACTGCGGCACGCTACATTCGGGAATGACCGGGACAATCGAAGTGATGACCCCCACCGACTACGCGCAGTGGCTGCGCGACAACGCCTCCACGAGATCCATGGCCGAGAGCGGCCAGGAGCTCTTCACGCGCCTCGGTTGCGACACGTGCCATCTTGCAGACGGGTCCGGCGCCGGACCGGTGCTGCAGGGCCGATTTGGCAAGCAGGTAACGCTTCGAGATGGCCAAAATCTAGCCATGGACGAAGCTTACACTCGACAAGCGATCCTCGATCCCGCTTCTCTTCCTCTGCCAAATTATCGGCCCGTCATGCCCACGTTTCGCGGGCAAGTCAGCGAAGAGCAGATTCTGCAATTGATCGCCTACATCAAATCGCTCGGTTCGGGAGAAAGGACGCAGGTACCATGAGCACGGCCATAGCCGAAGTCCCGGTCGAGTCGCGCATGCACTACCTGAATGCCAGCTACGGAATCAAATCGTGGCTTTTTACCACCGACCATAAGCGCATCGCGCTGTTATATCTCGGCTCTATTACGCTGATGTTTTTCATTGGGGGCGCCGCCGCGGTCATGATGCGGCTGCATTTGATCGAGCCGGCCGGTGCTTTGGTACAGCCGGAAACGTACAACAAGCTCTTCACCATGCACGGCGTGATCATGGTCTTCTTCTTTCTCGTTCCTTCCATCCCCGCAACGCTGGGCAACTTTCTCGTGCCGATGATGATCGGCGCGCGTGACCTGGCTTTCCCCCGCCTGAACCTGCTCAGCTGGTATGTTTACATCACCGGCGGGGCAATCACGCTCTATGCGTTGATTTCCGGCGGGGTGGACACCGGCTGGACTTTCTACGCCCCGTTGAGCACTCACTATGTCACGACGCATGTCATTGCGACATCTCTCGGCGTTTTCATTAACGGATTCTCGTCCATCCTTACCGGCCTGAACTTCATCGTCACCATTCACAAAATGCGCGCCCCGGGCATGACCTGGAAGCGCATGCCGCTGTTCCTCTGGTCCATGTATGCCACGAGCGTGATCTTTGTGCTGGCGACGCCGGTGATTGCCATCGCCATGGTCCTGATCGGAGCCGAACGTCTTCTCCACGTCGGTATTTTCGACCCTGCGATCGGCGGCGATCCGGTCTTATTTCAACACCTGTTCTGGTTTTACTCTCATCCCGTGGTGTACATCATGATTCTGCCAGGAATGGGCGTGGTCAGCGAATTGGTCACCTGCTTCGCGAAAAAGAAGCCCTTTGGATACATCTTCATCGCCTATTCGAGCCTGGCGATCGCGATGATCAGTTTTTTCGTCTGGGGCCATCACATGTTTGTGTCCAGCCAATCCGTGTATGCGGGGTTTATCTTCTCGGCGCTTAGTTTTGCAGTTGCCATTCCCTCTGCGATCAAAGTCTTCAATTGGACCGCGACCCTCTATAAGGGCTCGATCTCCTATCAAGCGCCCATGCTTTACGCGCTTGGCTTCATCGGACTATTCACCATGGGCGGCCTCACGGGACTCTTTCTGGCCTCGCTCGCGACCGACGTTCATCTGCACGACACCTACTTTGTGATCGCGCATTTTCACTACATCATGGTCGGAGGTGCGGTGATGGCTTATTTGGGCGGCATCCACTTTTGGTGGCCTAAAATTACTGGCCGCCTCTATCACGACGGCTGGGCCCGCCTCGCTGCGCTGGTGATTTTCGTCGGCTTCAACCTCACTTTTTTCCCGCAATACATGCTGGGCTACTTGGGGATGCCGCGCCGCTACGCCGTCTATCCCGCCGAGTTTCAGGTGCTCAACGTCCTGTCCTCCGCCGGCGCTTCGATTCTCGGCATGGGCTACTTGATTCCGTTCGTCTATCTTCTCTGGTCCATCCGCTACGGACCTGTAGCCGGATCGAATCCCTGGGGCGCCAAAGGCCTGGAGTGGGAGACGCCATCGCCGCCTCCTACGGATAATTTCGAAGAGACGCCGCGGATAACCGAAGAGCCCTACGGCTACGCCGAGCCGGAGCACGCGCATGTCTGAGAGCGCAGCCGGCAGCTCTTTGGCCGGGACGTCAGGGCGCAGCGTCAGTCCCGCACTGCATCATCAGTTCGAAGATATCGAACAGCAGCGCGAGGCCGGCAATTTCGGCATGTGGGTTTTTCTGGCCACGGAGATGCTGTTTTTTAGCGGAGTGTTTACCGGCTACATCATCTACCGATCGCTCTATTACTCCGGGTTTGCAGCCGGAAGTCATGTACTCGAAGTGGATCTCGGCGCGGCCATGACCGCTGTGCTGCTGGCCAGCAGCTTCACCATGGCCATGGCCGTTCACGCCGCGCGCCAAGGCAATCGCGCGATGCTCCTCGGATTCCTATCCTCAACAATCATTCTCGGCATCGCCTTTCTTGGAATGAAGTTCACCGGCCTGAACTTTCATCCCGCCGTCGACGCCTTGCGCGGAGCTCCGGAGCATACCGTCGAATTATTTATGTGTTTTTACTTCTTTATGACCGGCCTGCACGCGCTGCACATGATCATCGGCATCGGCCTCCTGGGTGTTATGGCCATCCTTGCGTGGCGGGGCAAAATTTCAGCGGAACATTACAATCGCGTCGAAGTCTCCGGACTATACTGGCACTTCGTGGATATTATTTGGATTTATCTCTTTCCTTTGCTCTATCTCATCGGCGGTCGCTACAAATGAACACACAAGACCCTTCGGTGGGAACCTATGTTTTCGTTTTCGCTGTCCTCCTTCTTCTGGCAGCGTTAACGACCGGAATTGCTTATATAAATCTCGGCCCGTTCAACACCGTCGTAGCGCTGGCGATTGCCGCCGTAAAAATGTGCCTGGTGGGACTCTTCTTTATGCATCTTTGGTACAGCCGAGGGCTCGCGCGGATTGTCGTTTTGGCCGGATTTTTCTGGCTCGCCCTGATGGTTTCGTTCACCCTGGCCGATGTCTTCAGCCGCTCCTGGATCAAACCACCCGGCCCCTGAGAGCGTTCGATTTTAGACAGCAATGAAGTTCATCTACTGGAACTCCGTGATAAGCAGGTTTTCGCGCCAGAGCACAACACAACGAACCAGCGTTCGCGATTCTCAACGTATAACCGCCACATCGTCGGTGACCAAGGGCTTGGAGGCTATCAGCTAGACCATTAACGGGCGCCGGGAACCTACTCCTCGCAGCTTCCGCGGTCCCCCGATTTCGGCAAATCTCAGCTCATGCTGGCGCGGCAATATTTGAATGGCCATGTTCAGCCGCGCAATCCTACCGTGGCCTCGCAGTTGCTCTGGTCGGCGGTGGAAAAGGGAAGTTCCGCGGCAGAAATGGACCTCGCTGATTTGTATCTGCACGGGGACGGCGTGGCCAGAAATTGCGATCAGGCGCGCGTGTTGCTGTCTGCGGCCTCCCGTAAGGGTAATGTGGAAGCGATGCACGACCTAAATCGGACCGGCTGTCGCTAAGCGATTAAAGTCCACTGCCGCGCGCCCCCTCTCCAAATCCAGCCCTCTTTTCTGTTTGCCAATTGACATGTAGCCTGAGAGGATCAACTTCCTAAACCCAATGGAAGGAACAGAGTAGATGTCTCCATCGGCCGCGAAGGGACTTTTTGACGAACTCAAGATCCGCGATGTACGGTTGGTGAACCGAATCGCCGTCTCACCGATGTGCCAATACTGCTGCGAGAACGGCCTGGCCACGGATTGGCATCTCGTGCACCTGGGAAGCCGCGCCGTCGGCGGAGCGGCCTTGGTTATGGTCGAAGCCACGGCTGTTCTGCCAGAGGCGCGCATCAGTCCTCAAGATTCCGGGATTTGGAGCGAAGCTCACATCGAACCGCTGGGGCGCATTACGAAATTCATACATTCCCAGGGCAGTGTGGCGGGTATCCAGATTGCCCATGCTGGGCGGAAAGCGAGCACAATACGCCCCTGGGACGGCACCGGCAAACTCGCCGAAAACGAAGGCGGCTGGAGCGACATTGTCGCGCCCAGCGCCGTTGCCTTTGCTCCCAACTACCCGATGCCGGCGGCTGCCACCTCCGACCGTATCGCCGCGATTGTGGAGGCCTTCGGGAAAGCCGCACAACGCGCCCTCGACGCCGGTTTTCGTCTGCTCGAGATTCACTCCGCGCACGGATATTTCCTCCACGAGTTCCTTTCACCTCTTAGCAATCACCGCTCTGATCTCTATGGAGGTTCCTTCGAGAACCGCACGCGAATCGTTCGGGAGGTGGTTGGCAAGGTCCGCCGCTTTTGGCCAGAAAGACTGCCGCTGTTTATTCGCATCTCCTCGACAGACTGGGTGGAAGGCGGCTGGGATATCGAGCAGGCCGTGGAATTGGCTCGAAACCTGCGCACGCTGGGTGTGGACTTGGTGGACTGCTCTTCCGGAGGCAACGTCGCCGACGCAAAGATTCCGATGGGACCGGGCTATCAGGTGACGTTTGCGGAGCGGATTCGCCGCGATGCCCGAATCCTTACCGGCGCTGTGGGCCTAATCACCGAAGCGCATCAGGCAGACGAGATCATCCGCAGCGGACACGCGGATATCGTTCTGCTGGCTCGCGAGATGCTGCGCGATCCCTACTGGCCGCTTCGTGCCGCCGCTAAGCTTGGCAAGTCAATATCGTGGCCTGCGCAGTATCTTCGCGCAGCGCCGCCCGGAACCCCGGCGCGCGGGCCGGCCGAAGGGATCGAGTCGGTTCCAACTGTTGCTGAGTCCTTGAGAATGAGAGACTGAGCCAGGCTCTCTACGGGACCCCTTTTGGCATACTTGCCGTATTGCGATCTATGAACCGATGAGAGTATCGTAAGTTCCAGCAAATCTGAACAACTTGCTCCGAATTGAGCCGCCTGGGTTTCGGAGTTAGGAGAGAAGCTATGACGCCCAGCATTTCCGAATCCTCTCGACGTTCCTTTCTCTACCGTTTAGGATTCGCAGGCGCGGGTCCGGCGATCCTGAGCCTTCTGGGCCGCAATTCGTTCGCCGCGCCCAAAGTGGCGGCTCAAAAGGACGATGAAGCGCCCTCCGCTGCCCCAGACAAGAAAATCTGGAGTAACGAATATTGGGCTCAACGAGGCAATCTCAAGCTCTACCTCTTCCGAAAACGTCTGAATCCTCCACATTCACGGCAAGGCGTGACGCCTGTGCTATTCCTTGTTCACGGCTCATCCATTTCCGCGCGGCCGACCTTCGATCTCAGTGTTCCAGGCCATGGCGAATACTCGCTGATGAATAAGTTCGCCGAGTATGGATTCGATGTGTGGACCATGGACTTTGCAGGATACGGCAGATCCTCGGCGGGTGACGGCAATTCCAACATCGCCGATGGCGTCGCGGACCTTAAAGCGGCAGTGGAAGTAGTGGCGCGCGAGACCGGCCAGCAGCGCTATCACTTTTTTGGTGAATCATCGGGCGCGCTTCGCGCCGGCGCTTACGCCATGGAGCAGCCCCAACGCGTGAACCGCCTCGTCCTTACGGCTCTTACTTATACGGGTGAAGGTTCGCCCACACTCGCAGATCGCGCCAAGCAACTTGAGTTCTATCGCACGCATAACCGGCGCCCGCGCGACAGCGCCATGATCCACAGCATTTTTACCCGTGATAAGAGCGGAACTTCCGAACCCGCCGTGGGAGATGCGCTGGCGGATGCGGAGCTGCGCTTCGGCGACAGCGTTCCCACCGGCACCTACCTCGATATGACTGCTAACTTGCCGGTTATCGATCCGCAAAAGATTCATGCGCCGGTTCTCGTTGCGCGCGGCGAATATGACGGCATCGCCACCGACGAGGATTGCCTCAATTTTTATCGCAAGCTGCAGAATTCCGACCGGCACTTTGCCATTTTACCGGGCATGGCACATTCCCTCGTCCTCGGATTAAATCGTCACCAGTTATGGCACGTTACGCGCGCTTTTCTGGAAATGCCGCCCAGGCTGGATTCGTTGAAAGCCTGATGGCGCCGCTTAGCAGTCCAAAGCCTCCGCAGCAGTCTATTTGCAAGAAAATTACGACCGCGCCGAAGCGCGCTGTTCCTGTGCCGCCGTGTAGGTGTTGAGGAACGCCAGTGTGAGCGGCCATGCTTGCGCCGCAGCGACCGGGTTGTAACTTGGGCGCGCGTCACAGAAGAAGCCGTGGTCGCCTTCAGAGAATTCCACGATTACATAACTCTTTCCAGCGGCCTTCAAGCCATCCGCCACGGCGGCCCTTTGATCCGGAGTAATGTGCTGGTCCCGAGCACCCCAGAAAAGCAGCACCGGCGCCTTCAAATCCTTGATGCGATTCAGAAAGCCCGGATTCATTGGATTTGGCGCGATGCCACCGCCATAGAACGAAACCGCGCATTCCAGCGGCAGCGTGATTGCCGCCAAAACAGCGGCCCGGCCTCCCATGCAGAAGCCGACCGCTGCGATGGGAGAGCCGGCGGCGAGGCCATTGGCTCGTAGCCAATCGTAAGCGGCTCGAAAATCAGCCTCCAAGGATGGATCGCTAAGTGCCCTCAAATGAGGCATGGCTGAGGGAAAATCCTCGTATCGCCCCTCGAATCCGGCACCGGTGCGATGGTAGAGCTCGGGCGCCACGGCCAAAAATCCCTCCCGCGCGAAGCGCTCGGTAATATCGCGGATATGTGCGTTGACACCGAAAGCTTCCTGCATCACCAGCAGGCCGCGCGCGGCGACCGAACCCACTGGCCGCGCTGCGTACAGTCGCATGGCCGTGCCGTCGCTTACTCTTGTCGTAACAAATTCGCGCTTAATTTCCATTGCGCTCCTCCTAAAGGTTTTAACGAAGTCTGGCTGCTTCGTCAGTCTCGACTGAACTACCGAATATGGCTGGCCGGACGCCGCAGAATACACACCGCTGCGTTCCTTGTCCACCCAGGAAAGTTCGCAAAACGATTTATATCTCGACCAGGTAAACCGATGAGGTTAGTGGCTCTTGGGGCTCGGCACAGAACGCAAATAAGCGATAACCGCCTGCGCATCGCTGTGATTCAAGTGGTAAATATGCATCGGTGGTTGAATCTCGCGCCCGGTCGCCGACTGGCCCTTTTCCAGCACCCGCTCCATCTGCTCGTCGCTAAGGCTCGGCAACCCAGCAAGCGGCGGCGCAAATTGAGCCCAATTGGAGACAGGACGGACCGGCTCGATCCAAATCGACGCCCCCTGAAGCCAGCGCGAACGATCAAGCTGATTCTCCTCGTCCCGAGGCGTGTGGCATTCCGTGCATTGCGCGACTTCTTCGACGAGATAGTGCCCTCGGCCAGCTTGAGTCTCCCCATTTCGGGGCTGGGCATTTTGCGCACCGCTTACGATGATTGAAGATCGCGCGCCGAGAAATAGCAGAACAGAAAAAGCCGTCAGGAGAGTCGCTCGCATAATCAGCTCCTTTCTGTGGAGTGTTCTAAAGCCGCACATCGGACTCGATTCTGACCCAGTGCGAATTACCACTCGTTCGGAGCGAGGCTACTGTCTGCGTATGGCTCACTCCACAAGGCAATTTGCAACTGCACGGACTTGCACCACGCGCGGTGCATACTCTCAACTTCCTCCGGCGAGTGACCCTTCGCGCCGAGAAATGGTTTGACCGCATCGTTGATTACTGCCGTAAAGGCAATCACATATCTCAACGGAATGTAAGTTGCCGATTCGACGTGGTCGGTCTGGTTCTTTTTGACACTGGTGTGACGCAGAGCGATCTCCTGCTGATAATTGAGCCAATCCTGATCGTACCGGCGGAAACAGGTATCGAGAATCCATTGCCGAAATCGCAGCCCGCTTTCCGCGGAATAGTGCGGCTCCGGTTTTCCTTCCGGGCCCAGCGAATATTGGGCCAAATGTGGATTGGCGGCAATGACGGCGCGCCATTTCTTCACCACTTCCTCGGTTTGATCCGCGAGGACCTCGCCGGCCATGCGGAGATAGCTCTGGTCTTCGGCTGTGAAATTTACGGTCCTCTTCAAAAGTTCTAGATCGGCTAGCGAAACAGGCGACCTTGCTGCCTCTGAGGTCCCATAGGTGTATCCGGGAATCTCGCTCGCGACCTTTCTAGTTGCTTCTGAGGCGGCTGCTTGTTTAGGGTTCATCATCTTAGTTCCTCCGCATCTATTCGCAAAAACACCCCGAATCCAGACGCAATCGAGCGGAACGAGAGCCGGCTAGTTGTCTCTAGTGGTCCTGTTGCCCTTGACCTAGGTATGCCATGCAATGTACAATCTCTTGGTCGCTTCTATGATGCAGAACTCAGGAAAATCCGCTCTTTCTTTCGCCGTCATGGGCCTAAGCCGCTGTTGTTGTCGCCCCTAGCCGCTGTCCGTCCTTCGTCGGCACATCCGCGCCACCTACATTAGAGCACACACCCGCAGTTGTTTTTGCGTCATCGAGGGATCTGATCGTGAAGCCGTACAACGAATCGAAGACAGGCCAAATCCAGGTTACCGCTTCATTCCTCTCAAAGGACGCCCCGCGGCGCTGTTGTTGAACCCACTCTAGAGTGCCGATTCGATCGCGACATCGGCATCCCAGCAAACAGTACAAATTCAGCTGACTAAGAGAAAATTTGGAAATGCCAAGCAGCAGAACAATTGCAGAACACCAATTGTGGTACCGTTCGCTGTTATCTTTATTCTTCATCTTGATTTTGTTTGCCTTTAGCACGAACCCGTCCCGGGCCCAGGATGGCGCATCGATTCGTGGCACGCTCAACGACGCAACAGGAAGCGCCATAGCCGGTGGCACGGTCAGAATCAAGAATGTCGAGACTGGCTTAGTTCGCACGTTGATCACCGATGATTCCGGCCGTTATGAGGCGCCCGCGCTTCCCGTGGGCGCCTATGAAATATCGGCTGAGAAGGCCGGATTTCGGCCTGCGCGAGCAAAGGTAAGCTTGGTGCTAGGACAACGAGCTACCGTCGATCTTGCACTAGCGGTCGCGGAATTGCAGCAGAGCGTTCAGGTGCAGGAGACCGCTATTTCCGCCGATGTAACCACCATAGAAACCTCCGGGCTGGTTGGCGATCGCCAGGTGAAGGATCTGCCTTTGAACGGCCGCAGTTACGACCAGCTGGTCACGCTCAATCCCGGAGTCGTGAACTATACATCGCAGCGGGCGGGAGGCATCGGCACTTCGAACTCGGTCGTGGGCAACATGTTTTCGGCATCCGGACGCAGACCCCAGGAGAATCTTTATCTGCTCAACGGCGTGGAATATACGGGGGCTTCGGAGATTAACAACACTCCGGGAGGAGCCAGCGGCCAACTCCTGGGTGTGGATGCGGTCCGAGAATTTTCCGTTATAAAAGACGCGTATGGCGCCGAATACGGCAAGCGTCCCGGCGCGCAAATCAATATCGTCACTGCTTCTGGCACAAATGGCGTTCATGGCAGCGCATACGAATTTCTGCGCAACAGTTCGCTGGACGCGCGCAACTTCTTCGATCACGGCGCAATCCCGCAATTTCAACGGAATGTATTCGGCGGATCCCTGGGAGGGCCACTCAAGAAGGACAAAGCTTTTCTCTTCGCAAATTACGAAGGCTTCCGCCAAAACCTAGGGCTGAGCTATGTCACGCTTGTGCCGGATGCCACGTCGCGCGCCAGTGCCGTTGCCGGTGTGCGGCCGCTGCTCGCGCTCTGGCCGGTGGCCAATGGCCGGGAGCTTCTTACCTCTACGGGAGCGCCAAGCGGGATTGCCGAAGCCTTCTGCAATCCATTACAGAGCGTCCGCGAAGACTTCGGAACGGCGCGGTTCGACCAAACTCTCTCGAGCAAAGATTCCTTCGCCGCCGTTTACACTACCGACGACAGCACCGCTCATTCACCCGGCAATAATCCGTTCACATTGGCCGATATTTTCTTGAGAGAGCAAGTGCTGTCCCTCAATGAGACTCACATCTTTTCTCCCCACATGCTGAACCGCGCTACGTTTGGCTTTTCGCGTGCACGATTCTATTTCGATAGCGGAACCAGCGTGAATTTGCCCTCCTGGGTTAATCCCAGCCAGCCCGTCGGTGCTGTGGTTGTCGGCGGCGGTACCACGCTAAACGGAGCATCGCAGATCACCAATGGCGGAACGAATGCCGGAAGCAACCTCCGCGCGGTGCGCAATCTGTTTACCGCAGAAGACCACCTCACACTCACCCGTGGCAATCACCTCTTCGATATCGGAGTGTGGTTCGAGCGGGTGCAGTCCAACGACAGCCTGGTGCAGGATCAGTACGGTCAGATATCCTTCGCCAGCTTGAAGACATTTATCGAACAAGGCATCGTAACCACGTACACCTACGCGCCGTCTTATACGCCATTAGGCTGGCGTTCGTCCGAAGGTGCGTTCTATGTGCAAGATGCCGTTAGGCTGAAGCCCTCATTCGAGCTACGCATCGGCTTTCGAGGCGAATTCACCAATGGGTGGAACGAGGTCGACAGCCGCGCGTCCAACTACGGCTTCAACCCCGCCGGAGTGATGCTTACCGATCCCACTATCGGAAGCTCAGCGCTCGCGGTAAACAACGCCAAATTCTTGCCTGCTCCGCGCCTGAGCATTGCGTGGGCGCCCCTCGCCTCAAAAAGGACAGTGATCCGTGCGGGTGTTGGCCTTTACTACGCCCTGCTCGATAACCTGAGTTACCGCCTAGATCAGAATCCGCCTTACAACACGGTTTACGCAGTCAAGAACATTCCGTTTTCCGACATCGCTCCCAACACAACTTATGCCGGCGCGAAAATCATACCCAGCGGCGTGCAGCCGGATCTGCAAACGCCGGCGGTAGAGTCCTACACGCTGAAAATTGAGCAAGAAATCGCGCCGAGCACGGTTTTGAGCGCGGGCTATATAGGTTCGCATGGCTACCACGAATTGCTGTCCCTTGATACCAATCTCCCTGTTCGGACGATCTGCCCCGCTTCGCCCTGCCCCACCGGCTATGCCGCGGGCGCGTTCTACTTTCCTGCGAATGCGCCGTTGGCCAACAACGCCGTCTGGAACACGACGGACTGGTTCTCCCAAGGCGTCAGTTCTTATAACGGCCTCGAGGTGGATGTGAATCACCGCATGGCTCACGGCTTGCAATTCCGCGGTGCCTACACGCTCTCGAAGGCGCTCGATGACGGCGATAACATGAACACGAGCGTGGCCACGAATTCGCCTGCATTCGTCGCCAATCCGCTGCAGCCGGAAGCCGACTATGGCCGCGCCTCGTTCGATATTCGCCACAGCGCTGTCGTCAACGCGACGTACGATCTTCCCTTTGGGCATGGCAATGCAATTCACGGCAGGCCGTGGGTCGATAGGCTGATCGAAGGATGGCAACTCAGTGGGATCGAGACCGTGCAATCGGGCCTGCCCTTTACCCCGCAGCTTTCGTACAACCCATCGAACGACGGCGACACCCGCAATCCCGTTCGCCCCTCCTGGAATCCGGCTTTCACAGGTCCGGTCGTGCTTGGTCTTCCCGGCGAATACTTCAATCCCAACGCTTTCATTCCGCCCTTGCCCGGTACCTACGGGAATGTCGGCCGCAATGTCTTGCAGGGTCCCGTATTGGCGGAGCTGGATCTGTCACTCGCGAAAAAATTCTTCCTCTCAGAGAGATTCAATTTGCAATTTCGGGCTGAATCTTTCAATTTGCTCAATCGTGCCAACCTCAATGCCCCGAATCCGGTCGTCTTCACCTCAGCAAGGGGAGGCCCGTCGCCCACTGCCGGTGTCATCACCTACACGTCGACGAGTTCGCGTCAGCTCCAATTCGGGCTGAAGCTGCTTTGGTAAACGAATTACGGGAGACCAGTGGACGCGGCTCCGGTGTTGGTACCGGGCGATTTCTCTGATATGGTTTCAGCCCGAATTGAGCCACCCGTACGTAGGAGGCATCTTGCCCCAGATTCGCCACGCCATATTCGTCGCTGCGCCAGCCGAACGCGTTCATGCGCTGGTATCCACTCCATCACGGTTTCTCCCAATGGTGGAGCGAAGACGTGACGGAGAATAAGGCTGCGCGCACGGTAGAGCTGGGCTTTTTTAATCGCGCCACGGTTTACCGGTTGAACTCTGTGCGCATGGCGGCGCCAGAAAGCGCTGAATGGCTCTGCGAATCCGGCCAGGAATGGCAGGGCACGAGGCTCATATTTGACACCGCATCCAAGAACGGCGGCACCATGCTGCAATTCGCCCATGCGGATTGGAAGGCCGAAACAGATTACTTCATCAATTGCAACACAACCTGGGGAGAGCTGATGTTTCGCCTCAAAGCATGTGCCGAAGGGAAAGCGCCCGGACCACTTACGCGCAACGCTATGGTCTATTAGCGCGGGGCTGCCGCAGTTCAATTTTTGCGTTCGGCGACACGCGGCGAGGTGCAATGAATTGGTACCGCTGCCCCACAGATACACGTTTCAGGTCACACCCTTTCGATTGGTCTTGTAGGACTCTATCCGCTCTTGTAACCCAGCATGGTATAACTCTCGACACAACATCAAATGGGTGTCGAGCATCATTCGCTGTTTACGATTGGGATAGAGTCGATATTTGAAAATTCTGTGCATAGCTCGGCGGGCAGCTTCCACCATCCCCAGAACAGCATCTATGCCCAGAACTTTGCCTTCACCTAATGAACTCGGCAATGGTCAGCACCGGTTCTGCGGGGCCCGTCACGTCGAGCACACTGCTGCGGCCGGTGACTGTGCGGCCTCGATCAGCGCCTGAGTGACCGGCGCAAACATCTCCCGCATAACCCCGCCGTACTTTTCCCAATACGGCGCCGTTTCGCTCCACCGGCTAATCACTTCTTGCATAAATGGGTAGGGCTCACGGACGCGGCCCTGCTTCGATTTGCGTTCTGGCCTCTCCCAGATCCTTTGAGACGCGTCGGCTCGGGACGGGCGCGTTGGCCGCGGCGCCTATTTCTCGCTTGTCAGAGTCTTGCCGACTAATTTTACAAACTCATCATTCGCCGCCACGCGGCCGTGGATGGGAACATGTTGAGCAACATCCAGCTTTAGCATCAGCATGTTCTGATAAAGCGTGCGCATTCCCGGAGTAGAAGCCGTCGGGGCTGCGCCCTGCGCCGGTGGCGAATAGAGATCTGCGTTCACGAGAATTCTTTCCTTGGGCAAATAGACCATCAGCATGTCGTTGCTGTGGTTTCCTTGCCTATACGAAGTATCGCCCAGGTCGTAGGCCACGTCCAGGACATGAAAGACTTCCATCATGCGCGCGCCATCGGTAACAACGTAGGGCGCAGTCATACGCGTGTCTCCGGACACCGTCTCGATCGGCGCCGGCCGCCTGCTAATCATATACATCGGGTCGTACTTCGCCAGCCGGTCAGGTTGCAGCGACCACCCGCCGGGGTGAAAAAGGATGGCCAGGTAATAATCCTTGTTCGTCTCATGGGTCACGATCGTGGTTCCCTGGGAAAGAAAAGTGCGTAGTCCGCCCGCGTGATCGAAATGATGGTGCGTATTGATGACGTACTTGATCTGCTTGTTCGGCACCAGTCGGCTCACTTCATCGATCACCGCTAGCGACCTTGCCTCGTTGACAGGAGCCTCGACCAGCGCGATGAAATCGTGAAATTCCATAACCAAACTGTTGTAATTCGCAGCCCCAAGCACCCATACCCCATCCCCGAGCTTTTGGGTTTCCACCTTAGGCGCCGGCGCGGTGGCTGTGCGCACCGCGTCCGGGACGGCCTCGACCGGGACCTTCACATTCACTTGCACGTCGTTCACTTTGATCTCGTAATAATTGTGCGCTGGGTTCAGGATCGGGTCGCCTTGGTGGACGTGGACTAGAGTCGGAAATTTGACTCCGCCGAAGTCTTTATACTGCGTGTAGCGCATCTCGTAGTTCATATCTCCGTAGACCGGATTAGGGAACCACGTGTCGACGAGTTCCACCAGATTCTGGTCATTGATGGTCCCGTTGATTTTGTATTTCCCTCCTAGCGCCGTAAAGGAGACGATCGTCACCTTTCTGCCATTTTGTGACAGGCCGTAATCCGCTGCACCCACGATGGGCAGGGAGATGGCCGTGGCGTCCGACGCTGCCAGGGCCGCGCGGAGAAATCCGTGCGGCGTAATCATGATTTCGAGCTGGCGGAGATCTGAAACCGATACGCCGTCGAGATACGGTCTCGTTTGGGGCACGACTTTGTCGCCTTCGACATTCCAGGTGAAGGTGCCGTTCAGGAAATTGACGATGTGCTGCTCCGGTATGGGCACCCTGCCGAGCGTGGGATAGCTGCCCTGTCGGCGTGTGTACTCTTCGCGCGAAAACTTGCCATCGTAATCAATCGTGCGCGTGTACGGATTGACTTCATAGTGCGGCCAATCTTCATTCAGGCCATAGGTTTGCCCAATCATGGAGAACCATCCGCCGCCGGAATACTGAATGGTCCGCAGGTTTGCGAGACCCATGGCTTTGGCGGAAGATTGCAAAACGCTGCGAACGTCTTGCGCGGATGCTGTCGCCGCCACGAGACACAGCAGTGCAATCAGAATGCTCACGCGCCGCGTCATATGCTCCTCCTCACTGGCTGTGTTTTGCTTGAACTTCGATCTCTTGCCCTGCGCGATGAACTGGCCTGCGCCATACTAGTGCCGTGCCAACTCGCTGTCAATCTGCCCTGCGCCAGAGCGTTCAGCCCTGACTGCGGAGGCAGGGTTGCGCGGTTGAGTACACCCCGCAAAACAATCACTATGTGTCTGGCGAGGGCAGCGTAGCCCAAGCTGCAGCCGCATTGGCCACGAGCGATTGAGGTTGCGGCCGTGAGTCGTCTATATCTGAAGTTCCGCTCAACGCGGTACTAAGGTTCTATGGTTTGCATCTCTCGGTCAGAGCAAACTGTAGGTGGACGAGTGCCACGAGCTTAGTCGCTATGCCCGATACCAAAGAGAAACTGCGGCGGCGCAGCCAACCCCGCCAGGCTATTACGGCGAGTGCACTGGTCTTCGAACCCCAATCGGAAACGTTGCTGCGCGCTCGCACTGCGGACCTCGGGCCGGATGGCTGTTTTATTGATACTTTGAACCCTTTCGCTCGAGGGACCATGGTGAAGGTGCGCATAGACAAAAGTGGTGCGTCCTTTGAGGCTTGGGCCAACGTGGTCTACTCCCTAACCTCGATGGGAATGGGTCTCGCCTTCTACCCGGTCGCGCCGGAGCAGCTATGGGTGCTGCACGAATGGCTGGGCGATGCGGGCGCTGTGCCGATGCCGGATATCAGCCTCCCGCTTGCCGCAGAAGACCTTCCCCCCGCAGCGTTTTTGATCGCCGACAGAAAAAAAGACGTTTACTGCGGAGCCCTCAGTAGGCTCATCGAGGAACTAATGGCCCAGGGGCTGCTTTCCCAAGAAAAAGGCAACGCCATCCTGCAGACACTTGTTAGTTAGTTAGTTAGTTAGCTGCTGCCCTGAAAAATAGCTGACGCGCGGGCTCGCTCCTCCGCCCTCAGCGTCAGTCTATAAGACCCCCCCAGGCTACGGAACTTACGTCCAGCGGAACCAACTCAGCGCCAGCAAAAAGGAAACGGCCGTCCAAATGACGAGCACCGCCAAACGTCCCGCCTGGGCCGCGAGCGGCGCGCCCTCGAGAATCGTAGCGCGCAGGGCGTCATTGAGCGCCGTCAGCGGCAGTGCGCGAATCAGAGGATGTACGACGGCGGGAAAGCGCTCGTAAGAGAAAAAGACGCCCGAAAAAACCCACATGGGCATCATCACCAGATTGATCAAGCCGCTGACGGTTTCGATCTTCTGCGCACGGCTGGCGGTGAGTAGGCCCAAACCCGCAAAGGCGGCTGCGCCGAGCGCTCCGAGCAACACGATGCCCAGCCACGATCCCACCACGCGCATATGAAAGACGAAGATGCCGAAGCCGAGGAGCAATGCCAGCTCTATGATCATCAATACGAGACGGCTGCTCGTAAGGGCGAGAAGGAAATCGCTGCGTCGCATCGGCGTGGCCACGTAACGCTTCAGCAATTTGCGCTGGCGATAATCCACCAGAGCAAAGCCCACCCCCCACATGCCCGAATTCATCAGGTTCATACCCACCAAGCCGGGAATTAGAAAATCGATATAGCGTGCTCCGGGCTCGCTGGAAGCTTGGGCCGAAGTTCGCAACGGATTTGCCCGGCCCGCGGCCGATTGCAAGACATCGTCGGCCTGCACGCGCGCGAGAACGCTCTCCGGTCGCGCTGGGTCGTAGCGATATTCGATCGCGCCGCTGCCCGGCCCGCCCTTGTCGGGCCCGCTACTCGCAAGAATGATCACAAGATCGTATCTGCCGAGGCGGAAGCCGTTCAGGGCCTCGGCTTCGGGAACGATCTGCGCACGCAGGGACTGCGGCGGACGCTGGGCCATGTCCAGCACGGCATTCGCACCGGGACCCGCCGCGATGGCCACGCTGGGAGCGCTTGCCGGCCGTGAGCGAAACGCGATTCCTAATCCAAATGCCAGCAGAAGAGGAAAGAGAAAAACCCAGAAGATCACTTCCGGCTCGCGCTGCATCTCCTTGGTTCGAGCCAGAAGAAGATGCCTGTAGGCCGACCAGCGGCCATTCTGTTTCGCAACGGCGCGTCTTCCGGCGCCGCCTGCAGGGATGCCGCATTCTGCGCCAGCCGCAGCAGCTCCATTCGCTTCATCTGTTCTCAATGGAGCGCTCATGATTCTTCCCGCAAGTGTCGGCCCGTGAGCCGGACAAAGACGTCTTCGAGGCTGGCCTGCCGCGTGGTCAGGTGCAGCAGTTTGGCGCCTTGCTGCGAAACCACTTCGAGCAGCGCCGGAATAGTGACGTGGGGCTGGCGAACCGTCAAGCAGACCAGGCCATCATCGGAGCGCACCGACTCCACTCCCGGCAGGACGCGCCAAAGTTCTTGCTGCGTGCCGCCCTTTGATGTCTCGTGTGAATTACCGCTGACGGCAAACTCGACGACGTGTTGACCGCCTAGCCGGTTTATCAATTCCGCCGGTGTGCCCGCCGCGATGATCTGGCCGTAGTCGATGATGGCCAGGCGATCGCACAAGCGTTCGGCTTCGTCCATGTAGTGCGTGGTCAGGAGCACGGTCCCTCCGTGGCCCTGAAATTCACGGATAATCTCCCAAAGCTGGCGGCGGCTCTGCGGATCGAGTCCGGTGGTGGGCTCGTCAAGAAACAAAATGCGAGGATTCGCCACGAGCGCCGTGGCTACGGCCAGCCGCTGGCGCTGGCCCCCGGAAAGCCTGCCCACCCAAGCGTCCGATTTTTCCGCCAGCCCCAGCTCGGTCAGGACCTCTTTAGTCGGTCGCGGCTGGCGATAGAAGCTCGCGAAGAGTTCGATGGTTTCGCGCACCGTCAGCTTGTCCGCGAGGCGAGTCTCTTGCAAGGAGATGCCGAGCCATTCGCGCAACTCGCGCGCGTCGTTTTGCCAGTTGTGGCCGAGGATGCGCACTTCACCCGAAGTGGGCTTGAGCAAGCCCTCGAGAATCTCGATGGCCGTCGTCTTGCCGGCGCCATTCGGTCCGAGCAAGCCAAAGCATTCGCCTTCGCGGATCTCGAGATCGAGACCTCGCAAGGCTTCCACCTTGCCCTCGTAGGTCTTGCGCAGACCGCAGCACTCGATCGCCAGCTTCATAGAAAATTCCTTGCGCCGGAAACCCCTGACTTCAGTCGGGGGAGGAGGCGTTTGTGTGTTAAGGTGTGGCCGTCAAATGGCACTGCCGCTTGTGTTTTGCCGGAGCGATCCGGACGCCCCGCGATGGGACCTAGGCGCGGTCGCAAGCGAATGCCGCCTTCGCCGTCGTAGGTTTGACCAACGGCGACCGGGCTGGTCGCCCGGTGTAAACCGGCACAACGGCCTTCGGGGAACGCAGGTGCCGAACCCGAGAGGGGGCGTTTACCCTCCCAATTCTAGCGAATTGATCGGCGATATGGCCCGACTGTTTGGAGTTTCCGCCTAACAATATGCGCCTACCGCCTCCCCTCTTCGGCGAGTGTTCATTTTGCCGGCTTTAAGGCCGGTGGAGTCTGCCGGGCGCGAAACCCAGGCACAAGGATGCCTGCGCCGCTAAACGCGGGAAATCGCTCGGCGAGCCGTTGGATGCCAGAACCGCTTTTATTGATCCGCCACGGCAGCGCGGAGCAAGCCGGAACCTTGCGTGAGACGGTTGTGGCGGAATCGTAGCGGGTGGAACCGGGCAGGTTAGCCTTCGGTTATAAACAGGCTACGGTACGAGAACGCTTTCCTTACAGATTTACTGAGTAATTCATCTAAAGAAATTTGGGTGTGGCTACTTTTTGGCAACGAGAAAAAGCCCGAAAAATCAGGTGATTTTGAGCAACGCCGCTGTGACGATGACCGGAAACTCCCGGGTTATCGAGGAGAACGCGGAATATCCCCGGGGTTAAGCGCTGCTTTTTGGGGTTTTTCAGCCTGCAGCAGGTGGCGGCGAGCCTTTTGTGAAACGCCGTGCATCTGCTGG
>QHYS01000102.1 GCA_003223325.1 Acidobacteriota bacterium
ACTTTCACAGTAACTTACTAAAACAAAATCAACGCCTGCCAGCCCAACTGGTCGATGCAACAGAGAACCCATCTCAGTTTCATGCTTTGCTCTCGCCGCCCCGCCAAAAACCCTCCCTGGATCGATGCCCTAAGTACCTCTAGGTAAAGGACGCGATGCAGGCGGTTTGCTTCCGCCAAAATGAAGTGATTTTGGCGACGGCTCAGCTTCAAGCCAATCTTCTACAGCGTGTTCCACGGTTCCCGTCACTTTCACGTGTTCGTCAGCAACTTAATTCGATTTTGTGGTTTCTGGAACGAACCTGATTCACCCGGACGCGGAGAACACGACATAAGTGGGGCACGGACGTTATAGGCGATCCAGCGTGCCCCGGCGATCACTTAACGCATAGACTGATGCCAGGCTGATGGCCGAACAAATGGCCATGTACGACGCAATCGCCATGGATGTGCCAAACGCGTGTAACAGGATGGTTGCAAGGATCGGCGCCGGACCGCCGGCCGTGATCGACGCAAGCTGGTAGCCCAGACCCGATCCGCTGTACCGCAGCGATCCCGGGAAGTTTTCCGAAATGAACGCGGCTTGCGGACCGTATTGCAGGTCCTGCAGCGGCAGCGCGAGAATAATCGCCAGAGGCACCAGGAGCGCGGATTTCGTGTCCAGCGCGGCGAAATAGAGGAATGGGAAAAAGATCATCAGGATGCAGCCGAGCGCGATTAGCTTCCGCCGGCCATACGCGTCCGACAGTCGCCCGAACAGTACGACCGTCATGCTCGAAATGAGCGCTTCGATCATGACAAACTTCAAGATCGGCCCGCGAGCGAATCGGAGCTCCTGCGTCGCGTAAGTGATGATGTAAGTAGTAAAAATATAAAATTGGACTTGCTGCCCTGTGCGCAGCAGCGCACTCAGCGAAATCTCCCGCCAATGCTTCTTCAAGACTTCGGCAACCGGCGCCCGGGCGATCGTGCCGCTGTGTTTGTGGAGTGTAAAAACAGGTGTTTCGAGCACACCGATTTGCAGATAGAGAGTTATGCCCACCAGCAGGATGGTCGCCAGGAACGGGATCCGCCAACCCCAGTCGAGGAACTGGCGCTCTGTGGTGAGAGCCGTCATCACACCGAGTGCGGCATTGGCAAGCACCATGCCGAATGGCCCGCCTGCTTGCGCGAAACTGGCGATAAACCCGCGGCCCTTCGGATCGGCCCATTCGGCCGCGATCAAGACCGATGCGCTCCAGGCCCCGCCTAGGCTGATGCCTTGCACCACGCGCCCCAGCGTGAGCAATACTGCCCCCCAGATGCCGATGGTTTCGTACGAGGGCACCAGGCCGATACCCGTGGTCGCCAGGCCCGTGCTCAACATCGTGACGATCAGCAACCACCTGCGTCCTATGCGGTCGCCAAAATGACCGAAAATGGCAGCGCCCACCGGTCGCGCCACGAAGCCAATAAAGAAAGTGGAGAAGGAAAGCAAGGTGCCGATGAAGGGACCAGATTCCGGGAAAAACCTGCGCGGAAACACGGTCGCCGCAGCGACGCCGTACAGCAAAAAGTCGTACCACTCGATGCTTGTGGAAAGTGCGGAAGCCCCGACGGCGGTCATCAGACGCCGCTGCTTTCCGGCTTCTGTCAAGCTTGCCGCATTTTGGACGAAGGCCGTTACTTCCGGCACGTGAGTTCCTCCACAGTGCGGGTGCGAGGTCACAGAGGATCTTCGGTGCGGATTCATAGTTAGCACCACTTTACGCGGTTCACAACCGTCGAGTCGTTACGCAGCCGTTTCGCGGTGAGTTGACAGTCACGAACGGCTTCGATTAGGTTGAGGTCTTCCATGCCCAATGTCCGGCGGCCTGCGCCAACTAGTGTCCCACCCGGCAGAGTCGCTCCCGATTCATTGAAGGAATCGCACTCCACAGGGCAACGGGTGAAAGTCTGGCACAATCCGGACCTGCTCTCTTTCTCGCACGCGCTTCCGGATTTCACAGCGGGGAAAAGCACGCCACGGGAATTCTTGGAGCAGTGCCTAGACGCCATTGCGGCACGCGACAAGAGGGTCAAAGCATTCGTCACGCTTAATCTTGTCGGTGCTCGGAAAAGCGCGGATGCAGCAACCAAGCGCTATGAATCAGGCAAACCCCTTTCCCCGGTCGATGGATGTCCGATTGCCGTCAAAGACATCATTGAGACGGCGGATATGCCGACCGGGATGAATTCTTCACTTTTCAAAGGCTGGCGGTCAAAACACGACGCGGCGTGTGTCTTTGCGCTAAGGTGCAGCGGTGCTGTCATCATCGGTAAGACGGTGACGACCGAGTTCGCAATCGGCCGATCCGGCCCGACGACCAATCCGTTCGATGTAAAACGGACGCCGGGAGGATCTTCCAGCGGCTCGGCGGCAGCCGTCGCCTGCGGGATGGTACCGGTCGCGCTCGGGACACAGACTATCGGTTCCATACTCAGGCCGGCTTCGTATTGCGGCACGATCGGCTTCAAACCGACAGCCGGTACGTTGCACATGGGCGGGATCCATCCAATTTCCGCGACGTGCGACCACCTTGGGATCATTGCCGGAAGTCTCGAGGACACCTGGCGGGTTGCTTCCCAGATATCGTTAACGCTCGGCAGCCCAGGAAATCAATTTCTTCCCGGTGCCGTGCCCCCTGCGCCCCGAAAGCCGCGAAAGCTTGCGCGTCTATATACACGCGGCTGGCTCGAACTGGACCGGGAGACCCGCGAAATCTTCAACGAGGTTCTGGCCGCGCTAGAGGCAAGAGGTGTGAAAATAGAGAGCCGTGAGCACGACCCAGAGCTTGCCATATTGGAAGATGAGCTTGATGGCGGCGTTGATGACGGGCTGGCCATCGTCGCGTACGAAATGAAATGGCCATACGGCGAGTACGTCGCGCGGTTTGGAAGACAGATTGGCCCGCGCATCAGGGAGCTTGTGAGCCGCGGGTATGAAATGACGCAGGCCGACTATAAACGCTTGCTCGTGAACCGAAGGCGTATACAGTCGCTGGTGCAAAAGTGGTCGAGTTCGTGCGATGTGTTCATCACGCTCGCCGCCTCTGGGCCGGCGAAGCTTGGGCTGAGTCACACCGGCAGCCGCACGTTCCCGGCCTACAGTTCGTGGCTAGGGTTCCCGGCTTTCACCTTGCCGCTCATGGAGGTGGACGGCTTGCCTGTGGGGATACAACTGCTCGGGGCGGGCGGTGCCGATGCCGAACTGTGCGCTATCGCGAACTGGGTGATGCGGGAACTGGGTTGAGCGACACGGGGCCCGGCCTCCTGCACGGGCTCATGACGCGCACCAGATCGCTGATATCGGAGACGTCAGTGAGGGATTCGAGCATGCTGAGTGTTCCTGTGATCGCGGTTGGGGGCAGGGCCGATTCGGCGCATTCCGTGAATTTCTCGTGCAGCTCCTCGCGGGTGAAGGGCCGGTCCGGCCCGCCGCGATAGCGCTCGTCGGCTTGCTCGGCGAGCCTCCTTCCGTCATTCAATTCCACTTCGACGATGCTGCGGATTTTGTCGAAGCCCTGGGCCTCGATTCCCGGATCGAGAATGGTTTCTACGCGAGTCATCATCCGCTGGACCGCCGGACTGCGCACGAATTCATCAGTGAACTCGCGTATCCCGGCTTTCCTGCGGATGGCAATGGCCGCCAGCATGAACGGAGGCGAGAACTTTGCCTCGAGCTCGCTTTGAGCGATCTTGTATCGCAGAGGGTTTAGGATATTCGACCCGGCGCGGAGTCGGATGGTAGCGATCTGCTCCGGCTGGACGTCATGGGTAATGACGAGCTTACGCATAGCGTCCATGGTGGGATGACCGAGCACGCCGCACGGATAGGGCTTAATGGAGACCCCGGGAGTTAGGATCGAGTACGGATTTCCAAGGGCGCCAGAGATGCGAGCAGGATCGGCTTCGCCGCCGAGACCGAAGATCTGAAAGAAACCCCACAGGCCATCGAGGCCCTCGCGTCCTCCGGTAAACCCTTTCGAGGCCAACTCCGCGGCGAAAACGCCGTTCTGGGCGGCGCGGCCCACGTGGAGCGGCTTCGTCATAGTCCCGAAGTTCACCCGGATGCCGGCGCAGAGGCTCGCGGTAATAGCTAGTGCATTCGCCACCGCATCAGCGTCCAGCGCTAATAGTTTTGCCGCTGCGGCCGTCGCTCCGAATGCACCCAGCGTGCCAGATGAATGGAAGCCTTTCTTGTAATGATTGGGATGGATCGCTTCAGCCATTTTGGATTCCACCTCGAAACCCGTCAGGAAAGCCGCAACGAACGACGCTCCCGAAACGTGATGCCGTTCGCCCAAGGCGAGCGACGCTGCCAGCGGAGGCATGGTGGGATGCGTCAGGAGGCCGAAAACGCGGTCGGGAGTCGAAGACAACTGCGTATCATCCCAATCCATGGCGTGCCCACTGGCGGCATTGGCAAGCGCCGCGGACGCAGCGCAGGTTTGGAAACAATCCGGCGCAAACACGGTGGCTTCCGGGGCGCCGCCGCTCGCACGGATATACTCGCGCAGCACAGCGCTCCCGCGGATGGTTGTGCCTGCCAACATCACACCCATTCCATCGATCAAACAGCGCTGCGCGAGATCCACCGCCTCTGCCGGAAAATCGTGCCACTGCACGCTCGTGATGAACTCTACGACAGCATGTGTGATTCGACCCTTCTCAGTCATTTCATCTTCACCTCACGGATCTTTGCCTTTGGCCAAATCGAGCGTGCGGCTGGCGTCGGCAAAAGCAAAGCAACCGCACGATGTCGTTACGTCCGAATTCCGGTGATCGATGCGCGGACCGAACGAGGGTCGCGCATCGGCCAGCGCCCGCTCTCCACCTGCGCTAGAAAGTCTCCGAGGATACGGTTGAATTCGTCGGGCGCCTCAAGGTTGACGGTGTGACCGCAGTTTGGGACAAGCGCCAGCGCGGCCGAGGGAATCTTCTGTTTCATAAGAATACCCGGCATGAGACACGGCCAGTCCTCGTCGCCTGAAATGATGAGTGTCGGCACGAAGAGGGATCGCATCTTATCTGCCAAGTCGTAAATTGAGGGCCGCTCGCGCTGCACACCGAGAATCGTATTCGCCGATCCCACTGCCGAATGCTCCCCCAGCATGCGCCGAAATTCCGCGAAGCCGCGTGGGTCCTTGTTCTCGAATTGAACGCGGGTGGGCCCATATGCGTACTGCTCGGCAAACGCGGGCATGTTCGTGGAGAGAAGGGCATCGGCGATGGCCATCGTTTCCGCACGGAAACGGTCGCGCTGCTCGGGTTCGGCGCCGTAGCCGCAGCCCGCCACGCACAACGATAGCGCTCGCTGGGGATATCTGAATCCGAAGTGGAGTGCGGCGAACCCGCCCATCGAAAGCCCCACGATGTGAGCGTGATCAACGCCGAGGTGATCGACCACCACTCTGATGTCCTCGGCCGCGCGCTCTTGCGAATAGGAGGCAAGGGTTTCCGGAACGTCAGAGGGGGGGTAACCGCGGGCATTAAACGCAATGCAGCGATAGCGCCGGCCAAAGTGGCGCAACTGCACTTCCCAGCTGCGGTAGTCGCCGGCGAACTCGTGCAGGAAGATTACAGGCTTGCCCGCTCCCACCTCTTCATAGAAAAGCGAGACCCCATCCTCTGCGGTCGCGTAAGGCATGCTGTCACCTCTATGTGTCGCAGCCAAATCTATGGGAACGTTAAAGTCCGCACCATTTGCGAGCATGGAAGAATCCAGTCTTTTTTCCGACCGATTGGCTTTTATACTTGTGATTACGTTTGTGGACAGATTGCAAAACAATTGTTCTCTCAGGCATGTCTTGGCATGGTCCGCTTACCGTCGACCACGGCAGAAAGTCCCTCACTTCGTCACACACCTCCGCGATAGACCGGCGCCGGTCTCTGGCTAATTCTTCTTCAGAGTTAGTTGGATCAGCTCGTTGACCCGGTTTTGGGCCTCAAGTTCCCGGCAGGTCGCGATCAATTGTTCAAACTGCGCCGCTGGGATCGGGATACTAGGGACGACGCCGCGAATCCGCCGTGCTTCCTCTGTGAAATCCCAGATAAATTCTCGTCCGGTGGCCTGCTTGGTGTACATCCGGCCATCTTTCGTGAAGATGGTGATGCGCGGACCGAACAGCGTCATCTGGTGTGACGGAATAATGGTGACCCGCTTCATTAGCTCCAAAACCTCCACCGGGTCGGGGACTCCCGGCACCATAGGGAATCCCCGTTTCACTACGCCATAAGCCGTGTAATACCGCGTACTACCAACATCCGGCTCACCGATGTCCTCCCGTCGGGTTGGAAAAGCCGGGCTCGGGTACTGAGTCTCCAGCCAGTTCGCCACCGCCTCAACACGATCCACATCCTGATAGCGGATGTTGTGCTCTTCGCAGAGTTCCGCCGTGACATCGACGTGCGCGAGGTTGTACCCCGTAATCGAGTAGATGCGGTAGAGCGTTTCCAGGAACAGCCATTGCTTGCCAAGATCGGCTGTAATCTTTTCGAGGCTCGTCCGGACGTCTCCGGTGAAGCTATAGACGAGGTGACCTTCGTTATTGCCGGCGTATGCCTGGTACAGGCCCGCTCTCCCTTCAAGAGATGTCTCGCCTCCATGATGGCCAAGCTTGGCCAATGCAACCGCCAGCATGGCATTACGCATAGCCGGTCCCTCACGGAGTCCGAGGCTTTCGAGATTTCCTGCTGCTAGGTTCACGCATAGTGCGATGGCATTGTTTACCTGATCCTGGGTAAAACGCATGATCTTCGAAGCCGCTACGGCGGCCCCGAAGATGCCGAATACCGGGCCAGCGTGAAAACCGTGCGCCATGACGGTGGGGATAAAATCGCCGGCCATTCGCTCCATGACTTCGTAGCCTGCGGCAACCCCGGTGAGAAACTCTGCATACGGAAGGTATCCCACTTCCCGCCTGCCAAGATCATCTCGGCATTAGCAAACGCCGCATCCCCTTTCGTGGCCTTGATTCCGTGCACCAGGATTGTGGCTCCATTGGGAACACCCTGATATTGTTCGCTAACTATCTGCACTGCCTCCCGCCCGCCCGGCGCCGAATACCCTTGGAGCGCTGATGCCAAAGCGTGGAGAGTTACACCTCTGACGCGATCAATTACTGCCGGAGGTAGATCCTGGTAGCGCAACCCCGCGACCCAACGCGCAAATTGCCTGCTGATTGACGGAGATCCAGAAGCGACGCTGCTGTTGTTAATTGCTTGCGCGAAAGATGAGTTGGGCAGGTCCCCCACCAGGGCTGCAGTCATAACGGCAGAATGAGACAGAAAACTACGGCGGTCCATCTTCAATAACTCCCGATTAGAGTCGGGCCGTGCATCCCAGAGAGTTGCGCCCGGCTCGGCGTCAAGGCTTGACTGATTCTATCTCATTGCGCTGATCGTAGAATGGAACCAGCCGCCGTTGCTGCCAGGGCAATGCTGCACCAGATGTGATTCCGAAAGCCGAGGAAAACGGGGAGCTGCGGCGGATGTCCGCAGGCCAATATGAGGCAGGATACTGAGATCACCGATGAGCCCCAAGAACTCTCCATCGGATTTTGGTAATTGAGGGTAGGGCGAACCAACAAGTTTTGTGGACCAACTGTGGACCAATTGAGGCAGGATTTTTAGGGTGACGGCCCTCGTAAGTGCGACACCTACAAGGCCTTAGATTTTTTGACACTCCAGTTCGGGACCAGGGGGTCGGAGGTTCAAATCCTCTCGCCCCGACCATTTTATCCCCCTCAAATTCAGCAACTTCATGCTGCCTTCCGTGAAGCGACTGCAGCGCGTTTTGGTTGCGAAAGTTGTGAAACATTGGCGGGTAGAACAAAACCAAGGCCAATCTTTTCGCACCATTCGCGGCGATATTTCACATCCTCGCGTAGCTGTTCGGCATACTGGTCCGTAAGGTCCTTGTGCGCGTGTCCCATCCACATTTTCTCCAGATCCCACGGCACACGATTTTTACGGAGCCAAGATGCACGGAAGCGGCGGAAGGCGTGGAAGCCGCATTTTTCTCTGCCCATCTTTTTCAAAATCGGATGAAGACTGTTGCGCAGAACATTCCTCTGCGACAGCGGTTCACCACGCGATGTTTGAAAGAGGTAAGTCGATTTCTTGAAGTCCTGACCTGAGATGTAGCGTTTGACCGCGTTCGCTAGTTCAGGGGCCACGTCGATGTCACGAACTGCGTTCACCGTCTTCGGGTCTTGTTCCACCCGTGACGCACGGATTTTCTGATGTAAATCGTCCGGCAATCAGGAGAGATTGTAGAGTGACCGTCAGAATACGGCTCAACGCGAATAGCGGTTACTTCACCCATTCGGAGCGAGCACCCGGCCATAAGCGCGTACATGAGGCCGTACTTTGGTTTCGCTTCCGCTATGATTGTCGCCACTTCTTTGTCCGTGACTTTTGGACGCCTCTGCTTTGTTTTGTCCACGATGGGTAGCCGCATGAAATCGTGGTTCCATTGACGCGGGAACAATTGTTCTCCTCACTGTCGACAGCGGAAGCCACGATGGATTTCATAATGCTGACGTACTCCACAATGGTTTTATCCGAGCGTTTGGCAGCACGAATGGCATCTATCAGTTTCCTGGCTTGAGCGTTGCCCACATCGGCCAGCTGTAAATCACCGAGATGTGGATTCAGCCATGTGTCGATTGCTCCCCTCCAAAAGTCGTAGGTTGCCTGTGCAACAGGCCCTCCACGTCGGGCGGGATCAATCGAGGCAGTCAAGAACCGATCCGCTTGCTGACGGAACGTCAGAGAGTTGATCGATTGTTCCTGCGCCTGCCTGTCGTTAACACCATTCGCTTGCATGTACTCTCGCCCTGCTTGCTCTGCAAGCGTTAGCGTCCGAAATGTTCCCAAGGTTACGCATTTCAGTTTTCTCTCTTCCAGGCCCGGCACATCTACCAGATATCGAAGGTAGGTGGATGCTTCCGGGTCCCACTTCTTGCCACGGCACCAGCCTTTCTGAAAAACCTGTCCTGTTTGTCCACGGCGACGATGGGTGCGGCTCTTTTGGGTTTAAGTTTAGAGCACGATTTTTCAATGAGATATATTGCGCGCGGAGCGTTCATGCTGCTTGAATCAGGGGGATATCAACACTGCAAGGAGATATGTGGTAAGCCCACCCGTGATGCGGACTGGTTCTCGATCGGACACCTTTCTTACACCAGTTGGACGGCGGTCCGTCTTGGCTGATCGATAGTTACCTTTCCTGTCCCAGCAGCGCCTAGGGTTGATTGTTAAAGGCTGGACATTTCTCTCCGTGTTCGCTACTGTAAGTCTGCAGGAGCAGAAGCAGTGGCGAACGCGGGAGACAACAGCAGGTTCGGCTGCAGCGGCCGGATGTTTTCGGCCTCTGAGATCGCGCTGATTCGGGAAGTGGTGGCAACGTGTTGTGGCCTCAGCCGCAAAGAGCTAGCCAACACCATCAGCGAGCTGGTGGGCTGGACACGCGCCAATGGTTCGCTAAAGGAACCCGAATGCCTGGTGCTATTGGGCCGGATGGAAGCGGCGGGCCTGCTCACGTTGCCGAGGAAACAGCAGACGCGTCCGGTGGGGTCGGTTACCTCGATTCCGCACACGGCCGAGGGCGAACCGGTGGTGCCGCTGAGCGGGCGGGTGGAAGCTTTTGCTCCCCTCTCGATCGAGGGTGTCACCGATGCTGGGGGGCGGCAGCGGTTTCGCGAACTGGTCGGCCGCTATCACGCACTCGGTTACAAAGTACCGTTTGGCGCCCACCTCGAGTATCTGGTCTCGATTACTCAGCCCGTGCCCACCGTGGTCGGGTGTTTGCAGTTTTCCAGTGCGGCGTGGCGCATCGAGGTGCGCGATCAGTGGATTGGGTGGGACGACGCAACGCGTGCGCACCATCTGCCGCAGGTGGTCAATAACAGCCGGTTCCTCCTGGTACCTTGGATCCACATCAAAAATTTGGCGAGTGCGACGCTGGCGCGCGTACTCCGGCGTTTGCCCGCGGATTGGCAGGCCCAGTACGGGGTCACACCGCTGCTGGTGGAGACCTTCGTGGATGCGGCGCACTATACGGGAGCCTGCTATCGGGCGGCGAATTGGGTGGAGCTAGGAGAGACGAGCGGGCGGGGGCGCGATGATCGCCAGCATCGTCGTCACGGAGCCCAGCCGAAGCGGGTGTTGGTGTATCCCTTAAGACGCGATGCGCGGGCACAGCTGCGGGGAGAGCGCTGAGACCATGAGCGCGCTGCCCTGTCGTCCCGTTGCGGATCCCTTTGCTGCGGCGGACCAAGCCTATGCGACAATCACACAGTTCCTACGTTCGCAGGAGGCGCGGCAGGTGAAGCATAGTGACCTGGAGCGGCAGTTAGAAGGGATGAGACGTGAGTTGATGCGGGAATTGTTGCAAGCGCATCTCGACTTACGCCAGCCGGGGGAAGCGGTTGAACCGGTGCAGGATGCCGCGGGCACGACGCTCACGCCTACGTCGGCGCATACGCGCAGCCTGGAAAGCATCTTCGGGACGGTGGAGGTGACACGCACCGGCTATGGTGGCGAAGGCACGCCCAGCCTGCATCCGCTCGATGGTGTGCTCAATCTGCCGGCAGAGAAGTACTCACTGGAAGTGCGGCGCCGAGTGGCGATCGAAGCGGCCAAGAGCGCGTTTGACGAGGGGGTGAAGACGCTAGAGGTGTTTACCGGCGCGCACGTTCCTAAGCGGCAATTCGAAGAACTGGTGATCCGCGCAGCGCAGGACTTCGAGGCATTTTATGCTGAGCGTCAGACGCGCGCTCGCGCGGACCCACACTTCGGGCCCGTTTTGGTGCTTACGGTGGATGGCAAGGGCGTGGTCCTGCGGCCCGAGGATCTGCGCGAAGCCACACGACGCGCCGCCGCCCAGCGCGTGGAGACATTCACGGCACGGCTGGGGCGCGGTCGCCGGCAGCACGCCAAACGAATGGCCTCGGTGGCCGCCGTCTATACCATCGAGCGCTTTGTGCGCACTCCGGAAGAAGTCCTGCCCGTATCGGGCAAGCCGCGGGAGGAGCCGACGCGGCCACGGCCAGAACACAAACGCGTCTGGGCCAGCCTCGCCCATACGTCTGAAGAAGTGGTCACGGCGATGTTCAAAGAAGCGGCGCACCGGGATCCAAAAAGAAAGAAATGCTGGGTCGCTCTGGTCGACGGCAATCGCACGCAGATCGATCATCTCTTCAGGCTTGCGGATGAGCGAAAGCTAGATATGCCCATCGTCGTGGATTTCATTCATGTGGCGCAGTATGTCTGGGAAGCGGCAAAGGCACTCATTCCCGAAGACCAGACAGAACAAGATCAATGGGTCCGAGCGCACCTGCTGGAAATCCTACGCGGGAGGGCGAGCCTGGTGGCGGCCGGCATCCGCCGAAGTGCCACACTCCGGGCCATGGCCGCTGCGGAACGGCAAGCGGTGGACAACTGTGCAGACTATCTCATCAACTACGCACCCTATCTGCAATACGACAAGGTGCTGGCCGAGGGCCTCCCCATCGCCACGGGGGTCATTGAAGGCACCTGTCGTCATCTGGTCGAGGACCGGATGAACCTTACCGGGGCACGTTGGAGTTTAACCGGTGCCGAAGCCGTACTCCGTTTACGCGCGCTGCGCTCCAGTGATGACTTCGATGCTTATTGGCAGTTTCACGAACAGCAGGAATACAAACGCAACCACGCGGCGCACTACGCCAACTATCACGTGCCAAAGGTTGTCTCCGCAGCCCTCTTATCCCAGCTCAGTCGTCGCGGTACTCTGAAAATCGTCAAGAAAAAAGGAGAATCGTAAGGGCGCTCGCACGAGCGAGGCTGCCTCACTCCCGCAGAAATAAGAAAATCTAAAAGAGCCGCACCCGGTCGAACTTTGCGGTCCTCAGTGAGAGATCGTTACGGCGAAAGCAGAGTGTTGATGTGTCAGCTTCAAGATTCTGCGCCGTCCACATGAATTCGTCAATTGTTGATCCCGCCAAGAGGACTCACAATGCGGTGCCGACTCGAAAACGAGTAAGAAGAATGGCTAGCCGGGCGAGATCAGACGCCAAACATGTACCGCAAAAGAAAACCTGTTTTCGCCATCGGGTTCAAAGGCGTTTTCGCTCCTTTGGCATCGGACAGCTTTGTTGGAACGCCGAAGACGTGAGGGAGTTTCTACCTGGGGGCCTTGATTGCGTCGCGGCTGTGGTCCGATGACTCTGAAACAGAAGTTTCAAAACGAAATAGAAACTGAATCAACAGCTTCTCTAAACATGGGTGATGTGCTTTCATGGGGCGTTTTGATTTTTGACGAGGGGCAACCCGCACAAATCCCGCACAACTTGCACATTATTGGTGCAAACCCGATTTTTCCTCAGGGATCGTCGATCCTCTCAAACGCCTGAAGGAATGGGGATTAAGGGTGGTAGGGGCGGTGGGGGTCGAACACGACCCCCAAACTACAAAGTCCCGTGGAATGATGGCGTTGCAGCCGCCCACCAAATCCAATTGCTGATTCTGCTGACTGAGAGCAGCATTGGCTGCTATTTCTCTCCGGCAGCAGTTGCCAAACTGCAGTTAACGCCTAGCCCCTAAAAAGCGCTGCAAAAAGTGGCGGCCGAATCAGCGCGAGGCAACTTGAGAGGTTCGCGTACTCCTCTCGCGCTTTCAAGAATGTATCGGGCCCCTGGGCTTCAACACCGACCTTCTGGTCCCGAACCATTGAGATTTGCAGTCAATTGAAAATGGGGCGAGGTTCAAGCATGCCTGGCGTGGGTCAAAGAGATCCTGTAGAGCTAGACACAGCTCACCGGGAATGATTCCACTGGGGCCTCGGAGCCCGTGTGATCGGACCTGTTGCTGCTGGCGGGAAGTAGTCCTCCTTGGTCTGTGCGTCCCTATTGTCTAGAATCCCCTGAGCATGAGAGGCCATCCAGCCAGCCGTCTACTTCCTCCCGAAATTGAAGAGTACCGCGATAAGCGCTGGCGCCGTGAAAATACGGCGTGCATCGAAACGGTCGAGCAGGCCGAGGAGTTTGTCGACCGTGTCGGGTTTGCGGCGTGCCTGACCGATGCGCGGCAACCTGGGCCGTCGCTTTATGTGGCTGTCTGCGGCCGGCGCGACGCCACCATGCCGCGTAATGTACAGAAAGATCCGGAAACCTCTCATACTTGGATATTGAAAGATGAACTGATGCGGCGCGGTCGCGTTTACTACGGCAAACTTGCTCGCGGCAAAGCAATGTTCCTGGCGCCACGAATGATCCCGTATTTCAGAGCGCTCTGGGGGGTACCGAGGCGTGAAGAGAAGAAGCGCTTGAGCAAGTCGGCGCTCGGAGTGTTGCGAGTCTTGCGCAAAGAGTGGGAAATGGGAACGGCCGACCTGCGCCTCGAATCGGGCGTATCGGATCATAAACGGTTCACGCAAGCGTTGGACGAACTGCAAACGGCGATGATCGTCGTGCCGAACGAGGCGGTTTACCAACCAAGATTCAGTTACCTGTGGGGTTTGGCCCAGGAACGTTTCCCGGAAGAGTTGGCGACGAAAGTAGATCGTCACATCGCTCTACGCGAAATCGCCCGCTGCTTTCTTGCGGGGGCAGGTATGACGGTTCCCGGAGAACTGGCTCGTGTCACTGCGTTGACGCGTCCTGAAGCGGGACTCGGCAACCGAGCGTTAGTGGAGGAAGGCTATTCGGTGAAGGTGGCTCACGGTACTTATCGGCTGGCCGCGCTAGGTGCAACTGGTTTCAGGATTCCTCTCCTCAAAGATGAAGCGCCCGAAGACCCGAGACGCATAGTCGTGCACTACCACATTTAACCAAACAAATCGTAAGAAACACCGTGTAGGAAGTGTAGTGGGGACCTGGTGAGAAACGTCAGCCATCGCTTCACAGGATCTGGATCTTTCGGAGCTCGGCGGATCCATCGCGAGACACTCCTTTCCGAGACATCGAAACCCAGCTTGAGCAGTTCACCATGAATGCGCGGTGCTCCACCGAGTAGCCAGCCCCCATTGCTGGGGGCCGGCCCTCTCAGAACCGGACGTGACAGTTTCCCGTCATCCGGCTCAGGCCCTTCGAACGCCTCTTTCAGGGAGACGCGGTTGTGAGACGAAAAGACGCTGGCGGCGAACCCGGTCGTGGCACTCTGGATGAACCAAGACGCGGTTGTCTACACCCGTGGAACCACCCATCACAAGGGGGACGCAATAATGGAGACGCCAACCCGTGATTCGGGTGATCTTGGTGTTGCATACGGGGCAGAGCCCGTGTTGGTAATGCCAGAGAAAGCGAAGTGTTCGAGTACCCCGGAACGTTTCCGCCATATGATCCCCTTCGCGTTTCACGAAGTAGGTTTCACGAAGTAGGTTTCATAGGCCGGGTCGTACGGGTTGGCTTCACCCTTGACCTTAACATGTCGTTGAATGGGCGTGCGACTCGGGCCTGTGGAATACGTTAGTGAACGCCTTCCTTGGCCGGAACAACTTAACCAGGATTTCATGTGGAAGCTACTCAAGACAAAATCAGTGGATTGGGAATACGAGAAAGAGTGGCGAGTGTTTACTCAAGTCAAAGAGGGGATCTCAGATAAGTGTACGGGACGCGTTTTATACTTCGCGGCTTTCGGGTCCGAGTTGATTCTGAGAGAGGTAATTCTGGGCGCAGCAAACGAGAACGACGCTACCGACATTCATAATGCGATCAAGCACGGGCGACCGCTACATTCCAGGATTAGTCCAATTGTGCTCATCGTGCAAGAAACGGCCGGCCGCGATAGACCTAGTAGCTCAAAATGAAAACGATTACCGTACCGGTTCGGTTTGTCCCTGGTGCGGAGCCTGTTAGAAACCAACCGAAGCTACCTCCTTCGGCACAAACTTCATGAACCATTGCCCAAAGAAGGTCCCCCCGAATTTCTTCAGTTGAGTCATTGGGCGCTAAGATTTTTAAGTTTTTGGAGGCTAAACATCTGGCAGAACACACCGATTGCTTTGAGTTTTTCGAGCGCACAGATAGTGGACTCAGCATGTCGCATAAGAACTGTTTCGGTCAATTCAAGTTCGAGATATCTGGGATCCAGGCGGCTCTTCTTCAACTGGTTTCATTCACTACAACGGCGGGCTTCAGATCCACAGCTCCCTCTTGAGTGTGGTCCTGCACGAATAGCCAGCAATTTTTCAAGCATTGCGAAAGCATTAAGCGCCCATCGCTCAGATCCGCAATTTCCTTGCGTTTCCAAGTTCTGTCGCTCGGATCGTGGCCCTCGCACACAATCCTGCGCTTGGACGTGGTGGCGGTCAAAGGAAGGTCGTGCCCTTGACGCCTAGTCGAGTACATCAACACATCCGCTGCGGAGAAGAGGGTATCCGTTTTTTCGGGATCTCTAGGATAGATGGCAATTCCTAACTAAGCTGTCGGATAGCTTGGTTCTTACCGTCATTCACTAGCGTTTGGCAGATACGATGGGAGACCAAGTTAGCGCCTGTGCCCGAGCCTCGGGCAGCACAAGTGCGAACTCATCTCCGCCAAAACGCGCCGGCGTATGGCGTATCGGTGTCCCGACAACAGATGCACAGGGCATCGGCCAGGCGCCAAAGAGCCTGACTCCCGGTCATATAGCAGTGGCGGTCGTTATTCGCTTCACTGCCTCCGAACGCTTCCGTGATAGAAACGTCTATCTATCCGCATTGGTGGGTGCGGTGGCACTCACGGTGCCGGAATTCCAATGACATTGGAGTCCAGCGTCACCGCAGCCGTCCGGGCTAA
>QHYS01000103.1 GCA_003223325.1 Acidobacteriota bacterium
GCAGAGTGTTGGATTCTTATTCGTTTCCAGCAGGTTTGCCATGGTGTCGAAGGTACTGAGACCAGGAGCCCCTTTCGGCGCGGCGGGCCCCCCAAGAACTCGGCCTTCAGAGCGCCAGAAACCTGTTCCCGTCCTTGCCCGATGGCAAGGCTCGGCCGCGGTGCCATGGCTGACCCGCGGCCTCTGGTAGTGTCCTAATTTGCTATGGCTTCTTGCCGATGCTAATGGTGATCGCCCTAGGGGTCTTGCCAGCTAGTTGCGGCGTACGATGGCGTTCGCAGGAAATTCCCGCTGCGATAAGACCCGAACAAAATGCAATTTGGGCTGCTACCGACTCTGTGTCGTCAGGCGCTAGATACGCGGCGATTCCTGAATCGGATATTGATGCGGCTGATTCTCCATCAGCTTCCATTAACACACCACCTGAGTCTCTTTGGATTTGCGAAGGCACTCGCTTCCAACCTGCCGATTTTAAAACTTCGTTTAAAACTCGAAGCAGCGTTAGAGGCTCTGGGTCGGGGAACACTGCAAATGCGAAGTTTTGTCCAGCAAAAGGCTTCAATGCTGTTCTCAACTCAGCTTGTTGCTTTGGTGATAGAGAGCGCGGCTGCTTGAATTTCTCCAAAGCGAGTGCTGCATCCGAAGCAGCCTTTTCCGCGGTCGCTGTGCGTTCTTTTTGTTTGGAGAGTTCAGTTTCCACCCCGGCAATGTGCTCATCCCTAGCTTTTAAATCCAATGTCAACTGTCTATCCTTGGCTTTCTCTAATTCGGATTGGGCATCCGCCGCTTGCGAAGTCCTAAGGATAGCTAAACGGGTGGTTAGCACAATAAAAACGGCAGCAAGGGCCGCAAAAGCCAGCCCCCATAGCATCGCTTTATTCCAAAAATCTGCAGACGCTGAAAGTTGTGCAACCTTGGATGCGAGAGCTTCTATTTCGGACACCTGTTCCCCTTCCGACGATGTAGCCTTGTCGCTCATTGCGCTTTCCTGTGTCGCCATCGTCGTTATAGTTGCATGGCCATGGGGGAGAAAATTGTAACACAAAAATCCTTGACATCTTATCATTTATGTAATACAGTAATAGACATGGCAAACGTGCTCAACACCGATAAGCAAATCGCGGTAATTGGTGCACTGGCAGAAGGCTCCAGCATTCGCTCTATCGAGCGCATCACCGGCATTCACCGGGATACAATCATGCGGCTAGGTGTGCGGGTAGGCAGGGGCTGCGAGATGCTGTTGGACTCGAAGATGCAGGACTTGAATTGCCATTTCCTGCAGTTTGATGAAGTGTGGGGATTTATCGGAAAGAAAGAGCGGCATCTGCGAGTTGATGACAACCCAGGGTACGGTGATGTATGGACGTTCTGCGCGATAGATGCCGAAACTAAGTTAGTTCCTTCATTCCTGTGTGGCAAGCGCAACCATGAAACCGCGAATGCGTTTGTGCAGGATGTTGCCAGTCGGATGCGGAATCGTGTGCAGATTTCCACTGATGCACTACGTGGCTATGTTGAAGCGGTAGAGCAATCTTTCGGGGCAGACGTAGATTACGGGCAAATCGTCAAGGTGTACGTGCACGACATCGCGCAGCACCCGGAGCGCAAGTACAGCGCCCCGTCGTTTGCATCTGCTATTCGTAGGCCGATCATGGGTGAGCCAGACATGGAGAAGATTTCAACCAGTTATGTGGAACGTCTGAATGCAACCACTCGGCTCCACGTCAAGCGACTCTCGCGCCTGACCTTGGCCTTCAGCAAGAAACTGGAAAACTTCAAGGCCGCAGTGGCATTGCATTTTGCTTACTACAATTTCGTGAAACGGCACGGTACGCTGCGCTGCACTCCTGCAATGGCTGCTGGAATTGAACGGGACTTCTGGACGGTAGCCGATCTCGTTGAGGCAATGGCGTGACCTATGTGGAGGACTTGCGGGATACCATCCGCCGATTGCATGGAGCAGAGGCACAGCACGTTGAAAGCGTGCCAGTAAAAGAATCATTCCAAGGTAAGACAGTCTGGGAAGGAATCGTGGAAGTCTTTGAATTGCGTGGCCATCCGAAAGCGACTCATGCTTATGCTTGGGCGCACGAAACGGATGACCCGCAGAAACCGAAACGGCACGTTACCGTGCTACGCATCCCGCCCGTGGTATCGCCCGTCACCGCTGTTCGGTCGGCAATCGCGCAGGAGTTCAAAAACCTTGGCACAGCAGAAGAAGAATAAAAAACTCGGTAGACCCAAACTACCCAAGGGTGAAGCCAAGGGCAGAATCGTGCCTGTGCGCTTCAAGCCAGAAGATCTTAAGGCAATCGAAGCGGCAGCCAAGGCCAACAATCAAACTGTCTCAGAATGGGTGCGTAGCACGATTCATGCCACAATCCAGCCGTGAAAACGGCAAATTAGGACACTACCCTCCGCCGGCACTCACGGTATACAACCAGGACTTTGCTGTGGTTCGCGAGCTCATTCCGCTAAATCTGAAGTCTGGTCTGAACTCGGTGCGTTTCGCGGGCGTTACCGCCCGCCTGGAGCCTGAGTCTGTCGCGCTTCGCGACTGCGCAGGAGGGCAAACGCCTCGCATTTTCGAACAGAATTATCATCCGC
>QHYS01000106.1 GCA_003223325.1 Acidobacteriota bacterium
AATGAAGCGTTCCCACAACAAGGGCGAACGAGGCCCACATCGACACAAGACCAGACAGCCAGCCGAAGTAATCGCCCACTGCATCATCTGCCATGGAGCATTCCAAAAACATCCTGAGCATCTTGGGCTACTTCTGCGAATACAGATGCACTATATACGAAAACCTAATCACCACTTCAGGCTCGACCCGAGGATCGTTGCCGCCCTCAGATCAGAGCCCAGAGTATAATCGTACTCCCAATCTTTCGATTGGTTTCCGTTCCATGCCTCTTACAGTTAGGCGTCGCCGGTGTACCAAGAAACCCTCGGTCTCTCGACCGTGGCCCCAACAGCGACTCGGCCTATGTGGAAACCTTTTTGTCGACTGGGAGCAAGCCAAAGCACGCGAGGAACGGTACAACCGAAACCCTTCTTCCGGGTTCAGGCCTTCCCGTGCGGTGTGTTCTACCGATGTCACTTCGGCGGGCATGGACTCCGAGCATTCTTAGCCCTGACGGGAATATAAGATTTCAGCGGGCCGGATGGTCGGCACCAGCGGTTCACGTCCTTTTCGTGCTGGCGCTCGTGAAGAATCCTGTCAAGCTCGCCAGTCCGGCCAGCTCCATGCCTCAGCCTGCGGACTCGGCGGGGCTGGCCGGTACAGTCAATGCACAATGGCGACCAGCAACGCGCCGAGGAAGAAGGCGACGAGATGAGTCCAGAAAAGATAGTTCTTCAGAAGCTTCTCAGGCTCAAACCAGGGCCGGGTATTCTTGCTCATTTCGAGAACTCTTCCATCGCGTTCAGGATCGCGTTCACCGCTCTCCAGTCAGGAGTAGGCGAGTCGTTTAAGGCGTGGTGAAGCATGACAGTCCAGTTCCTGACGAGAGCCCGGAACTCCTGATCAGTGACGTGCGAGTGATGCTCGCTCATTTCGCTCGTGTCCTCTCGAGCATTGTTGAATCGCAGAGAGGGCATCGGTCTATTCGCTCGAAGCTCAAATGCAGACAGCCCCCGCCGGCGTGATGCAGCGGCCCAGGACAGCGGTGACAAACCATACCAGCCCGAGGGCGAAGAGAACCCCGGCCATGAAGCCGGATGCGAAGAATAGAGGCGAGCGATGCTCGGCTTTCTCGCGGACAATATGGCTCATGCTTTCACATCCCCAAACTTCTCGATGAATGCTGCAAGAGTTCCCGGCACGACCGTTTTCTTGACCATGAATTTGATTGCGTGCTCAATAGAGCAAAACGAATCAGTCGAGAAGTAAGACCGCAATGTGACGATCACGCGGGACTCGGTTTTCTGGCAATTCTCGAAAGAACAGATTCGCTCTCTCATGCTCTCATCAGCTCCGCGAACCTCTCGAAGCCCCGCTTCGGCCTCGTCCTCAGAACCAGATCGCACGCTCTCGATGTGTGATCTCCAAGCCGGGGAAGAAACATAGCCCCGCAACGGTGACAGGTACGCCATCCACGTCTAACGTATCTCGTTTTTGACACTTCCTCGATAGTCATCAGAACCTACCGGATATTTAACAGTCCTGTAACCGGGGATGCGCCTCTGCCGGAACACCATGCCAGGCCAACGAGACCCGTGTGAGGAAGTCCTTGACAGAACCCGGCCTGATGCTCTCTCGGCTTATGCATCCCGCTCGATGATCAGTTCTGTGGGTATCTTGCTGACGTAGTACCTGCGCTCCTTCTTCCGTCCCTTCATCAGCCAGAGAACCAGGAAGAACCCGGTCGTCATCCATCCGAACTGCCACCAATCAACATTGCCGAGAAACGGGATAAACATGGTCCAGAGCTATCCCCGGATAGAATTTAACGTTTTACGGCGCAGCCTGCGACGCGAACTTGGGCCCCTGTCAAAGTTCCGCTGGCGACTCAATGTCTTCTCAATTTCCTGTTCCATCGGCTACCACCCCGGCGGTTGCCAAGACTTCTTTTCCATCGCTCAGGAGTCCAGGGCTTTCCTGACATTCAACTCTCCGCCAGCATGATGATCGAGTTGATGAACACGGTCGTGTTCGCGTCAGCGGCCGCCGCTCCTTCGGTGAAATGGATCGTTACCGCTCCGGTCTCAACGAACGCGGCCTCGAGGGTGAATGGTATCGAGGCGCTCGCGGAGAGGGCTCCGTCAATGACCATCGTGTTCCCTACCTGAGTCGTACCATCCTTGATCTTGAGATTAATCGACTGGTTCGTTGACAATGTCACGAAGGAGACGTATCCGGTTATTCGAACGATGATGCGAGTGTAGCTATTGGCTCCGAGGCTATATGTGGCGATATCCGTGTCCGCATTCGAGACTGTGTGCGATGACTGGGTCATACTCTGGCCATCGAGGACGAGAGCATTCTTGGTCGCGATTATTACCCGGCGCGAAGCGTAGATGTCCCTGTTACGGAGAGAGCTGGTTCCGAGATCATAAGTCGCGTCGGTCTGAGGCCGTATCGCCTGTGTTTCCCATAGACCGGCGCTTATCCGTTTCAGGTAGACATCAACCGCGGCTGCTCCACCCGGCCCGAAGTCGATTTCGGAAGCCTGCACCTGAACAGTCGGATTCGCCGCGCCGGATGTCGCGTATACGCCTATCGCCTGGCTGAGAAAAATGTTCCGCCAGCGACGGTTTGAGAGTCCGAGATTGGTATTGCCATCTCCTGCTGAGGTCGGTCGGTAAGCGCTGCCAAGGGCTCCGCTATTCACATTAGCAATCAAATCGCCGCCTGAATCGATCTGCAGAGTTCCGCTTCCAGCGCTGATCTCTTCTGCATAAAGAAACCTCCACCGCAAAGATGCTAAGCCGAGGTCTTTCAAGTTGTCCGAGATAGGTATCAATGTCGAGTTGACGGTGAGGTTGAGGCCGCCTCCCGGATTACCGATGCCGACCGCATTGATGGTACTCCATCTCTTCGCGGTCGAGCCTAAGTCCTGGACATTGTCGCCTGCGGGAAGGAACGATTCGGAGCTTGAGATGTTCGCGCCATCATCGCTGAGAGCAGAATCGCCTATCGTATTCGCGGAGAGGAATTTCGCGAGCTTGTTCGCTGTTCCAGGGCCCACGTTCGCATTGGAACCGGCTGGTCCTGTGCTACCACTTCCCATTACGAATAATCCGGCGACTCCCCCGCCGGCGAGGGCCGTCAGGAACTGGCGCCGATCGATCTGCCTATTTTCCGCCATGCCAGTTCCGTCCATAGAAATCGAACAGCGATACGAGGGCCATGAAAAGGAAGAATACGTCAACGAGAACGATGGTTGACTGAAGCATGCTTGAAAGGGCTAGAGTCGACGTCGCCAGGACCCCGCTGTTCTCGGTGATGTATTCCAAGTTCACGGTGACAAGCGGGATGACCAGGATGAAGCATCCTATCGAGGTCATCCGGCCGATCTGTTTCCGATCCATCAGGTAGAAGCCGAAGAACCAGAGTATGATCACGAAGAAGATCGTGATCGGCAGGAACGCCATTTACGCGATCTCCATCGGCGTCACCCGTACCCAGTCGTTGTACAATGGGAAGAACCGCCAGGGCTCCTCGAGGATGAAGCTCCGCGCGCCAACGTTCCAGCGCGATGATACGCTGACCCGGACGGCAACGAGTGGTTTCTGCACGTCGCGGGGCACTCGCTCAGTTTTGATCTGGTATTCCGGCGAGAGACGGATGCGCCGGTCGATGTTCTCGTGGAGAACCGTGTCGTAGTGCCATTCGATGTCGCGCTTGAGAACCTGGTATCCGAAGTAGCCGAAGTCTTTGGTCGTCTTTTTCATCGAGCCCCTGGCATCGAGAAATTCGACTGACTCGTCAGTCATCAGGTAGCAGTTGTAAATATCCTGTTCCATCGGCCGGGAGACATCGAAGTGCTCGTGGGCGAAGTTCAGGATGCAATCGAAGCGGCCCTGATCATCCTCGGGGCAGGTGCAGTACACGTCCCGGCCCCGGTTGTAGGCTTCCCAGGCAAAGATAGCGTTCATCAACGTCTTACCGCTCCGGTTAGGGCCAAGATGCTCGACCCGTATCCCGGTCATAACGCGTGCCTCCAGAACTTGATCGATTGCCCGATGAAGATCGAGAGCGCGCGAGCAATGCCGCCGGCAACATACCAGTCATAAACGCGCCAGGACAGGCCTCTCTCGTAGAACTGGTTCATCAGTTCTTCCCGCATCATCTTCTTGATCCTTCTGACTACCGGAAAGGGTCCTTCTCCCTCGACCGGAACCTATCCGGGCGCTTCTTAACCCGAATCCTGCTTCGACTTTGTCGAATGAGGGCCTCTTTCCGCGCCTCTGACAGCATCTCATTAGCTTCTATTCTCTTAGAGTAAGCGAGATGTTGAGCGGGAGTTTTCTTCCTCATTTTCAATTTCCCTGTCATCGGAACCTGTCTTTTTCCCTTGAACGGAACGGGTCGCACTTCTTGAGGGGAATGGTCTTAACGCTTTTCTTCGAGACCACGACAAGATAGCGCTTTCCCGACTTCGACTTCTCGATCCTGTCGGTGAGCGACTGCTCGCCTTTGCGGTGGGTCATCCGTGGAACTCCGGAGGTCCGCAGTGAGTCGGCGCCACGGCGCAGTAGGAATTGTAAGAGTAGTACGCGGCGACCGTGAGCATGATGATCACCAGGAAGGCGAAGAGAGCGACAAGAAGGAACGGGAGATTATTCCTTTTCCGGCCGATGCCGTGCATCTCCTCAAGGCTCTTGTTCTGCCAGGCCGCGTATACAAGCCCAGGCGAGATTTTGGGCCCGGTGTTCCAGTGCTTGATCGGTATCGCGTTGTAGTCGTCCTGGTTGAAGTACCAGGCGGGGCGGCCGTTGATCCGGGCCGCGTTCTCCTCGTTGATCGTGTAGAGCTTCTTTCCAAGCTGGAACTGCGACATCGAGTGCGTTTTGATGTCGCTCATCGGTTTGACGTGACGGTTCGGAGTTCCATCAGGACCAAACATAACCGCGCTGAAATAGTCAACACGGCTGATACGATACCAGGCCTCGGGCCAGCCCCCGAGCCGCTGCCAGATCGCGAAGGCCCCGGCCAGGACAAGCATGGCGATCTCTGTATCGATGAGAAGAGTGATCAGATCAGTCGTTTTAGACTCCGCCTGCGCTCTGGCGTTTCTCTCTCATGTCCTGCTCGTGTTTTAAGCGTTCTGCCGCTGACTGCCAGGCATCAACGAACTGGGCTCTTGACCGGCCGTCGATGCTGGGCAGGGCCCGGCAGTAGGTGAGGACCCATTCGCTTATCCAAGGGTTCGGCGTATCCATTCCAGGCGCACCGATGCCGTGGCGGGCGAGCTGCATCGCGTTCGAGATCGTGCTCACATTCTCGGGTTTGAGATAGGTTCGACCAATGATCGATTCGGCCTCTTTGATATGGGCTTCGACCAGGACGCCGAGGACCTCGTGGACGTTGCGCTCGTCGCTGGTTCCGCTGAAAATCTTTTCGAGCGATGTCGGCACTGATGCCAGGTTTGATGGTCGCGCCAGAGTAGTGGGCCTCATTCTCTGAGGGGAATCAGAGGAGGAAGCGTCATCGGCCCGCTCCGGCGATCTGGATTCAGGCTGAGGCTTTTCCTCGCGCTCCGCCTCTTCTATCTCAGCCTGGTATTTCTTGAAGAAAGCCCTTTGGCTCTGCTTTGCCATGGCTATTCCGGCGGCCTATTCCCGCGGAACATCGAGAAAGCGTACAGTCCCAGGATCACGATGATCCCGAAGAATATCGGGCCCACAAACGGGATCGTCGTCAGCGGCGAGAGGATCGTCGTCATCTGGTAGATCAGAAAGAAGCCGGCGCCGATGCGGAAGAATATACTCCCGATGGATGCAAGAAGCCAGATCACGCCGAGATAAGCCGTGTCGAGAATGTTACAGCTGCCGGTCGGCCCGTTCTGGCTGAACGAGCAGTTCGAGTTAGAAATCGTCGGCCAGGGCCCGGTGATCTGGTTCATGGTCGACTGCAAATCAGGCAGTCCGCCGCTCGTGGCACCGTAGACCGAGGCGATGGCGAAGAACACGAAAACGAACATGACCAGGAAAGACATCGTTCCCACGTTGTTACACCAAAATTTTCCCGTGGAAAATTTTCACTTTCATTCTACACCGTGGTTTGCTTGTGCCGGCCCCATATCGCCGATGTGAACATCCAGGCGACGATGCCGATGATGATCAGCGGAATATACGGTGGCAGGACCCCGGCGGCCGAGAGGAAGATCATCAGTACGACGGCGATGATAACCAGGAACTCCATCGGAAGAGCGAACCCGACGATATGGCCCTGAGAGTCATGCTGGCGGGTGACGTAGAGCATTGTTAGCCCGAAGAAGCCGAAGAGGATACCGAACGCAGCCAGGCCGCCGAGTATCCCGCCGCCCAACGCGTTGACAAAATTGGCCAGATAGCACTGGACCGTTCCACATCCGGCCGGGCCCCCGGGCGGGCCTCCGCTCACCGTGTTACCCTGGACCCAGGCGTACAATCCTGTCAGGCGATTGCCAAGGTTCGTGGGCGATGTTATCTGATTCGGCGTGCGGCCTGCAACCTGCAACAGGTTGACGTTCGTGTTCGTATCGTTCAGATCAAGCCCCGCGAACGAGCCGCTGACCGAGACCCCGATCCACTGACCGTTAGAGATGGAGAACCTGGTAAGCATGACCATGTTCCCCTTTGACGGATTGGTGAACAGTTGCGAGGACTGCAAGAATCCCGGGCACTGTGGCGTAAACGGAGTCGTCGAACAGGACGGATCGACGGAGTAAAGCCCCAGAGTCAGCCCGTTACCATTCGAGTAGGAGCGGGCGACTGGAACGGTCACGTTGACCACGAACCCGTTAACGTTCGACTGGGCCGCGTAGAACTGGGTGATCGATGTGTTCCAGTTGGTCAGATGGGTCGTGTTCGTGTTCGCCAGCGTCACCGCAGGCGATCCACAGTTACCATAGCACTGGGTCAGGAAAGAGGGCTGGGAGCCGACAGTCTGGAAGATGCCGCCGATAACCGGGCCCGGGGGTGAGCCGATGGAGCTGTACGAGCTGCCGACTGTGGATGAGCCGGCGGGAAGGGTCAGCGCGGCAACGGTGGAAATCGGGGGCGAGTTACAGGATGTGTTACAGGTGGCGACCCAGCCATTAGCATTCGAGGGAACCACAAACAATAGCCCGATCCATTGACTGTTCACGACCGAGACCGGGCTGGCGAGGGTGATCGTTTGGAAGGCGAAAGATGTCAGCCCGGACAATCCCTCGGTGTCCTGGACCATGAATGATTGCCCCGCGTTGACGTGACCGCATAGACTAAGGCATGCCCCATCAAGGGTCGTGGTCGGGGTGGTCCCGGCCGGGAACGTGGCTATAACGATGGCCGTCGGCTTGATGTTGTCAAGGTAGACGCTGACCTGGACGAGCTGACCGGTGAAAGGGGCAACGACCGCGAGCCCGGCAACGTCTCCGCTCGTATTCACAGAGTTAGCGCCAGCATTATGCTGCGAGGCAAGATAACCGACGTACTGGGAGACCCCGTTAACGGGGGCCGCGAACATGATCAGGAGCAGGAGGATCGGCGCTAAAAATAGGGGACGGAGCCTTCGCAAGGGCGAGGACTCCGGTTTATCGGCTCAGTGGATATTTGAGCCTTACTTCGAGGCTGGTCGCATGGCTGACGTGACGGTACGCCGCGAACAGGATAATGGCAACGAAGATCAGTGGTACGATGATGACGAGCGCCTGGGCTCCGCTGAACGGGGCCAACGCGGTAGACGCTGAAGTGGTGGACGTGGCGACGGTGGCAACGAGCGCAAGACCGATCACGATGACGAGCAGTGCTTCGAGTATGCCTTTGGTTCCTCTCATTTTCGATCGATGAACTCGAGGAAGCCATTAGGTAATATCTTGTTAACCATACGCGAACGTGTCAATATCCCGCGATCCCAGGACCAGAGGAACAGCGACACAAACCAGGCGGAGCCGATTATCACATACCGGGCCCAGTTCAACGGATCATGTATCGCGTAGGGATTTGTCAGGATGAAGTTCCAGATCGCCGGCTGGGTGATCGGCGGTATCAACGGAAACTTTGTCAGAATCGTCAGTGGCAGGAAGAAGAACCGGATTCGGCCGAGGATGATGAAGAGGAAGATCAGATAGTCCTGGGGTGAGACGATCAGGAAGTACATGGACATCTGGGCCACGTAACCGGTGTAGAACTGCGAATGATTCGAGGCGACCACGATGATCAGCGCCGTGTCAATGGCAAAGGTCGTGAGATTGAACGCCCAGTACCCGTACCGGGTTATCCAGTAGTACGAATACCAGAGCATCGAGTAGGGGACCGGGAACGGGATGTTCCCAACGGTCCGGTTGTCGAACGAGTATGGAGGGTACTTTGAGAACCCGTAGAACCACATGAGGAAGCCTGCGCTATTCGGCTTCGAGATGATGATGGTGAGCTTGACCAGCTGGATGACGATGAGGAAGGCGATCAGTACTGGCCGATCAAGCGGCGAGAGGATTCGATCTCTCAATGAATGAACTGGCAAACGATAAAACCGATCGCCATTGCAAGCCAGTAGAAGGTTAACGGCTGGATCATCGGAGAACCGCGAACAGGAACAGGGTCAGCGCAGAGGTCGCATACCCGGACTCGATGACTAAGAAGCGATTATGCTGGACGAACTCTTTGAACTGGCAATAGTAGCACTTGTACCATTTTCCAGCGGTTCCGCCGCCCCGGTGGCCGTGCATGAACCGAACGCCGTGCTCGGGGCACGAGGGCTTGTCAGCGTTCATGGATTCAATCTGTAAGCTTCTCAAGTATAAAAAGGGTAGAGGGAAGGGGGTCGCCCCCTCCCGGATTGCTCGAATAGTACCGGTCTCCCCGGTTCCAGGCTTTCCTCTGCTCGCACCAGTCGCACTCGCAATAGCAGTTTCCCTGTCTGCAATCGAGACGCGGATACTGCGCGTCATGCCGGAACGGGCAGGACATCAGGCGCCGGCGACTCATGCGATCTTCACCATGTAGCGGGTGTCCTTCTGTCCTTCCCCGGTCCTGATCACACGGATCGTGATCGGGGCGGCTTTGAGGAAGCCCAGCAGGTCCCGGTAGAGCGGCGAGCGGATGTTGACTGTCCATGCGTATTCCTCAGTTCCGTTCGGTTTCTTGACGACAAATGCTTTTCTCGGCTTGCCATCCTGTCCGGGGTTATCTGTGGGTATCTTCGCCTGAAGTATCAGCCTGCTCTCTCCAACCGGTAGCGCTCCAAGATATGGCAGTCCGCCTTTGGCTGTGATCGCTTCCATTCCCTCTTCAATCCCGTAGGACGCCAGGAACCTCGTATATCTATAGGTATCCCAGTGTAAATCGGCGAATGGAGCTTTGATCGCCTGCTCGCGCTGTGCCGCTATCTGTTCTAGCTCTCGGTCAGCGAATCTTGCTATTTCTTCCTGGCTCATTCTAACACCTCCTCTTACCTCTGATGAGGAGTAAGCGTTTTCTCCTTTTTCATGCGAACATACCATGTCTCGTTCTTGCGGCCGCCATGATTCGATCGCCGGTCACGGTCAATGATCTTCAGCTGCGGCGGCAGAAGGGTGATGGCAAAGTTCAGGGGCCGGCTTGAGGTTCCCCACTTAAAGAGCAACTCTCCACCGGGCTTGAGAATCCGTGTTATCTCGCGGAAGGTTCGATAGATGGCTTTTCTCCCGGCGGCCGCGTTGTCGTACCAGCCGAACCGGCGATAGATGTCCGTGTCAGCCCATCCAGTCGGCTCTCTCATCAAGAAGGGCGGATCGTACAGGATCAGGTCGGCGATAGCATCAGGGAAGGGGGACATTTCGTGGTCAGCGACAAGATGGGGTTTCTTATCACGATTCTTATCGAGGTTTATGGTGCCGCCGTTAAGCCCGAACTCTTTCTGCATCCAGCCCTGGCCGTAGGTGAAGTCGATGATGACTCGGGGCTGTTGTTTCCCATCGAGCGTGTTCTGGCCCTGGCTTGATGGCACGTTCACGAGGCCAAGCGGTTCCCAGGGGCCGCCGCGAGGCACTTTCTCGCCGGGCTCAGGAACGAGGAGCAGCTGCTTCATTTCTTTTCAGGCTTGCCCTTGGGTTCCGGTTCTGGTTCTTCCTCTAATGCATCCTCGATGATCTGTTTCGCGGTCTCGCGTGTCGCGCCGGTCTCGCGTTTGATCTTCCAAATTATCCAGTTGAACTCGGCGCCTTTCAGCGCCCATTCACGGGCCTTGATCTGGATTCCTTTTCTCCATCCGAGTCCTCGCTGGTGACCGGTTGTCAGCGGTGCTTCAGGGTGGCCATTGTTTCGGGTGAGTGCTGACTCTTCTATATTCGCCATCTGCCGTTTCAGAGTCCTGATTTCTTCCTGAAGCTCATCGTAGCTGGGCTTCGGTCTCAGATGTTCCTCGGCAAGCGGATTTGTTTTCGGGGTCAGGGCTCTTTTTTCCGCGAGTTCTTCCTGTCTTCTGAGTTCCTCGCGAAGCCGATCTTCATCATCGCTCATGGCCGTTGTGCATTCCTCGGTGTCGAACGTAGACGTAAAGCACGCCTCGTTCGGTCAGTGATTCGAAAGTTTTCCCGCAGATTTCGCAGGTAGCTCTAAAAAATTCTCCGAGTTCTGGGTCCTCGATCTTTTTGACGGTTGACATCTGCTCTCTCACGTGTGCTGGTGTGCGAGTAGTTAAC
>QHYS01000105.1 GCA_003223325.1 Acidobacteriota bacterium
AAAGAGAGTTTTGGGCTACCCATGATTCCATGGACTATGTCGATTGGTCGAAGGCCGAACGTGTTGTATTTCCTAACCTAAAGCCCACCGCTAGAACGATTTCGTTGCGGCTGCCGGAGACCATGATTGGAAATCTGAAATTGCTTGCCAACAAGCGCGATGTTCCGTACCAATCGCTCCTCAAGACATTTCTCGCCGACCGGCTAAAACAGGAAATGCGTTGACGTCATAATATGGTCATGAAGAAAGTGGGGATTGCCGATCTCAAATCGCGGCTGAGCGAGTACCTCCGTGCCGTGCGCCGCGGCGAGACGATTGCCGTTATGGATCGCCAAACACCAGTCGCGCAGATCGTCCCGATCCGGCAGGGGATGGTGTTGCGAGTTCGCGAGCCGGCTCCCGGCACTCCCGCGCCCAACAAAATTCCGTCGCCTAAGCCTTTGAATCTGAACATAGACATCGTTCAGCTCCTGCTCGAAGAGAGGCAGGGATTCCGGTGCGTCGAGCGGTGGGTCCAAACTGCAAGGTCGCTCAACTGATCGTTCATGCGTTTCGTTAGGGTTTGCTGGGTCCAGGTATTACTGTCCTAGCCTAAGAGCCGGATACCTAATTTCCTTGCGGATTTGCGCAAGTCGCCGTCAAGCGTCGCCAACGGCAGGTTACGCCGAACAGCCAGGTCGAGGTAGACCGCGTCGTAGCTGGTTAATCGATGTGTTCGGCACAGTGCAAGTAGGTGTGTAAACGCGCGATCCGGAGCTTCGTCGTCCCGCTCGATTCCGAGCTTGCCCAGGTCAGCAATGAAGGCGTCAGACTGCGTCGGCGTGATACGCCCCCTACGCCCCGTCATCGCTAGGACGTTGGTAATTTCGATGAACCACCAACCAGGCACGAGCGCCGTCTCAGTTGCCAGTCGATTCAGCAAAGCCGCCGTCTTCGGCGTGGCTTCGTCGTGGAAAAGCCAAGCCATGGCAACGGAACAGTCAACGACGAACGCTGCGCTCATCGCCGGCCTTCGTTAATTAGGTCCCTGATCTTCAATCCGCCTAGGGATAGACCGGCCGCGAGCTTCTGAATTCGCGTAATGGCGGCGGTACGCTGCTCTGTGCTTGCTCCTTTTCTCACGGGCACGAGCTTGGCCACGGGCGCGCCGTGCTTGGTGATAGTGATCTCCTCGCCAGCTTCTACCTTTTCTAAGAGTTCGGACAAATGCGTCTTTGCCTCGTAAGCGCCGACAGAGTTGCTCCGCTGCATGGCTGCGAACATGCCTCCAATGAGACTAGTGTAAGACTAGTCTAAAAGATATCTTGCCGCGAGTCAATCAAAACTTCGGCCGTTTCAGCTGGGGCGGATATAGCCCGGGCCCGGGTATGGCACAACAAGGAACGAAAGGTTCATGCGCCCGTCTGTCAGCCGTTGCTTTGTCAGAGGTGCTCCGCTGCGCGGCACTTGCGAAGGGTAGCCGAATGTGATTACAATGTAATTACAGGTGCCAAGGCATGAAAACAGAACTGGTTCAGATCGGCAATTCCCGCGGCATCCGTATTCCGAAACCCCTCATCGAGCAATGCGCGTTGGGCGACACGGTCGAACTGCGTGTGGAGAATGATTGTTTGGTCATTTCTTCAGAGCGCAAGCCGCGTCAGGGCTGGGAGGAAGCATTCCGTGCGGCTAGTCCCGCGATCCACGACGAACTGCTGCTGCAGGCCGTGGAGCCGAGCGAGTTCGATCGCAAGGAGTGGCAGTGGTAGGCCGACCGCCCCGGCGTGATGAGGTCTGGCTGGTAAGTCTGGATCCGACCCAGGGGGTAGAGATCCAGAAGACGCGTCCTTGCCTCGTCATCTCACCTGATGAAATGAACCAGCATCTGCGGACTGTCATTATCGCTCCCATGACCACGGTTGTGCGGCCTTACCCTACAAGGGTATCCATACGCTTTCGGGGAAAACATGGACAGGTAGTACTGGACCAACTCCGCGCCGTAGACCGTCAACGTCTGCTGCGCAAGCTGGGAACGGTCGCTTCGAGCACGGCGCAGGCTGCCTCCGCTACACTCATCGAAATGTTCGCCCGCGTGTGATCTGCTTACCCTTTACCTCTCTCGCGGGGTTGGGCCAAGCGGCACAATCTCCATTGCTGGCTGAAGTTCGACGTAAAGGACGACATAGGCAATGTCGTGCATTGGGTGGCCGAGACCAATACCCTCGCGGACATGATCGAGAGGGGCTGGAGGATGCGCAGCTTCAAGCCAGGGGACGATGTCACGACTACGGTCGACCGGTCAAAAACGCCAATCCCGCTGGGCGCATCCTTGAGGTCTTACTTCCCACCGGCCAAAAGATCGGCATGCATTATTTGTGCACTGGTCCAAGAGCACTAACGGCCAGATCTAAGGCTCGCCAGCTACACTCACTTCTCGCCACCGCGAATCCATGACGTACGTACACATGTATTGACATATTTCATTTCAACAAATATGCTGTCTTGTCGCGACTTGCTATGCGATTCATATGGGATGAGAACAAGAACAGCCAAAATCTTCGCAAGCACGATGTTCGCTTTGAAACTGCCGTTCTCGTTTTCGACGATCCCTACGCGATTACACAGCCTGACGTCACTCTTGAAGATGAGGAACGTTGGATAACGGTCGGAGCCATAGGGCCGGGTTCGATTCTATTGGTCGTTCATACTTTTTATTAGGAACTCGACGATGAAGTCATTCGTGTCATCTCGGCTCGCGCCGCCGAGTCCCACGAAAGGAGAGCCTATGAGGAAGCTCACAAAGGAGCAGAAGCGAGACATCCGAGCTATCGCCGCAAAAAGAGGCGGTTGTCGATTGGAGCGGAGCCGAAATCGGCAAGTTCTATCGACCAGCGAAGAAGCCCGTTACGATGCGTCTGGATTCCGACGTCATCGCATGGCTCAAAGCCGGTGGCCGCGGTTACCAGACCAAAGCGAATTGGCTGCTGCGACACGCCATGCTTCACGACACGAGAGCGAAAAGTCTTAGCAGGCGTGAAGGCTCCCGCCGGAAGGCCGCGCAACAAAAAGGAAAGGCTTGATCATGCCGAGCCAGTACCAGACTCTTTTTGCTGTAACCAGCCAGCACATGAAAGCGCACAGAGAACGAACCGTTCAACCGGAGTTCGTCGCGCGTGTTGAGACCCGCATGCGCAATGGCTGGATTTTGAGGTTGAGGAATTGTTGCGGCGACCAGCAGCGCTTCTCAGCACCTCTGCGAAGTCCTCTCGGCTGGTCCGGTGAGTTTCAAGCCAGCCGTTCTTGGCCCAGTCTTCGAACCTCATGCTCGTCTCCGACCACAAAGACCTTCTTTTGCTTTAAGACGCTTCTCAAGAAGTGGTTCCTCTTCTTTAGCTTCGCGGCATATTCGGAGGGGGGATACACCGTTGGGTTAACCTCCCGGCCGAGCTTAGACTCTACCGCGCTCAGATGCGAGGTGACCTCGCTGAATCCGACGTCCCCGATAATCATAACGTCGATATCGCTCGTCGCTGTCTCCGTGGCCTGAGCGACCGAACCGTAGATGAAGGCTACGCGGACCCGATCGATCACAGGCTGCAGCGCTTGCTGAACCACATCGCGCAGCCCTGCTGTCTTGGTCAAAATGATCTTGAGTTCGGGAAAAATCGGGTTGGCCGAATTCGCCTGATAATAAACTTGGTTCCCTCGTCTAACCCGCGAGATCAGTCCAACATCTGTCAGGCTCTTCAGTTCCCGTTGGGCGGCCCCAAGTGCAGTCTCCGTCCGTCGTACCAAATCTCGCAGATAGAACTGTTCCTCGGCATGACCATAGAGGAGAGCGAGAATAGCGCGGCGCGTATCGCCAAAGAGAAGCTGTCCGACAGAAGAGGGCGTACCCATTTCAGATACGATTGTATCCTATCTGCGTACATCCATCTAGCCTCACCGAGCGATCGCTTCGCGCTGATCTTTTTATCCCTGATAGAACGAGCAATAAAGATCGGCTCCTCAGGCAAGGAAATTGCTCGCGAAAGAGCGAAGTACGTCGTCCTTTGAGACTCCCCACGCCTAAAGGCGGGGGATTCTTTGAGTTACTAAGCAGCATTGCTGCTCGTCTCCACCGTCGTCATTTGCCGTGCCCGCCGGGGCGGCCGCCTCCCCGCGTGAGCGCCATGATGTCGTCAGTCGACATTCGAGTATTCGCCGAACCGCGAAGCGCTCTGAGCGCATTCTTTCCCCTGACGCCCGATCCTGCTGTGCGTCTGGCCTTCCGAATGCGAGCGTGGTCTCCGGCCACTTCGAATTCCACTTCCGTATGGGGTAATAGACCCAATCGGTTTCGGACTTCCTGAGGAATCGTCACCTGGCCCTTGCTTGTGATCTGCATTGGTATTACTCCTACTGGTAAGTGTAATAAGAAGTCACTGTAAACACAGGATTCCACTTTTGCCAGTTTCCCCGAGAAGAAGTTTCTTAAGGTGATCGCGGCGGAGTTGCAGCGGATCTGCAACCATTCCCGCGCGTGACCGACGCTAACCGACCCGCGAAGTGTGGGGCATGTTGCCACCAAAAATTGCGAGACGTTACATGTTTTTACGAGTACTCAGCAACGACGATTCCCTGAGGACATCGATAACCCTTTTGCCTGGAGTGCTCGCCACAAGTTCCTCCGCCGCTGTTGCGTGACCGACCATTGACGAAGCAGGTCTTCGCACGACGCTGGGTTCAACTCCCGGAGCGCTTGGACCCAGTCCGCACAATCTCGATAGTCGGCCCCCCGGGCAGCGGCCGGATCGGGGACCAGGTGCCGGGCGTTCCGTCTCCAAAAAGCGAGCAGCTCGGGAACCAGAGAAAAGATCCCCAGCCGTTTCAACCACTTTTTGCGCGAAGCATCCAAGGTTCGGTCATAGCTCCGGTTGTAAGCCAAAAGGCGCACCATGGTTGGGGATACCCGTGACAACCATTGGGCGCGGTCCAAATCTAGAGATAGGCGGACTAGGGCGGCCTCTGATTGACGCAGGGTTGCTCCATCCCGCTCAATGGCCTGGAGCCATTGGCGCAGCCAAACGGAGATGGAATGCCGCGTGCCTTCTCCTTCCCTGGCAGCATCGGCCAGCGCATGAACCCAATGGGGCTTTTCAGGACGATCCGCGTCGCTATCCACACTTCTTGTCGCGACAAGTTCGCGCCATCGGGCGAAAAGGCATTCCCCTAAGGCAGAGAACCCCGGCTGCGGGATGCGGCGGAAGGCGGCGATCGCCTTGTCCCAATTCCTCCAGTCTTTGAGAAGGTCGGCCTGGAGCCGAGCAGCCACGGCAACCTCTTCTTCCTGCAAGGCACGGGCGGACCGCCCCCAGATTTGCAGCAAGTTTTGAAGAGGGGTATTCCCTTCCCCGTTCATTCGATAGCTCCCGGCAAGAAGGTTCTTGCGCAGCTCCCACTTCTCTCCTTGCGGCAGACGGAGAAAGGAACATAGTGCTGCGGCGCATAGGCCACTTGCTTGGGCATAGTTCTTCTTGCGCTCGAGGTCCTTAGCCACAGGCAAGGCCAGAGTCCAATCCTGGCTGATTCGCGCCCGACAGTCCTCCAAATAGGCAGAAGGGTCTTGACGGCGACACAGCTCACTGTATATCCGGAACCAACTCGAATGCGCGGACTCCAGCGCTTGTTTCCAGGGACTCTGGTTGCGCTTCTTCTGGATTCCCTTCCGGACTTCACTCTTGGCCTCGGCATCAAGACGCCGAATAAAGCGGGCCAGAACCTTCCCGTCCAAGCTTAACCCTTGCGTTGACGCTTCCAACTCGAGGAGCTCGTCGACAAACGGAAATGCCGTTATCCCCCGCCGGCGGGCGCTTCTCTGCTCCCAATCGACCAGGCAGGCGGTCACCTCGGGGCCCAGCTCAAAACCCTCATTTTCGAAGGGATGCATCCAATCCGGCAGAGTCGCTTGAGGATGTCTTCTTCCTTTCCAACGCGGCTTTTCATCTTCTGCTTGCTCACCGTTGTCCCCCCCAACAGGGCATTCTGCCGCGGTGTTCGCAGGCTGCAAGTCCTCTTCACAACGTGATGGACGTGAAGTGATAGCGAAGCGTAAGGGCGTCACCGTGAGGTGGGGTCTGAAGGAAGTGCGGAGCAAAAGCGCGAACCGATGTACAAAACCGGATCTGAGGCATACGGTGCCGGACGAGCGGGCAAGTGATCGCGAAGTCCGTATCCATCAAAGGCACTGGTTGTAAATCCGGCGGTTGCGCGCCGAAGGCGGGCGAACTTACCTCGGGAGACCTGCCGTTGGTCTCGAATACGAGACTAGGGGACGAGTGATCGGCCCTGACCGGACGGCAGGAGTCAGCAGAGGGCAAAGTAGTCGCGGGAGCGACGAAGGCCCGAACGGTCCCCGCAAGGGGATAATGGGAGTGGTGAGTAAGTGGCGCGACTCACGAGCGACGAGCGGCAGAAGAACCAGCTAGTGCTGGCCTTCCCGGAGGAGAATAGGAGTGAAGCTCCGAGGGCCTCTGAAGAAGGGACCGAATCACTCGCGGCGAAGCGCAAATCTGAAGCCCGGCCATTGGCGAACGGTTGATGGAGGAAGTCTGCGAGTGGGAGAACTGAAAGCCGGCATGAGCCCGATTTGCATCTCCATCATCGGTCCAGAGTCGCGTCAGGGTTGGAAATTGTTTCGCTTGTTGAGTTGCTTGTTTCGCCGTGCGCTTCGACGGCGTGATTCCGTGACTGGAATATCCCAGCGAGCCAGCGACATTCTCAGGGCGTAGCGAGGTCTATTTTTGCTCTGGCGTTTACACACCAGAATGTGTATACTGTTACACATCGAGGGACAAAATGCCGACGAATCTGGCCATTGACGATCGCCTATTGGAAGAGGCTCAGAAAGTGGGCGGGCACCGGACAAAAAGAGAAACCGTTACCGCCGCATTGGAGGAATACATCAAGGGTCGTAAGCAACAGGAAATTCTTTCCCTCTTTGGAACGATCGACTACGAGCCTGGTTACGATTACAAACGCGAGCGTAAGGCAAAGCGCGTATGAATGTCCTGGTAGACACATCGGTTTGGTCCCTTGCACTTCGACGGAAGACCGCAAGCCTGAATGCCACTGAGAAATTTATCGTTGCTGAACTGTCCGAACTCGTTCGAGAGGGACGAGCGCGACTTATTGGTTTGGTTCGGCAAGAACTGCTTTCGGGTATAAAGACAACGGAGCAGTATGAAAAACTTCGTCTCCACCTTCGCTCCTTTCCAGACGAGCCTATCGACACATCGGATCACGAAGAAGCTGCCAAGGCTGGCAATCGGTGCAGGGGGAAGGGGATCGTGGTTTCGATTATAGATATCCTTCTTTGTGCTGTAGCGATCAAACGCGAGTGGGCAATCTTTACGACTGACCCGGATTTTACAAACTACATGAAAGTGCTGCCCATCTCGATCCACACGGTACGGAAGTAGTTTTGAGGTTTGGCACAGTGGGCACTTACACAGATAGTTTTAGTTTGGGTTCGCCCGATGAGATAGCATGCAGGGAGGAATCCCGGTCCACATAATACTTGTCGTAGTAAGCGGTACCCACCGCCCCCCACAGCCGCCATCCATTCGGTGTTCGACCGCGGCTCGGCCGGGTGATCTCAATGCGATCGTCTTACGCCAACTCGCGGCAACTCCACGTCGCAAGTGCGAGCCTTCGGCGACGACAGGTTGCTGCGCACATTCTCCGACCGGTCCAGTAGCCCAAGCGTCGTGGCCAGTAGCAGGGCGAGCACAGGATCTCGGCGACCCTTCCCGGAAGGTGAATTTGAATCATCTCGATCGCGCCCAGTAATACCGCCACGGCGATAGCCGCGCGGGCTAGGCGCCGGCCAGCCAGCCGGCCGCGCGCAATAGCCAGAGCGCCGATCCATACCAAACGCACTTCTGAATCGAGTGACTGGCGAATTCGACGGACATACCAAGAACGAACACTTTTGTCTGGAATTGGCGCCTTCTTTCAACCTACCAGTGGCAAACTCGGAAATTTCGCCGATTTGAAGACCAAATCGCGATTGTAATCGAACGACCGCGTTAAAACGGGCGGCACGATTCATAGAGTTGGTTCTGGCGCTTGCCTCGTGTCTTCCCGGCTGAGTGTTCGCCGGGAGTTTGAGAAAGCTAACTAACAGAAAATAATTTGAAGCTTGTCGGTTAGAAAACTGCTGCCCGCGTGGCGTCAGCGTAGCTCATTTCGGAGAAGTTCAATACCCGGGACAGCGGAACGTACGGCCAATGCTGATGCCGGGTGAATTGCGTCCAGTGTACGGCGGGTTCCACAGGCAACGACCGCCGCGCTCGATCAACGATTTCTGAACTGACTCGACACAGGTGCCATTGGGCGGCCGACGGATTCAACAGTACCCGGCGGTAAGGCCTCGAACTGTTTTTTCGAGACTCTTCCGGCGCGCCACTGTTTCCTCTTTTACATTCAGAAGCTTGTGGAGGCAGCTTTCGGAAGCTTTGAACTACTGCACAGCTTTCGGGTTTCACTTTACTCTCCTGCTTCGGCAGCACTCAGGAAGCCAGCGATGGTGCAGGATGTACTTGGCGCTCGATCTCGGAAACCTTTCCCGAACGTCTGGACACCTCCAGATCGTAGAAGTTCTGCAGATTGAGCCAAAACTCAGCGTTCGTGTGGAAGTATCGCGCCAGACGCAGGGCCGTCTCCGCAGTGATCCGGCGGCGCTCATGCACAATTTCCCCTATGCGCGTCGCAGGAACATGCAGTTCGAGCGCGAGCTTGTTGACGGTCAGGCCAAGCGGCTTCATGAAATCCTCACGGAGGATTTCACCGGGATGCACGGGAGGCACATAGCAATGGCTATCGCGCCAGACAAAGCAGATGCGCCATGGATCATTGATTTGGATCGAGTGTCGTCCTTTCCGATCTCCCCGCAGCGCCTCCAATTGGTTCCCCGGAGGCGAAGCCAAGACCCGCAATTCTGTCGCCGCGTGGAGTTGGAGCAACTTCCGCAGGGCAACGCGCTCGATGGCGTGGAAACGCTTGCTGTGATGATAGTGGAAAAGCTCCTCTGTCTCCTTCGAACCAAAGCTCTGGATCACACGTCAAGGGTACTACGCGATACGTTGTACGCCAAGCATTTTTTTAAGAATGGAACCGCGATGGAATTCAGTCGGTTGGAAGCAAGGAGTTCTTCTGCCGTCGCGAGTTTGTCTAGTGTTCTCGCAAATATGACTGTATGCCGTCTGGGAAGTTCGCCATGGTCGGGTTAGTGCCCTTCGCTCCGACTGTAACAAGCGCTCGATTACAGGAGGCCGCCGATGAGAATCCGGACCCCCGCTGATCTTGGCACCTTAATTCGCAGCACCCGAAAAAAGCTTCAGCTCGACCAATCGACACTCGCTAAAAAAATTGGTGTCTGCCGCCTTTGGCTAGTCGAGATCGAAAAAGGAAAGCCTCGCGGGGAAATTGGTTTGGTGCTTCGAACCCTGGACACGCTTGGCATAAGCTTGAACGCAACAGCGCCGGAAAGCCAATCGAGAGCAACGTAGACATCGATCGCATCGTCGCGACTGCGCGTGAACCACGCAAATGACCATGCGCCTCGTTGCATTTGCGGAAGGTTTGGTCATGGGAACCGTGACGCAGGCGAAGGGCGGGCGACTCACCTTTCTCTATTCCGACGAATGGCTCGCGTCATCCGGTGCGTATCGCCTGTCGGTTTCAATCCCCTTGACATCTGGTCAACAGGGACAGCGAAAAATCGAACCGTTCCTATGGGGATTACTCCCCGACAACGAAATTTACTTGGCCAATGGGCCCGTAAGTTCCATGTTTCGCCCAGAAACGTTTTCGGACTCATTGAAGCGTAGGCGAAGATTGCGCGGGCGCGGTACAGTTCGTGCAGCCGGAACGGCTCGACGCCGTTCGATTAGGAGCGCGGCCCGAAGTCCAGTGGCCATTTCTGCGTGGCGGATACACCTCATTAAAAATAGCGGCACCACTGCCGCCCCTGCGTCAGCGGCTGGTAAAGACGCACCGCAAAGGAAAGGCTCGACGCATTGTGTGCACTGTATCGACATTGTTGACACATCCCTGAATCCATGACAGAATGTTGCTACAACGTAGATACAGGGGTAATGACGACATGAGGACCGTGGTCAAAAAATGGGGCAACAGCGCCTCAGTGCGAATCCCCGCGGCTGTCATGCAGGCGGCGCATCTGCATCTAGACGAGGCCGTTGACGTGCGCGAAGAGTCCGGCCGCATTGTCATCGAGCCAGCACAGCCTAAGGAATATGATCTGGCCGAACTTGTGAAGGGGATCACTCGTGAGAATTTGCATGACGAGGCCGATTTCGGCAGACCTGTTGGCAAAGAGGCGTTGTAAGTGGTCCGGTCCTATGTGCCCGACGCTGGGGACATAGTGTGGATCAGCTTCGATCCACAGACCGAGCATGAACAGGCTAGGCACCGGCCCGCAGTTGTGCTGAGCCCCGCCGTCTATAACGCGAAGACGAGTCTGATGGTTTGCTGCCCGATGACGACGCAGATCAAGAATTATCCCTTCGAGGTGGTGATTGCTGGTGCGAGCCCAAGCGCGGTTCTGGCAGATCAGGTCAAGAGCCTCGATTGGCGGAAAAGGCGGGCCAAACGCAAAGGGATGATATCGGCGGCTGAATTGGCGGAAGTGCGCACCAAAATTCGGACGCTAATAGGTTAAAGCTCCTTACATAAGCGCAGCCCCGTCGAGAACGGCCACGTGGCCATTCTGGCTTCTTGTCGCAGGGTGGTGGACATCAGCTCGGAGGAGGTAGTTTTGCGTGTTGGGTGCGCGTTCCGCCGGAAAAGACAGCGACGACAGCGACTTGACAAATCCACTTATTCCATTAAATTGATTAACGTTGATCAACTGTGGTGTATTCGTAGGAGGCGTCCTTAGTCATGAAAATCACCGTACACCGCATTCCGATCACGAAGGCGCGTATCAACCTAGGTCAGTTGGTTCGCCGGGTGCATATGAATCGGGAATATTTCATTTTGGAAAAGGATGGTATTCCCGTTGCGGGCGTCCTCAACGTGGATGACATGGAAGACTTTCTGGATCTGCAGGATCCTGGCCTGAAGGACCAGATCAACAAGAGCTATCAGGAGTATCGTCGGGGCAGAGCACGTAAAGGCAGCAAGTTCTTGAGTGAATTGCGTCGTTCGGCCAAGAGGTCCAAGCGGTGAAAGACCGCGATGAGCAGCCCGTTTCGTGTCCTCACCACGCCGGCATTTGAAAGAGAGTTCCGAAAAAGTTCAAAAGGAAACCCAGAGCTCCTGACAGCACTAGAACAGTCGTTGACCATCCTTCAGGAAGACCCTCACAACCGGAGCGGACAGCACCAAATCAAGAAGCTCGCCGGGGTCAAGGCTGGCGAAGGGCAATGGCGGCTCCGCTGGCGAGATTACCGCTTGAGGTACGACATCTTTGGCGAAGACGTGGTTCTGCACTCATTTCGTCATCGCCGGGAAGCGTATTGAGGTCTGGCTGTCAACCCCAATTGCACGACGGTTTCGCTATTGCGTCCATCAGTCTCTGGGAGCTAGCGGTGTTGTTTCGCTTGTGGCCATTTACGCGCCAGCCAAACGGCGACGGCGGGAAAAGAATCGCTCGCCGAAGCACCGTCGACGCGGGGAGTGATCGCGGCGAAGTCCAGAGCGCGCCTGCGGATCACTACGCTTTCAGAAGGACACCCGGATTCTTTTTCGCAATTGTAAGCAAACGGAGCGCCGTGCTTTGCGGGCGGCGAGCGCCCTGCTCCCAGCTTTGCACGGTGTTGGTACTGACGCACAGGTATTGAGCGAACCGCGCCTGACTTACGTTCAAGGTCAGCCGAATCTTGCGAATTGCTTCCGGCTTCATGGGCTTTGGGGGTGACGGAATCTCCGTCACGCGCAGGTCAACCCTCTCGCCGCGCTCGAAAGCCTGAGCATCGGCAAGGGACCGCCGCATATCGTCGTGAATGTTCAGCTTGATCTTCTTTGCCATTCGAGCCTCCTACAATCCTTTCAGTTCCGCGACCATCTGGCGAAGCGCCTTCCGCTGCTCTGTGCTCAGGCCTTCTTACTCTCCCTTGTCCAGCAAAAAGAGCAGGTGGATGTGTGCTCGGCGCTCCAAGTACAGGTGCAGGTAGCGGTAGCCGCCGCGCTTACCCTTTCCACGGGCCGGATTGAACATCCGTGCCTTCCGCATCCCGCCTAACCCCCATTATTCATGAAAGCTGACCTCGCGACGAATTTTTTGTCACTGCGAAGAGATACTCGACGAGAGAAGAATTTGGGTGAAAGGAAAGACTGATTCTAAGACTGTTAGCGTGGGTCGCAGCAGATTTTGACGCCAAAAGAAACACCTCGAGTAGAGCGTGACGAGTAAAGTTTCCTGGGCAGCGCGCAGCGGACCCCCAAGCTTGATTTCACAGGGCTCGACTCGAGGTCATCCGGCTCAATTGCATCCGAAGCGATGAGCATGGCCCGGCGAATGACGTTCCGGAGTTCGCGCACGTTCCACGGCCAGGGGTAGCGCAGAAGCACTTCAGCTGCCCGTTCCGAGATCTCACGGCACGCTCACCCGAACTCATGTTGGGTGGCAAGGTGATCACGAATTCGTTCAGACGGTAGTAAACGTCCTTTCCTAGGGACTTGTCCCAGTTGACTTCATACGCCAATAGCGTATATTTAGGAGGGTACGCTAATGGCGTACCAAGAATAGGATGGAATTCCTTGAAGCCCCGGCCTTCACTCGCTACGCCTCCAGTTATCTGACGGATGACGAGTACCGGGAATTGCAGAACCGGATGGCCGCTGCACCGCTACTTGGCGACCTGATCCCGGGAACGGGAGGATTTCGGAAGCTTCGTTGGACGGACCCGAGACGCGGCAAAGGGCGAAGAGGTGGTCTGCGGGTGATCTACTACTACTTCCCGGGTGAACAACAGATCTGGCTCATGATGCTCTACGACAAGGACGAAGCTTCAGACCTTACGCCCAAAGAAAAGCAGAGATTGAAGAGCGCGATTGAAACTGAGCTCCGGGCTCGTCAGGGCGCGAAGCAAAGGAAACCGCGGAGGTAAAGGCGATGAGCAAGAGAAAGATTTTCGACGAAATGATGGAAGGCGTCGCGGCGATGAGAGGTCATCGCGAGGGCAAAATCACGCTGCGCACCTATAAGGTGGAAGCGCCACCGCTCCCCAAGGTGGACTCCAAGTTGATTCGGGACACTCGCAAGAGACTACGGTGTTCACGAGCCGTTTTCGCTCGCAAGCTGCGAATTAACGAACGCACCCTTGAGAAGTGGGAACAGGGCCGCGCAAAACCGAATCCCCAAGCAGCGGCTCTTGTCCTGCTGGTTCGCAAGTATCCGGACACGCTCAAACGATTGGAACGGGTCGCCGTAGGTTAGAAATGGTCTATTTCGTGGCACGACGGACAGACAGGGAGGTGAAATCTTCGTGCGCTTTACGGAACCGCTGAAGGATTATCGCCATCAGCATCAAACGCCGCGGATGGAAAATGGTGTGGAATACGGCGATCAGATGAAGTGCCTGAATATAGAATGTTGCCGGCAATGTTGCGCACGCCAACGCCGAAGCGTTTCGCCAACTTGCCCTCGCGCCGGCGACGCCTGCGAACCTGGCGCTTGGCGGCGCCACTCCCGATGCGAAAATTACATGAAGTGCCGAAGAAGATCCCGAGCGTGCTGGTTTCGAGATTCTATGGCGCGAGACGACCGAGCCGCCCTCAGTTGTCGGTTCGAATTTTTCTGATCTTTTTAGTGCATAGTTCCGACCCACCGCTCGTGCCAATGAATCGTAGCATTTCATGCGGCCCCGAGCGCCGCACCTTGAGGGCGCGGGTTATGTGCTCCCAGGTCTCGCACGACGTGTTCCACATCGGCG
>QHYS01000104.1 GCA_003223325.1 Acidobacteriota bacterium
GGAGGACCTGACGAAGAGACACATGCAAAAGGCCACGCTGTACTACTTCGGGCCAGGTGACTACCTTCTGTGCGAGGGAGACGAGAAACAACCCGAGTTCGACTATACGGACGGCAAGAAGCTGGCCGCCCAGCTCCAGCGATTCGAGAAGCTGAAAGGGGCGCGCTTCGTCTGCCGCTTCGAGGACACCGGCAACGAGAACTCTCAGACGTGGGTCGCCGTGCAGCCGCTAGGCGAAGACCCACATCTGGTGAAGCCAGACGAAACACACCAGAGGCTGAAGGACATCCTCTGGAAGAAGAGCAAGGAGCAGCTGCCGAAGGCATCGAGGGGAATCGTCCTGCTCGAAATAACCGACCTGCAAAAGCTCATGGTCGACGAAGAGACGATAATGAGGGCGGTCTATGGCGATCTGCGGCTGGTAGTCAAGAAGGCCGGAGGCGAGGAGGAATTTGATACGGACCTGAACCGCAAGCCGAATGGGTTTTTCCAGAAAACGACGCGTGTGTCAGCTGTCGTGGCGGAAGTGGCAAAAATTGATGGCGCCTACTGTGTTCACCGAGTCGTCTTCCCCACCAACAACGCCCAGGCCAAAGTGCTATCCCTGGCGGAACTCAAAGCCCTCGGAACTATCGTCGAGGGCCTCGATCATTTATGCGCCGAGAAACTATAAGAGAGGCGCTTCGCCTCAGGGGCTACTTGAGGCCGCCACTCCGCTGCGCGTCCGACCCTCAGGAACAGCGGGCCGCGGACATGCCGCCGCCCACAGACCCAGAGGGTGGCTGGGAACGTTTCATGCCGTACTCTATCGCTGGCTTTGGCATGGCTCTTGTGGGAAGGGCGAAAAGACGGGAGCTATTCGGACCGCGTCGTGGCGGAAGAAGCCGGATGCATCCCATGTTCGTATCAGGCAGTTAAGTGGTTCTGTTTAGTCTTACCTGTTTTCCCACTCGGGACCTACCGAGTAATCAAACTCCGCGGAAGTTGGTGTGTTGGGGGGGACGTGGTGAAAATATCGACAGGTCACGCCTTCGCTGACTCAGTGGCGGCCACTTGCAGGACAATTTTCCCGCGCACGTGGCCGGCGACGAATGCCTCCCGCGCTTTTTCGAGCGGCAGTGCAGCTCCAACGATGACGCGAAGCGTGCCGGCATCAATCAATCGTCCAAGCTCGATGAGCTGCGAGCGTTTCGGCTCGACAATAAAAAATGCGCTGCGCAGGCCGAGTGAAGCTGCTTTCTCCGCGGACACGGGACTCACGATGCTGATGAGTATCCCGCCGCGGCGCAGGATGCCCCAGGAGCGTTGCTGAGTCTCTCCGCCGATCGTGTCCAGCACTACATCGACATCCTCTGCCGTTTCTTCGAAGCGCTCGCGGGTGTAATCAATCACCTCAGACGCGCCAAGCTCGCGGAGAAAATCGTGATTCTCAGCCGAAGCTGTGGTGATCACTTCCGCGTCCTTCCAACTTGCGAGCTGGACTGAATAGGTCCCTACTCCGCCCGCCCCGCCGTGGATCAATACCCGCTGTCCTTTTTGAAGCTGGGCGTGGTCGAAAAGGGCTTGCCAGGCAGTGAGGCCGGCCAACGGAACTGCGGCGGCCTGCTCGAAGCTCACAGTGCGCGGCTTCGGCGCCAAGTCCGCCGAGCGAATGGCGATGTATTCGGCGGCGCTACCATTGCGGCAAAACGAAGAAAGCGCGTAGACCGCATCGCCTGCTTTCACCCCCGCAACGTCTGGTGTTACGGCGTCCACCACGCCGGAAAACTCGTGGCCGGGGATTGTCGGGATGCGCGGCCGGCCATCGCAATCGATATAGGTTTCGTCCCAGGTCAATTCGGTCTTGGTGATCGACGTGGCAATCACGCGGACAAGCGCATCGCCGGGCTGGAGCGCTGGTTTCGGGGCATCCTCGTACGCCAAAAGTTCTGGGCCGCCTCTCGAATGCATTCGAATCGCTTTCATGCGTTTTACTCCTGGGCTTGGGCGAGGTCCCGATTCTACACCCCGCCGCCCTCCGAGCAGCCGGTGCAATACAGCCTGCGCCCTGAACGTCGCCACCTTTCTCAACTCCTGATACGGTATTTCCGGAAACTGGAAATCGAATATGAGCCACATTGAGTTCCGGGACCGGACCAAGGTTGACAGCAGAAGGCGTGAGGAATAGCGTTTTGTGGGAAGAAGGAATCAGGAGGAAGTATGAACGAATTGAGGAAACTGGTTCTGGGGATGTTGGGCGTTGCGGCGCTGGTCTCGTTTAGCGCGGTAGCGAGGGCGCAACAGCAGCCTCAGCCGCTCAAAGTGACGAAGGTAAAGGATAACGTTTACTGGGTCCAGGGCGGCGTGGGTTCGAATGACGGGTTCATCGTCGGCACAAATGGCGTTGTCCTCGTGGATACGAAGACTACAGTCGATTCCGAAAAAGGCGTGATCGCCGAAATCGCCAAAGTCACTCCGAAGATGGTGAACACGGTCATAATCACCCATAGCGACGGCGACCACGTGAACGGGCTGGCGGCGTTCCCTTCGGGGTTAACCATCATCGCGCAGGAAAATTGCAAAAAAGAAATGGAGGCTTCAGCCGGCAGTCGTAATCCGGCGCCGCAAGATCGTCTTCCTACCAAGACCTACGGCAAGACGGATAAACTGACCGCCGACGGCGTGCACATTCGCCTGTACCACTGGGCGTCTGGGCATACCAGCGGCGATACCGTCGTATACCTACCCGATGAGAAAATCGTCTTCGGCGGCGATCTGCTGGCTGGCGCCCCTGACCGAGCCGAGACTCGAATTCACGTGGAAAAGCAAGGCTCGGCCGCGGGCTGGATCGAAAATGTCAAGGGCATGCTTGGCCTCGATGCCGATACCTACTTGACGGGCCACGGTGAAATGATGACCAAAGCCGAAGTGCAAAAGAAGCTCGATCTCATTCAGGATAAGTACAACAAGATCAAAACCATGGTCGCGCAAGGGAAGTCGCTCGACGAAATCAAGACTTCCCTTGGCGAGCCCACTGCCGCGCCGCCGGCCAATCCGAATGGCGCACCGCCTTTTCCGGACTTAACAGAAGTCATCTACATGGAAGTGTCGAAAAAGAGCTAAGCCGAAGTTAGGTTTTTCTTTCGCCGGGCGCCCATTTTGTCGTGGGTGCCCGCTTTATGCATTCGAGCGAAAGAGAGCGGCGTACTCGGGGGTTGACATAACCAATTTTGGATAAGCCCGAGAAAACGGGACTCTCCCCAACTGGAGAACTAATACCCAGATTCCGAACGCGACCGGTCGGTGCTTAGCTACGCGCCATTCCCGCTGCCCGTTGTGGGCTACATCACGGTCCACCGTTGGTCAATCTGCGCGGCCCGAATCCGTCCAACTTCCGTCCAATTCAAGAGCGGGAATAAGTGGCCAGCGATCCCGTAAGCGACACCAGATGCGGCACTTATGAATTTTAGATTTTCTGGTTCGGGACCAGGGGGTCGGAGGTTCAAATCCTCTCGCCCCGACCAAACCCAGACCGATGCGCTCCGCCCATTGCTGCCGGAACGCAACGTCCTCTTTGAGCTTTGAATAAAGGTCTCCCACGTCTTCCGCAGCGTGACCCATCCAGAACCGTTCCAGATCTTTTGGAACTGCATTCTTTCTGAGCCACGTGAGACGAAAACGCCGAAACGCGTGAAAGCCCACACGTTTTACGCTGTGCAGAACGCGCAGGACATTTCGCCGCTGTAGTGGTTTGCCTTGCGCGGTTGCGAAGAGATAGCCGCTGACGCCTCCTACGAAGTTTCGAAGCTCCTTTGCGAGAGCTTCGGGAACGTCAACGACCCGCAGGGCATTCGCCGTTTTTGGCTCCTGCTCCTGCCCCCGCCAGATGCTTCGACGGACGTGAAGCACACGGCAGTCCGGCCCAAAGTCGGTCGGACGCAGCCCAAACGCTTCGCCGATTCGCAGTCCCGTGCCCGCAAGCAGCCCGAATAACATGGCGTATTTGCGCTCCTTTACGGTCGAAAGAATCTCCTTCAAATCGGCTTCGGTAACCGTGGGCCTCCGCTGCTGATCCCTTCGGACGATCGGTAGTTGGATGAAATCGTGATTCCATTTACGCGGGTAGATTTGCTCGCCCTCTTCATCCACAGCGGATGCGAGAACAAGTTTGACTACCTGCACGTAGTTGACGATGGTTTTTGGCGAAAGCCCCGCGTTCGACATCTTCTCGACGAGTTGCCGCATCGCAGCGTTCGAAACGTCCGCGAGCAACTTATCTCCGAGATTCGGCAGGAGCCACGCGTTGAGTGCATCTCGCCAGCCAGAAATGGTAGCGGGTTTGACCGGACGGCGTTTTCGAGCGGGAAGCGAAGCGATCCAGCATTCGGCTTGCTGACGAAAAGTGATTGCAGGAGCCGTATTCTGGCGGAACGCCTCGGTGGAATCGATAGCTTCTCGCTGGAGATAATCACGAAGACGCTGACGCGCTATGGACTTCGTGCGGCAGACGCCTAGCGGGATTGTGCGCCGTTTTCTTTCGGGACTGCCGGGCACATCTACCCAAAACTTCCCGTAGGTGGGTGCCGCTGAGTCCCAGGTTTTGCAATGCTGAAACACTGTTCCTGCTTGTCCTGTTCGGCGGTTCAAGGATGGTCCTCGTTTCCGCCTTGCAGGTGTCGCGCTGGGTACATTACCGACGGGTAAGTCAGATTGCAAGATACCTGCAACGCCCGGATATCCGTTTACCTGTCCCTTGATCTCGACAGGTGATTGCTGCGTCGAAGGCAAGATGTTGCGAGCTAGAATTTGGGCAGAAGTTGCGAAATGTTCATTGGGGTCGAGGCTGGTCAACAGAGGGTTGACGGTTAGCGTTTCGGACCCTTGGGTAATTTCTTGAGAGCTGCATTTCGCGGCCACAATACACTCCTCGATTTGATTTGTGTTTGTGGGAAAAAACCGGAATGGATAAGGGAATGGTGGCCAAACAGGAATGGTTAATGGGAACGGATGAACCGAATGGTGTCCGCCCGGTGTGGTGCGCCCACCTGCGACGGGCTAACCTCCTGCCGCAGGTGGAAGAGTTTGCTTGTGGCTGTGATTCTTTTTGTCGGCTTCGTTGTGGGTGAGCGCCCCGCTTTTTGTTTTAGCCTGGATCGCTTCCAGCTGTGGGTGGGTGTCGTTTTTGAGCCAGAGGCTCGGTCGCGTTCGTCAGCTCGATCTCAAATTGGATCGGCGGTAAGTTCGAGAGCATCTCTAACGGCTTCGGGTCTCCCACCTACCCAGCGCCAGCGGCGGGCCCGCCGCTGGCGCGTGACCTTGGCGTTTGTGGCTGGGTCTCTGCGATTGTGGATTTTGCCGCGACAGTCTAGTCGAGCGGCTGTACTGCGATTGCCGGCAACTCCTTCCTGCTGTGGGCAAGCGCACTTGTTTGCGTCAGTTCTTCCGGCACGACCTCAAACGTGAATGTGGGCAGCATCGGCAGAATCGCCTGCGGGATGATCGTGTTCGTGGCGAAGAGCAAGGCGTAGAGTTCGACCGGGCCACGCTTCCCCGGTACCCTGATCCTCTTCACGCATTGACCATTTTCATCCGCTTCCACAACTTTTGCTTGCGCCAGGAGGTCATAGAGATGGTGGTTGGAAGGCAGCGTGATCTTGTCCTCCTTCAGGTAGCCACGTGCTGCCGAGAGCGCGCGCGGGACGACTACAGCAGCGCTGTCGCACGTGACATAGACGGGCGCACCGGGGGAATTGACCCTCAGCTTGCCGTCAGAGACCAGGTACCTAAGGGCGCGGATGAACTGGTTGACCTTGCTATCGGGTCGCTTCAGCATCCAGTCCGGCGCCGCCTGCTCGACGCTCTGCTGATCGAGCGAGCTTACCAGACGCGCCAGAGAGGTCGATTGGTCAGGGGTATGAGTGCCCGTAAGCGCAGCTGCCAGCTCCGGCAACTGCCCCAAACCGATGAATCGGACATCGGCAGGACTCAAGAGATGGTGCATGAGCCAAGGTGAGAACTGGGCATGACCGCCGTGTGCCCGCTTCTTATTCCACTCCAGCACGGGCTCCCTTTTGACTTGTCTCAGAAACTCGGCATAGGTCTGGTTTAGAGGCGACCAACGCTCCCCTCCTGCCCAGACATTCATGTCCAAGAGTTTGCCGAGGTCGTGGCCCAGACCGGCGAGGAAGCAGAGGTACTGTGTTTGCAGAGGGTCCGCCACGGTATTGAAAACGGCCCGGTCTTGAGGGGCATCGGGGAGAAGCGTCTTTTCAAACTCCTCCAGCATCTTGAGGGCGACTTCGAGCGAGTGCTGTAGGAGCCCGAAGCGGCTGCTGTGGTGATGGTCGGCGCTGGCCGGCAGGTCGCCGACCAGGTCGCGTAACTTTGCCATGACACGCCGACCGCGTGCGCGGCAGTCCATCTCTTCAGGGAGGCGAGACAGGATGTTTTCGGTCAGCTCATCCAGTAAGATTCGCTGCGATTCCGGGGGCGGTTCGAACGTCCCCGCAACCGCCCCCGATTGTTGTCCCCGGGGGTATGCCGGTACACGAAGGGTAAGGGTTCTATTTTGGCGGAAAATCTGCCGAGAAATCTCTCGCCAGATTTTCAGCGTCAAAGCGGCCGCGGCTTTCACCATCACACGCCTCCTTCTTCGCTCGAAATGTTCGTATTCGTGTGGGTGTCGCTGTTGGGGATGACGTGTCTGGTCTGCTGCGAGTCGCCCGTGCTACGGTTAGCGAGCCCCCGGGCCCGCAGCTCGCGAAGCTGTTGCCTGTTCGTGATGAGTGGGCGGACGACGGGCACCGCCCGTCGCACCCGGTAGATCGTCACCATGTCCCTCAATGGGAGATCTAGGCCTTGCTGCTCTAAGAGCCGTTGCAGCCTCGCGTTGTGGAGCTTCCGGCGAAATATCTGTTCACGGTGCTCGGAGCTGACCACGATCATCAGCCTCAAATGATCTGGGCCAAGGATCGGCGCAAATCGTTTCAGGTGCCGGTACAGCTGGCGATAAGGGTGTCGACCGAAGTAGTCAACCATCGTGAAGACGACTTCTCCGGACGGACGTTGGAGGACGAGGTCCTGCCAGAGATACGGCTTGCTGCCGCGGTACGGCAGCAAGGCAGGTTCGGCAACGACTTGCCAGAGTTTGGAGATCTTCTGCTTGTGGTCGAGCACGAATTCAACCGGCCAGCGGATCGCTTCGAGATAGAAGTTCACGGTTAGCAGCCGGGTTCGGATTGTGTCAAGAGTGTGTTCACGCCGCGCCGACCAGTCAGCGCCCATCAGCCGAGTCACGGACTTCGTGATCTGGTAGATCGCCGGGTACGCACTGACGGGTTTGATAAAGCCCCAAGACGCCAAATCGTTCAACTGGACATGGACCCTGGTTACTGAGTTCCTGATTCCCAGCTCCTGCGCCTGTTCCGGGGTGGCATAGCCACCGAGCCAAGCCACAGTCTGCAGGAAATGCTGCGACCGCTCGTCGAGAACTCCGACGCGGTCCCGAAAGCGAAAAATGTTCACAGACTCACCTCAAAGGGAAGATTTTGAGTGGATTCTGCGAAGTGGATTTAGACCGATTGTGCAAATCCCGAAGCTTTGTGGGTCTAAATCTTGTGGCTACGGCAGGTGGGTGGTAGTGGAATTTTGGGTTAAAACTTAGACGCCGGCCACAAGCGAAAGGTTTCATCTAAAACATGAAATTCCTCTACTCAGAAGAGGCCCATGCGGGCATAAAGTCTCAAAGAACTCGACACCATGTCTGCCAATTTCGCGCAAGCTGCATTTAGCATGATCCCCCTTCCAATGTAGTGGGTTCCACGCAGATCGAGTTCACGGGCCGCTTGCTTGTAGGACGCGGCGATGCGTTTCGGTGGGTCTGGCATTTGCTGTGGCACAGGATGGGAAGCCCTCGCTTTGAAGGTTGCGTCGATGGCCTGCTTCAACTTCGGACCATCGAATTCCGCGAGCGAAGCGGCGAGAAGAATATCGGCCAGGTCCCGTGCGCGGCTCATCTCTTCAGGCTCTTCACGTTTTTTGTTCTTCGCCACGTGTGTGCAGATAGTCTAGGAGTATTAGACTCTGCGCACACAATCATGCTTCGAACTGCGCGAAAGTCCAAAGGCATTTCTGTTGGTTCTAGTATCTGGTCCGCACATACACGCCGTATCGCCCATAACAAGGGGATCCACGGCGATTCTTGTGCGCATTGAGCGAGCCATCCATTCTTTTCTTATTGAATGTCCGTCCGCAGATAGTGCATCGATACACGTAGGTCGGCCCTTGGTGCCTGGTTCTGGTCGCGGTGTGCATCCGTGGCAAGCGCGGCATCGCCGTTGAAGGGGCGACTGTCAGCGGGCCCGTCGAAGTCAATTCGACCGCGTAACGCGGCGCGAAAACCTGCGAAGTCACAGTCGCTCCTTGTATTCGGTCCACCCGGTAGGACCTATACTCGCCTGAATCACTGCGTATCGCGCCGAGCACGTAATTTCCTTCGGCTGTTTGCCGCAACGAATACGGCTCAATGCGCCGAACGCTGCCGTCATAGGCAAGATCGATACAGAGATGGTTCGCCGCCGCGAAGCGAATAATCTCGAGGTCGGAACGTGAGCGAAGCGGAATATTCATCGGCAAGAGGCGTGCGCGTACGGGCACTTCGCCGATACCGCGCTGGATGAGTGCGCGTTGCGGGATCGGAGCGCCGCTCACCATCCAGTTGAAAATCTCTGGCAGCGCATCCCAGAAGTCATTGAGTGGCGGGAGTACGGGAAGTTGGTGGGACAACATGTCCGACCACATTCCTTCGAGAGCAGGGCGATGTGGCACGAGCATCTGAAAAGTAGGAACCGCAATCGCTTTGTAAGCACATTTTTGCCGAAGGACGTCAAGCAGCACTGTGGCCCTCGGCCGGCTATCCGTATGGCGATAGAGGTTCACGACATCGTACAAGTCACGTGGCCGCGCCCGTTCTCCGAGCGCTCGCAGTTTTTCGCCGAACGCTTCTTCGTAAGCGTAGCAATTTGCCCAAATGCCTCCTTCTGGGCGGTCGCTATACGGATGAAAGACTTCGCGCCGGACAGATGGGAGGACCAGCTTCTCATCGGCTGTCAGGTCGAGCTTGATTTTCGGCCAACCGCCCGAGGTCGGTGACACGGGCCCGCGGTATGCGATTTTTCCCTCGCAATTAGGGCGTCCGCGCGGATTGGCGTAGATGTCGAATTCAAGCTGGTCGGCGGGAATATTAAGGCCAGACTGGTCCGTCACCCATGCGACGACTTGCTCAAAGACTGTCTGTAAGAACTCCTCGTCGAGATGTTCTTCATTGCGGAGCGTAAAATCCAGGTCTTCAGAAAAGCGATAAGTCTCGAAATAACACTTCTTGAGGCAGGTGCCGCCCTTGAATGTCCAAGTCTCCGCGAGTTCTTCATGCGCATAAATGCCGGCAAGTATCCATCCCAGAACGTAGTCCTTCTCAACTATGTTGGGCAGCAGCGAAAACGAGGACGCGGCTTCAAGGATTTCGCGCCTATCGATCATGGGGCCGCTTGCTTCGTCCCTAACGGCAGCCAGAGCCGCCATGAGGTGACAAGTTTTTTCGGAGCAAGTGTGGGATCAAGACGGGTGTATCCCTGTGTCAAGCGTGAGCGACACGCGGCAGCTAGTTTGTCGTCGTGCAACCGGGTTTCCGCGAGATATCCGAGGCGCTTGAAGACGACGCCGTTATCAAACTGCTCTGCGTAGTGAATCAACAGATCGCGGTCTGCTTTCTTTGTGTGGAAATACGCCGTTAGACTATCCGCTACATGGTCTATGCCACCGCCCACCTCTGGTGCAGCAATCATGTCAATCAAGGTTCGCGGCGGATCCGATATAGAGACTTTGACGGAACCGCGCCACAGCGTTTTCAATCCGAAGAGACGTTTGGGTTTGATTCTGTGCAGTACGAAAACTGTACCCTGTGCTACCACACGACGTTGAGTGAGACGCCGCGCCGTGAAAACTAGAGTCTCGTTAAAGAGTTGCTCGGTCAGTTCCCAGTGATGAGCAGCCGTCCAACCACCGATGTAGCATGGATTGAAAAGAGTTGGTGTGAGGACCCATGGATCTGCAAGCACCTGTTCGCTGTCGGCCAAGTCCAAGGGGACCGGAATATAAAGTCCGTGTCCTACGCGTCGTAGCCAGCCCTGCTGTTTCCATCGTGACAGAAGCTTGGCTGCGGCACGTCGCTCCATACCAAGTGTTCGAGACGCAATATCGACGGACACCACTTCCTTTGCGGCGCGGAGTACCGCGGCGAGTCGCGCTCGATGGGCTGGAAGCGAGGTTTTTTCACGCTCCATGACTATACGATTATACACATAGTTGCCGATTTATGAGAATTTCATGCACAGGCATATAGCGATCCCGACTCAAGAGCGAAAACAAATTGCGCGCAACTCGCCTCGACCGAACTAATTCTGGCGGAAAATGAAGATCCTGGTGTGCGGGATTTGTGCTGATACCCACAACAACTGGGGCCTAAATGCTACAGCGCTCGGCTCCAACCGCTGTTGATTCTTTTGTGGTTTACTGGATTGGTTTGTGGCTGTTGGGCCGTTTGCGGGTCTCTTAAGCCGACGGCCGTGGGTTCGACTCTCACACGCTTCCGCCATATCTGTCTGGTTCCATGGAACTTGGAAACAGAACGAGGCGGCAATAAGCGCGGGCCACTCCGTTGGGGTGGTTATGCGACCCTGAAACTCTGCCAGAGATCAAGAGAGCTCGGTGGTATGAGACGGGCGGCGTTGACACTGCTAGAATCTCACCCACAACCTGGCTCGGCAGTTAAGGCCGCAATTTCTTTGGTGCGTTTCTGCCCGACAATAAGCATGGCTCCGGTTTTGGCGATTGTGTAGATGGTGGCGGGCGTTGTCCTGAAAAGGAGAACGGTCCGACCCCGCTGGGGAGATTGAGTAGGTTTCACCAACCGGGCCGGGCCAAGTTGAATTTAACATGTGAAGGTTAGCATGAAACCCAAGCAACAGGAGAAAAACAAGAAGGCAACCGATCATTCAACACACCGCCATTGGCACGAGATGAACCGCAAGCAACGGCGCGAGACGACACGGAAGATCCAGAGCGAAGACCTCAGCTTGGAAGTCATCCATCCCGACGCCGCAGGCATTGATATCGGCAACGAATCCCATTACGCGGCGGTGCCACCGAGCCGGGACAGCCAACCGGTACGGCGCTTCGGGTGCACCACCGCCGAGCTAAAAGCGATGACCGATTGGCTGAAGCAGTGTGGGATTCGGACCATCGCGATGCAATCCACCAGCGTGTATTGGGTCGCGGTATACGACATTTTGGAACAAGCGGGTTTGGAAGTTTACTTGGTGAATGCCCGGGACACGAAGAATCTGCCAGGGCGCAAAAGCGACGTGCAGGAGAGTCAGTGGCTGATGAAACTGCACACCTACGGACTGTTGCGCAATTCGTTCCGACCATCCCAGGAGATC
>QHYS01000107.1 GCA_003223325.1 Acidobacteriota bacterium
GAAATTCTCTGAGGAGTCGACGTGCCCCAGAACGGCTGCTGTGTCTACTGCAAGTGCACTTTTCAGCGTTCTCCTTACCGTCCACAACAAGCCGTCTGCAGCCGACCGGAGTGCCAACGTCGGCGCCGCGCTGACTATCACCGACGGAAGCTCGAAGTAGATCCGGAATATCGCCAGGTGGTTCGCGATAGCCAGAAGCAGTGGTGGGACGAACATCCTCATTACCAGAAACAGCACCGTCAGAAGAATCCCGAGTTGATCGAGAGCAATCGGCAGCGACAACGAGGGCGGGACCAGAGGCGTCGCGTCCAGCGTCTTGTCAGGAACAACCTAGCTTTGAATCTAAAGCCTTCAATCTCAGAGATTTGGTTGTTGGGACCCAGGGTGCGCGATCTTGACAGGAACAACTTAGCTTCGGCGCAAGTGCTTATTTTACCGGCAGTTGGCCACTTGCCGGCCGACGTCTGCCCGTCTTGACAGGAACATCCCTATGGCTTGTGCACCCGACTGCCCGTATACCCGAACTCAGCCCCCATGCTGAGCGCCGAGCAAATCAACGAAATTCATCGCCTGCACTGGGCCGAGCACTGGCCGGTGCGCAAAATCGCCCGTCATCTGCACATCGGGCGTAGAACCATCGTCAAATATCTCGTGGCGCCGGCGCAGACCGCCGCTTCCCGTCAGCGCTCGAGCAAGCTGGATCCCTTCAAGCCCACCATCGCCGAGTTCCTGGAGCAGGATCCGCAAGCCCCTGCCACGGTGATCGCACAACGACTCCGGCCGCTCGGCTTCAGCGGTGGTCTGAGCATTCTGAAAGAGTACTTGCAGGGGGTGCGCGCGCAGACCAACGCCCCACGCGCCTACGTGCGCATGGAACCGGGGCCTGGAGAACGCTTCGAAGTCGAGGGGACACTTCGACACGCTTTCCTATCAGGGGCATACGCGAAAACTTTACGCCTTCTGTTTGGTGGAATGTCACAGCCGCAAGCTGTATCTGGAGTTCACCCACAGCCAGAGCTTTGAAACGTTCGTTCGCTGTCATATCCACGCGTTCCGATTCATGGGTGGCATCGCACGCGAGCTTTGGTTCGATAATCTCGCCACCGCCGTTGCCGAACATGACGGCAACCTGGTGCGTTTCCATCCGCGTTTTCTGGCCTTCGCTCGCGAGTATAGCTTCCTTCCCCGGGCTTGCCATGTGCGTGCGGCGTGGGAAAAAGGAAAAATAGAGAGAGCCATCGGTTATGCCAGAACGAGCTTCTGGCCACTGCGCACGTTCACCGACCTAGCCGATGTCAACTCACAAGCACTTCTATGGCTCAACGAAGTCGCTAACCAGCGCCATCACCGTGAAACGGGCCAGACTCCTCAAGAACGCTTTCAGCCTGAAGCACTGCGCTCCTTGCCGGTGATCACGCCTGACTATCGCGACACCACCGAAGCTCTGGTTCATAAAGATCTCCGGCTATCGTTCGACGGCAATCGCTACTGTGTGCCGCCACGCTACGTGGGCCGTCAGCTCACGATCAAAGCAGATGCCTCCTCGCTCACCATCTACGATCAGCAGCAGGAAATCGTCTCCTATGCTCGCTGCTGGCAACGCGGGCAGGTGCTTGGCGCCGAACGTTTTCAAAAAGAGCTGTTCGAACAACGAGCCGCGGCAGAGCGGTCGGCGGCACAGCAACGCTTGATCAGCTTGCTGGGTCCTACTTCGGAAATCTATCTACGGCGCCTGGCGGACACCGATCGCTCCCTCGCCCGGCAGGTGAGAGAACTGCTCGCCTTGATTCGTGACTATGGGCCGGAGGCGGTCGCCGCCGCTGTTGGCAAAGCCCATGCAGCGGGTGCCTTCGGCGCCGATTACGTCGCCAATATCCTCAGTCAGCAAACTCAGCGGCGCGAGGTCCAGCCGCCGCTGCGGTTCAAAGACCCTGAGTTGAACGAACTGATCACCGATCCGCTGTCGCTGGCCGATTACGACGCTTTCATCCTTCGCTCGAAAAGGAACGCCGATGAACTCACTCCAACAGAAACTGAATCAACTGAACCTGACGACGATGAGCCAGCATCTGGACGAGACCCTGACTGATGCGGCCAGCAAGAACCTCAGCGCCGCGGAAGCTTTCGAAGCTCTGCTGGACCGTGAGCTCGAAGCGCGTCAGACCCGTTCGATCGATCGCCGCTTCCGGCTCGCTCGCTTGCAAGCCAAGCACTCCATCGACAGCTTCAACTTCAACCATCACAAAACTCGCTTACAGTGCAAAAGTCGCATCCTCCGCCTTTTGGATCTCGGCTTTCTTGAGAAAGGCACCGCCGTTGTGCTGATCGGCAACCCTGGTGTGGGGAAAACGTTCTTAGCGAAGATCATCGCCTGGCGCGCTTGTCAGGCCAACCGCCGCGTGCTGTTCACCACCGCCATGGACATGCTCAACCACTTGCTGGCCTCGCAGGTCGATCACTCTCTGATCCGCAAGCTCAAGCTTTATACCGAGCCAACTTTTCTCCTGATCGACGAACTAGGGTACCTTTCTCTTGACCAGCAGACCTCGAATCTGTTCTATCAGGTCATTTCCACTCGTCACAGCCACAACAGAAGTACGCTCATCACGACCAACACAGCCTTTTCCGAGTGGGGGAATATCCTGCACAACACCACCATCGCGACGGCCATCGCCGACCGCTTGGTCGAAAACTCCGAGATCATCCTTCTCGGCGGCGAAAGCCTTCGCAAAGCCAATAAGGGCCAGCCGCCGACGGAGTAGTAGCAACGACTGGCTCAGAGGAAGCGCCGCTCTGTGATGATATCCCGCGCGGAGGAGTCCGCCGGGTAACCCCTCAACGGCGCTACCGGCGGGGGCGGGAGCTCATCACTCCCGCTCTCTGGTCTGGATCTCTCGTTCTTCCCGTTCTACTTCCATGTTCAACTTCAGCGCCAACCACCTGCTGTTGCTCTCGCGGACAGAATACCGAACCTGTGCCGTGTTCCTCATGCAAGACGACTCCACCCACCGGGTCTACCGCCTGTATGACTTCACCAAATCCCAACAGATCACGCCAGGCCAATACTACTGCGTGTCGGGGAAGGTCAACAGTGCGAACAAACTGTATCTGGTCATCGAGTCGGTCAAGATGGACACCAAACACTGCCGGTGTTCTACAACTCCTGCTCCTGCCGACGGCGCGGGAGGATCGCTCATGAAGTAAAGATCGACGTTGAAGGGGAAAAACTAGAACTCAAGACTGCTTGCTCGTATGCAGCAGCCAGCGC
>QHYS01000006.1 GCA_003223325.1 Acidobacteriota bacterium
GTCACCGTCTGGCTGGCCGGCTGAGTGGTAATCGAAGGCGCCACCGCAGCGGCACTGACCGTGAGCGTGGCTGCATTGCTGGTCACGTTGCCCGCCGTGTTGCTGACCATGACAGTGAACTGCGAACCGGTATCCGAGGATGTAGTGGCCGGGGTGGTGTAGCTCGAGGACGTCGCTCCCGGAATGGTGGTGCCACCTTTCATCCACTGGTAGCTCAACGGCGTGGTACCCGTCGCTACTACGCTGAACGTGGCCGTCTGCCCTGCCGTCACCGTCTGGCTGGCCGGCTGGGTGGTAATCGAAGGCGCCACCGCAGCGGCATTGACCGTCAGCGTGGCTGCATTGCTGGTCACGTTGCCCGCCGTGTTGCCGACCATGACAGTGAACTGCGAGCCGTTATCCGCGGATGCGGTGGCCGGAGTGGTGTAGTTCGAGGACGTCGCTCCGAGAATAGACGCGCCGCCCTTCATCCATTGGTAGCTCAACGGTGCGGTACCCGACGCTACTACGATGAACGTGGCCGTCTGCCCTGCCGTGACCATCTGGCTGGCCGGCTGGTTAGTGATCGAAGGCGCTGTGGAAGATCCAGCTGTCGAAGATACATTCGTTGCTCGAGCAACGTATCCCCCGCATCCAGCATTCACAATCCCTATTGCAAGAAGCAACACAAACAAAACCACGCCCAGACGATTCATGATCACGTCCCCGTTTCAGAATTTGTTCCCCGGCCGGCAGCTTCTTAGGGAAGAAGAAGAGCAATCGACCGGAGAAAAACTCCAGCGAGCCAGCCACTCTGGCTCGTCTCCACCAGGGCTGGAGTTCATTGCATAGCTTAATTAAATCTCCGATGCCGAACCGGCTACTGGTCAGAGGTCCAATATTTGGTCCTGCCCTTGCTTGCCCTCCAGTGGCCGATCTGACCGCGAGCCTCAGAAGATAAATCGCACGCTCAGCTGGAGCTGTCGTGCGGGTTCCGCGGCATTGGCCCGTCCGACGAACGGCGACGAGAGCGTGCCAACGTAATTCTGAAAATTGACGTGGTTCAAGGCGTTGAAAGCATCCACTGCGACCACCATTGAGTGCGGCGGATCTCACGTTGCGCCAAAGCCCCGGCGGTCGATCATTGACGACGGTGTTGCCATGGGCGCCCTGTCCTGTAATGATTTTGTACGGAAGGCTGGACCACGTCGCGTTGACGATACCTGACAGGATTCAGGTTAAGCGAACCCCCATATCGGTCGTGAAGCTGCCGGAAGCTAACACATTTAGAGGCCGGTGGTGTTTCGGAAGAACACACCAACTTTGCCCGAACCCTGCACCCGCTGATCCAGGCTTCTGACCTTCATGGCCGCGATGACAACAAATCCGTCTCCAGGTTTTTCAATACTCAAATCGGAGACGAGAACGTCCTATTTGGTAAGGTCCATCTGGGCGAGCGCATCACTCACCGATACCTTCAAACCCGCTTCTTCAGAATCGGAATTAGAGTGAGCCGGATGCATCATCCACGAACAAAAGATTTTTGGCTGAAGTCAGGCGGTTCCTCCCGGCGTCCAAGGCAATACAAATCTATCGGAGTCGAGGACTAAGCCTCCACGAGATGATTGTGGATAGCATAGCGGACCATCTCTGTCACCGAATGCTCGGACTTGCTGACGCTGTGCTCGTCAACTCAGTAAGGTACAAAACCCCGACATCGGCAGGTTGCATCGGCATTTTCGACCTGAGCCAGTGGTAGACCCAGACGTTCTGCCTAATTGACACACTCGTATCGTTGGATGACGACAGCCGCAGCATCTTCAAGGGGGATCTGAGGATATGGCGATTTCTTTTGGTTTCAAACGGATGGGCGCTCTTCACTCTGCCTTAGTTGCTCAATCAAATCATCTCATAAAAGGAAGCCGATGCCTCACGTATCGGCCGAGCGACGACGGGGTGATTCATGTGTACGATGAAATGCCCGCGCTGCGGTCACACAGCCACGAAGGCGAAGCCCCAGGATCAGTTCACGTGCGAATCTTGTGGCTGGAAATTGACACAAACGATTGTCAGCAGGTAGAGAGCAAGCTGCGATTGGCCTCTCGCTCATCCAGGCACGAATGGACGGAGTTGGCATTCGGCCGGCCAAACACGCGAGGAAAAAATCATGATTATTGGTTTGCGCAGCCGACAACCGTACCACAGCAGTGCCCGCCGGTCGCAGCTAAGCAAATTGTACGCTTGGACATCAATGGCGATCTTAGGTCGTTTGACGGCCGGAATCAATTCGGTTCCAGCGGCAAATTTAGAAACAAATCCATCGGACAGCATCGGAGTTGCGGCTTGAAACTGAGCTAAATCGTAGATTGTAAAGAACAGGATCTTCGCCGAAGGCGCAATCTGGCGTATTTGATAAGCGGCCTCGATCCCGTTCATAATGGCATGTTGATATCAAGGAGGACCAAATCTGGGCCTTAGCTCCCTTAGCTTTCTTGATTGCTTGTTTGCTTGTTTGCCGTTCTCGGCTTCACCGCACAACTCCATCTCGTGCCAGTTGAGGAGGAGTCGGATCGTTGTTCGTGCGAATTGTCAGACTCCTTTGCTTTCAACCGGGAGAATCCGGTTGATCGTTGACACTAGCTTCGTACCCGTCTGCGATTTCTCTATGAAATTACCGTCGCCAAACAGTCGTGCGAGAAGGGCGGCTTCTTCTTCCGTGTAGTGGCTGCTGATTAAAATACCTTCACCTCAGGACCCGCCGTTTGTCCGCCGCGCACTCTGTTCCCTTTTAGCCAGCAACCAGCAACCGCATTGGAAAGTTTAGGAAGCCCAGAGATAGCATTGCAGCAGTGGAACGCGCACGCGAAATCAAGCCCGATGTAGTCGTGATGGATATCGTCATGCCGAACATGAGTGGCATTGCCGCGGTCTATGAACTACGCCAGGTTGTACCGGTCCACATGATTCCAGCGGAAGCTCGCCAACTTCAGGCCGGCGACAAGCTCATCTTCAGAAAATGTCATTCGGTTGAATCAGAGTTTCGAGATGGGGGTTGTTGTCGAATTTGTTCAGCTTCAGGATCGTAGGCGAGGGATCGTGCTGCTCGCCAACTTGTCCGGCGATGTTTGGGAGATGAAATTCAATGATTACGGCAGATGCTTACAGCGGATCTGGGCTCTCGAAGGCGGCGAGAAATGTTCGAGAGTTTCAGGGGCCGTAGCGAGCACGTTCTTTCAACGGCACTGATTTTGCACGTTTCCCTGCGGGAAGCCACCTAGGTTGGGGATTGGTCATGAACTGTTCTGCTTGTTTCAGTGCCAGGTCCGGTGTCGGATTCCTTGAGGTGGATGAATTTGCTCATGATTCCCGAACGCGAAGAAACCCCCATCTTCATCATCGCAAGCCGCAGAAAAACTTTCACGGTGTCAGGGCTGATCCCCATGCGGGCGGCGATCTCTTTGTTGGTTAAACCCTCGATCAGAAACCGCACGGTCTCCCCCTCCCGCTGCGACAGGTGGTAATTCTGGCAGAACTTGAGAGCGCGAACCTCAATGTCTTCGGTTACAGGGCTTCTCCGAACGGTGGCACCAGACCCGCCCTGCGCCACTGCCGTTTGCGGTGAAGCAGAAGCTGCCAGGCGAAGGAGCAGCTCGAACGCCTCGCGTTCGTAAGAATTTGCGAACTTGCACCCGGTCCTAGCACCGTCTTCCATGAAGATCCCGTCCCACCTTTACTTACATCGCAGATGACTACAAGTTTGTTCGGGACGCCCTGTGTTCTTTGCTGCATCTTACGCCCTACTCGAGGGCAAACTATATCCAGGAATCACCTGACTGTGTGACATTGAACATCGGATGAACGCTGCCGATAACGAGACAATTCCCACACAAGCGCCTGATTCGGCCCACTCTGCTTCATCCGGCCGTCGCGTTGCAGCTATATGCAACCAGATAGTCCAGCAGATACCGGCGAAAGCACGACTGCCGGTCCTGGCCGGAGGAGTGGTCTTAAGCACGCTGGCGGCGTACACGTACTTATCCAGTGGCTCTGCGATTCTTAACGTGGTTTGTCGTCACATTTTTCGCAGCGCCGAACTATCGGTCTTCATTGATGGCAAGCTGAGTTAGACGGACCAAATCTCCGGCACGGAAAAGAAGCGGTTTGGGGTCGGCATTTTAGGAAAGCAAATCGAAGGTACATTCTCCAAGTCACTGCCGGTCTCGTATGGCGAACACGTCGTCCAGGTTCATTTAAGCTCGGCGGCAGATGGATTCGATCAGACTAAAAGGTATGGGGTAAATCTCTCACGTGGAAAAGATGCCACGCTCGTGATAACAGCACGGCGGGGCGGACTCTCTCGCTTGCCTATCAGGGTGCCCCAATTGCTCCCCCCAAAGAAGACCCTAGTCACTTCGACTCGATATGGTCGATCCTGGTCACCGTTCTTGGGTCTGCTGTGTCGGCGAGTATCGGTTTTATGGTGCAGGAATTTCTGCGATCCAGGAAAGCCGCCTAATGTATGCGTGTGAAATGCGACTCTTTGCGTTCCCATGCGATTCAACTAGGAGATTATCAAAGCGATTGTAGCAATCACCGCGACCAGCAAGAAAAAGAGCCCGCCCACGAGAAGGTGCATGGAGTGCATCGGCCGCTGAAACGCGACCGTGGAAAGCACAGACAGAATATCTGTTCGAGGACGAATTGCCATTCGACAGCGGATCTGGTCCAGTATGCGATCCGCAACGGGATCATTGAGCTAAGTGAGGGCCGGAAAGTCAGATGCGCGGGTGGCGGAAATGTTCGAGAGCGTTAGGGATTGGTCGATGAACTGTTCTGCTTGTTTCACTGCCAGGTCCGGTGTCGGATTCCTTGAGGTGGATGAATTTGCTCATGATTCCCGAACGCGAAGAAACCCCCATCTTCATCATCGCAAGCCGCAGAAAAACTTTCACGGTGTCAGGGCTGATCCCCATGCGGGCGGCGATCTCTTTGTTGGCTAAACCCTCGATCAGAAACCGCACGGTCTCCCCCTCCCGCTGCGACAGGTGGTAATTGTGGCAGATATTGAGAGCGCGAAGCTCGGTGGCCTCAGGGCCGCCCTGCGCTACAGCCGTTTGCGGTGAAGCAGACGAAGCTGCCAGGCGAAGCAGCAGCTCGAACGCCTCGCGTTTGTAAAAATTTGTGAACTTGCGCCTGGTCCTAGAGCGGTCTTTCATGCCGGTCCCGCCTGTACTTAAATCGCAGATGACTACAAGTTTGTTCGGGACGCCCTGTGTTCTTTGCTGCATCTTATGCCCTATTCGAGGGCAAACTATATACAGGAATGACCTTACGGCGCGAGGCCAGGGACGGCAAGAGGTTATTGAGCATGTCAAAGCCTTGAATCCTGACCTCGTTCTGCTGGAGATCAACATGCCAGTGATGAACGGAATGCAAGCGGCACTGGAGATTCGGCGGATCGCACCCAGAACCAAAATCCTCGTCTTCACCGTGGTTGGCACGAAAGAAGCCGCTCCAGTCGCTCGGTTGCTTGCAGACGGATACGTTGAGAAATCCGCTGCTGGAAAAGAACCGATTCCTGCACTGGAGCGACTTCTTCCAAACTTCCCGAAACCGAAACCCGGCCGAATCAGTTGACTCCCATGAGCATTCGTTTCGTGTGTGCCGGATACGGTCGAGAGGCAATCGAGACGGTTATCGAAATATCTGAAGATTATTCTAGTTTGTGGATTGGGCGATGAACTGTTCTGCTTGTTTCAGTGCCAAGTCCGCTGTCGGATTCCTTGAGGTGGATGAATTTGCTCATGATTCCCGTACGCGAAGAAACCCCCATCTTCATCATCGCAAGCCGCAGAAAAACTTTCACGGTGTCAGGGCTGATCCCCATGCGGGCGGCGATCTCTTTGTTGGTTAAACCCTCGATCAGAAACCGCACGGTCTCCCCCTCCCGCCGCGACAGGTGGTAATTGTGGCAGATATTGAGAATGTCTGCACTTGTCACAATCCAGGGAGCATAGCAAAGGGCGCGTTTTCGGCTGAAATACAGAAAATCCCTGAGCGTTCCCAATCCGACAAGTTACACAGTCTGGCCTTCGGTTGACGGCAGCAACCGTCCGTACAATACGGCACAAACCCTAGCTCTTCAGGACTATCTTTGATCATCAACTAAACGGAGGGTCTGATCCTCCAAGGCGGAAGAACGGTACGCTGGTCGGGTCGCCATGTAGCTCTCTTCCCAGGGGGAGCAAGTGTCTGGCGTTCGCATCCTCGTAGCCGATGACCACGTTGTCCTTCGCAGAGGTGTTCGCGCAATCCTCCAAGAAAATCTCAACTGGAAAGTCGTAGCCGAAGCGAGGGACGGCCGGGAGGCAATGGAAAGGGCGGATGTGGCGATCTTCGATTTCGGTATGCCCAAAAGGAACGGGCTTGGAGGCCGCACGGGAGATCCTCAGAAACCTGCCACAGACCAAGATATTGATTCGTAAAGGTGAGTCTGAACGAGATCTAATCCCTGCGATCAAAACCCTGCTGAGCAATAAAGCGTTTTACCCATCGGTAATGACAACTAACATTCACCGACTGCGGAAACGCGACCGCGGAAAGCCCCAGCCCCGACTAACAACTCGTCAAAGGGAAGTCGTCAAACTTCTCGCTCAAGGACTTCACAGTGAGAAAATCGCGGAAATGCTCGGCATCAGCAAGAAGACCGTGGAAACACACAGAATCTATCCCCGTCGGAATCCATCCTTATAATAGAATGGGCTGACAAGCGCCATAGGCTTCCTGACACTGAGTTTTGTTGAAGACACCCTTGCGTTCAAGTGTGATATAATTCCTCGTAAACATCTTCTTATTGGATCAACTATACCACATGCGTTTGGACACCCACCGGCTTCGCGCCTTCCTCGCTAAGCAGAAAATGGCCACCCTGGAAGCCTTGAAACGGGCGCTGGGTACTTCGGCCACCATGACCGTGTTTCGCCGGCTGAAACTCTTGCGCTATCGCACCAGTTATTCCCACCGGCGTGGGGTTTTCCCGCCACGGCAACTTGCTGGCTACGGCTCGATGGTTTGTGGAAGAAGCGGACGCCGGCCTCACGGCCAGCGAACTGGAAGCCCAGCTGGGTGTCGTCGTCAAAGAGCCGCTTTTAGAATTGGTCCGGCGCAAGCAGCTGGAGCGCGAGAAGCGGGGCCGCGAGTACGTATACTTTTCGCGGGAGCCGGGCCGTCGGAGGGAACAACAGGTGCGGCGCGCGAGCCAGGAAGCGGAGTGGGAGGTAGGGGCCTCCCTGCAGCCGACGGAGTTGTCGGAGGAACGGAAGGCCGCCATCATCCTATTCTTCAGCCTGCTGGACCAGCGGCAGCGGCGGCTCTATGCGGGCCTGGAAGCGCACCGACGGGGACACGGAGGCGACCGCCAGATAGCCGACTTTCTGGGGCTCAATGTCCACACCGTGGCTTGGGGGCGCCGCGAGTTGTTCGGGGGCCAGGTGGAACGGGGACGGATTCGCCAGGCGGGCGGCGGGCGCAAGCCCGCGGAAAAAAAACGCCGCAGTGATCGAACAGATAGCCCATCTGCTCGAGCACGAAACGGCTGGGGATCCGATCGCCGGGCTATCGGAAAATCGCCCAGCAACTCCGTCGGCTGAAGATCCGGGGCAGCGCCAGCACCGTTCGGCGGTTGTTGAAACAGATGGGCGACTCCTTGCGGGTGAACCACAAGAAGCTCGAATCAGGAAACCAGAACCCGCCGCCCCGACGGGTACGCCATCGACAGTTTGCTTACATCGAGCGTCAGCGAAAACAATTTCTGGCGCAGGGGAACCCCATCATCAGCGTCGATGCGAAAAAAAAAGGAAATGATTGGAAATTTCAAGAACCCCGGGGCTTGCTGGGAGAAGCAGCCGCAGTTGGTCATGGATCACGACTTCCGCAGCGACGCCAAAGGCAGGGCCGTCCCTTATGGCATTTACGATCCGGCGCGGAATCAGGGTTTCGTGGTGGCGGGGACCAGCCATGAGACCCCGGCGTTTGCTGTCGATGCCCTCACGTTGTGGTGGAAGAGTTACGAACAGAGGATGTACGGCCAGACGGGACTGAAGGTGCGTGCTCGTCTGCTGCGCAAGAAGTACGAAAAAGGCGAAAAGATATCGGCTCAGGAAATGAAACAACTTGCGCTGACCAGGCATAAGACGCTACCGATGTGGAATTACACGCTGCGGCCAATGTGAAATTATTTCTGCACAGTTCCTAAGCAGTTCTTCAACGTTGACAGGCTTAATAAGATAATCAGCCACGCTCAGGCGAATCGCTTGCTGCGCGGTATCAAAGTCGGGGTATGCTGTCAAAATAATGTTTGCGCATGTAGGCTGTCTGACCTTCATAGCCGCGATGACAGCAAATCCGTCTCCAGGTTTTTCAATATCCAAATCGGAGACGAGAACCTCGTATTTGGTAAGGTCTATCTGGGCGAGCGCATCACTCACGCTGGCGACCGCCGTTACTTCTAGCCCATGCTTCTTCCAGAAGCGGAGTTAGAGTGAGCCGGATGGAATCTTCATCATCCACGAACAAAAGATTTTGGTTGTGTGCCCGAGATGGCTCCGTTCGCCCTCCGGGTGAGGCCGGGCACGCTCCCCGCCCGAGTTGCCCACCACCAAGGTCCTCGCTGGCGTTGTGTAGCTCGACGAGGTCGCCCCGCTGAGGCTGGCCGTCAGAGTGCTACCCGCGGTCACACTCAACGCGCGTGCGATCTGTACTCACCAGCAGGCTTGACGGAGTCGTTGGTTTCGGGACTAATCCCATCCCGCCGCCGCTGACCACGGAACGGGTTGTCTTGCTCAGTAGTGATGGGCAGGGTCGTGCTCCTGCCCCATCGTCACGTTCCCGAACCTCAGGCCGGTTGAGTGCTAGAAGAAGTCCGCCATGGGCACCCGCGTGGCTGCTGCGCCCAGGCCGGAGGTCTTCAGTCCGAGCGCATCAGCCATCGTGCGCAGGAGGTTTGCTCCATCGTACGTAGTGTTGTAGTTGGCGGGGTCACCGGCTGTTGACTTGTAAGCTAGCTTGCTGAGCAGGCTGATCACGACCGTCTCGATTTGACCGCCGCAGCCTTGCCCGACCGTCTTCGTACTACAGTTGGGGCTGCCCGATTTGTCATTCTCATCCCAAGTGATGATCAGCA
>QHYS01000108.1 GCA_003223325.1 Acidobacteriota bacterium
CACCAACGCCGGAAAGTCTTCACTCATGCGGGCGCTCACCGCGAGCGAAGTGCTCGTGGCCGATCAGCTCTTCGCGACCCTGGATACCACCGTGCGAGCGTTGCAGCCGGAGACTCAACCTCGGATTCTCGTTTCCGACACGGTTGGTTTCATTCGAAATCTTCCCCACGATCTAGTGGCCTCATTCCGGTCGACTCTCGATGAAGCGCTGGACGGCTCCCTTCTACTCCACATAGTGGATGCGGCGGATCCGGCATTACGCTCTCACATTCAGGTGACGAAAGAAGTGCTCGAAGGCATTGGGGCGGGAAAGCTTCGGTCTCTTCTGATTCTAAACAAGATCGACGCCGTCGATATTTCGCAAAAGGCATTGCTGAAAAAAGAGTTCCCCGAGGCCATTGCGATGTCCGCGCTGAACCCCAAGGACATCGAGGCACTTCACTCCCGGCTCGTCAGTTTCTTTCTCGATAACATGGCTCAGGTGGAGCTCGTCGTTCCCTACGGCAAGGAAGGCGTACTCGCCGACATCCGCAAGAACATCCACGTGCTCAGCGAGTCGTACCAAGAAAAGGGTGTTTGCCTCAAGATAAAGGCGAACCCCAGCACGGTTACCGCCTTGAAGCGACAGCTCGCGTCGTAAGAACTCAGACAGGGACGGAAGGAACTCAGTGCCAGCGATGATAGGCGGCGCTGGAGGATGCGGCCCCCCAGAAGCGAATCAGTGGAGGTGAGGTGTTGTCCTGCAAAACTCGCAAGGTAAAGAACCGCGCTGCCCTTGCCCTCCTCCTCGGGGCCAATCCATTCGCTCTCCTTCACCCATCGTAAGGCACACTTAGCGGGGTTACGGGACTGATCGGGTCCGTAACGCTTTCACCCAGTAAAACCGGGGGTTCCATCAGTGCTGACGCATAGTCTGCCTAACTGAGAGCTTCGAACAACTTAGACCTATCTGGAAATTTATTTCGTCGCGAAAAAGTAGTGGACAGGCGAAACCGCTTTTGAGATGATATGGCGGGCGCTCCGGAGCTGCCGCCAGTTGATCCGAAACCAAGCACCGAAATTTTTGGCCGGGCGCGAGTTCACCGCGCAAGAAATCCAAGACATTCAAGAAACGGTCGAGGCATGCGGTTTGCCCTGGACCGAGCTCGTGTACACGGTCTGCGAGCATTTGAATTGGGTGACGCCCACGGGTCGCTACAAGGAGAGGTCCTGCGTCCACACTCTGCGGAGATTGGAAGCCTTAGGCTTGCTCCAGCTGCCCGCGCGGCAACCGATCCGACGGCCGGACGTGGAGATCGTTCCCAGCCGCCGCACCGATCCCGAGGAAGAACTGGTGGGCACGGTGCGCGACGTGGTCCCGCTGCAGTTGGAACCTGTTTTGGACAAGCCAGCCATCCGGTTGTGGAACGAGTATGTAGCCCGCTACCACCCGCTGGGATATCGGCGGCCGTTTGGAGCGCACCAGCGCTACTACTTGCTGGGGAGAGGCGCGCGTCGTCTGGGGTGTTTGCTGTTTGCGGCGGCCGCTTGGTCCTTGTCGGAGCGGGACCGCTGGATTGGATGGGGCGGGCAGGATCGGGCGCAGCGGTTGAACTGGGTGGTGGGGAACACGCGCTTCCTTTTGTTTCCCTGGGTACACATCCGAAACTTAGCGAGCAAAGCGTTGTCGCTGGCGGTGGGGCGGATCTGCAGCGATTGGCAGCGGCGCTACGGGTACGCACCGGTGTTGCTGGAGACGTTCGTGGAGGTGGGGCGGTACCGGGGCACTTGCTACCAGGCGGCCAACTGGATTCGCCTGGGGGTCACACGGGGAGAGGGGCGGATGGGCCGTCACAGTCGGTATCGCTCGGTGCCGCGGGAGATCTATGTGTATCCGTTAGTGGCGGACTTTCGATCTTTTCTGCAGGGAAGGAGCGATGGAGCAGCCCAGCCGGCAAGAGCGACGGCGAGAAGAGCTGAAGCGGAATAAGCAGGCCCGCAGAGAAGCCGCGCGCGCCTGGCGCGAGCGTCAGGCAGGACAAGATTTGCAGTCTCCCCCGAGGGCCACATCGAGAGCCGTACGAGTGAATGGAAAACGGTCGAGGAAGAAAAGCAAGCGCGGCAAGATACGACTGAAGAACAGCTCCGCGTCTATCGGTCGGCGTTGCCCCAACTATTGAAGCGGCTGGCGAAGATCCCCGATCCGCGAAATCCGCTGTTGATCCGCCACAAGCTAACCGTCCTGCTGTTGTACGGCATTTTGATGTTCGTCTATCAAATGGCCTCACGGCGAGAAGCCAACCGGGAGATGAGCCTGCCGCAATTTTGGGAGAACTTGCAGTTACTATTTCCGGAACTAGAGAGTTTGCCGCATCAGGATACGCTGGCCCGGCTGCTCGAGAGGATTGAGGGGAAGCACATCGAAGAGAGTCTGGTCGCTTTGGTGCAGCAGCTCATCCGCAACAAGAAGTTCTCCCGCTATTTGATTGCGCACTGCTATCCCGTGGCCATCGATGGAACCGGGAAGCTCAAGCGGGACTGGCTGTGGACCGAGCAGTGTTTAGAGCGGCATGTGCCCACCCACCGGGAAGACGGGACGGTGGGGACGCAGCCGCAATACTACGTCTACATTTTGGAGGCCAAGCTGACCTTTGCCAACGGCATGACCCTCCCGTTGTTAAGTGAATTCCTAAACTATGGCGAAGGCGATCAGCAGAGAAACAAGCAGGATTGCGAGCTCCATGCCTTCTACCGACTGGCCGCACGGGTGAAAGAGTATTTTCCGCGGTTGCCGGTTCTGCTGTTGCTGGACGGGCTCTATGCCAATGGCCCAGTCCTGGGCCTGTGCCGCGATTACCATTGGAATTTTATGATCGTTCTGCAGGATGAGTCGCTTCCCTCGGTGTGGGAAGAGTTCCGCGGGCTGGAGCAGCTCGAGCGGCAGAATCGTCTGCAGCGGACGTGGGGAAACCGGCGGCAGCGATTCCGCTGGGTGAACGGGATCGAGTATCGCTACGGCGAGAAGGAGCGCAAGAAGCAAATCGTTCATGTGGTGGTGTGCGAAGAAGGTTGGGAAGAGATGGATACGCATTCGCCTGCGGTGGTGTCGAAGCAGGCACGCCACGCCTGGATCTCCAGCGTACCTCTGAACCGAGAGAACGTTCATGAGCGTTGCAACCTGGGGGCGCGGCATCGCTGGGGAATTGAGGAAGGCATCTTGGTTCAGAAACATCAGGGCTATCACTATGAACACAGCTTTTCTTACCGTTGGGAGGCGATGCGCGGCTATCACTTTCTGATGCAAATCGCGCATCTACTGAACACGCTGGTGCAAAACAGCGCTCGTCTGGCCCGCATGGTTCGGAGTCGGGGGCTGCGGGGTCTGATTCAGTTTCTACGCACGACCTGTAGCGGGCCCTGGTTGGACAGGGAGCAAATCCGCCGGGTGTTGGCTTCTCCCTACCAGATCCGTTTGGAGTGAACGAAAAACTCCGTCCCATTCTCAATCCCAGCGTGTGATCTTCAAACAGAGAGGGCGCCCTTCCGCGCGAGAGGCTCAGGAATCTCCGAACAGACAGATCGAGACCCATCGTGCGCACCCTCCAAGGCGAGTCGCCGTCCTGCCATGATCGCTCCCACCATCACGGATCGCGTTTCTGGGGGGTATGCGTCAGCCCTGTCGGACTGACGGTTTCTTGACCGCTGATCTCCCGCGCCCTATGAAGTCTTCGAACATCTCTCGCCGTCCGCGCTTGGGCTTGTGGAACGCGAGCAGCCATCGACGACGAGAAAACCCGAGCGGCCGATTAGCCTCCCGAGTTTTGGATCGAGATTATCCAAATTTTGCGTTTGCACTTTTTCGAACCCAGTCCTATGGTGGGCGCCGAGGTTGAGAGAAGTTCGAAGGCTGGCCCCCTCCTTTCCAGGACGGAAGGACTCTGGCGGGTCAAGCTTTCGCACCTTTAGTCCACTTGGGCACCCCGTCGTGCCCAACTAATCCAGGACATCAGGCTCCACGAAGGGCCAAGGCAGTGAACCGGGCTGAGCCGGTTTGCGCGGCTGTTTCGACTCGCCGTTGGTTCGTGTTTCCGCAAGAAGGTTCAGCGTGCCGGCCAATTCGTTTGGTTCGATTGCGAACGTTGGCACGTGTTGAGGTGTTTGAAATGACTGAGAACACACGGATGATTTTACTGGAGTTGCTCTTCGGCGGATTTTTTGCTGTCGCGTGCATACGCGCGAGCGTGCCTTCAGCAGTGGATGGCAAGCTTCGGTTAAGGGATCTGTTGCGATTTCCCACTCGCCTGGAGCGGTTGCGTCGCACCCGCTGGCAATGGTTCTCCATGGTTGCGCTGCTCCTCTTTGTTCGCCTGCAAACGGGGTTGCCTACAATCTTGGAAGCCATCGTTGCCCTGCAGTTCTTGATTTTCTTCGCGCTGCCGACCAGGACGGGAACTACGTTGGGAAAAGGAAGGAGCGGGTATGAACCCGTTCTGGGAAGTCGCTGATTTCGTTCGCGGATTGCGCAGAGAAATGCGCTTTGGCGAACTCTCGCGCGCTCCGTTGCGGCTCCTGAGGGTGGAGTTGAGCGGTGACAGCGTGGCTTGCGACTGGATAGCACGGCCGCCGGACGTCTGGGACACGAGTCTGCGGCGGCGCGAGCGGGAGCGAAATGAATCGGAACAGGCGTTGCGGGACGCCATCCGCGTGCGCGATCTCGTCTTTGATGCGCTACCGCAGGTCGAAAGCGCTGTCCTGCGTACTTTTCGGTCCTCGGCAGCCCGCGAGCCGCCCGCGTTGGTCATCACGGGCGTGGCCATGCGTGAGGCTCCGCCGTTGCTTCGGGTCAGTTCACTTGTGATGCGAGCGAAGTTGTGCGGATTTCAATTTGAAATGGATGACGGGATTTTGCAGACGCTCAGGGACAAGGAAGCAGTTTCGCAAATCATCAACGACATTGATTTTCAGGCAGTGACCCCTTAAGGGGAAGGAGGAGCGTTGATTTATGGCAGCGAATAAGCAGCAAGGAAGTTATCTGACTCTGTTTTGGACGGCTTGTACCGTTTTTTGCGCCGGGATCGCTTATTTTACGGAAGGGTTCGGCAAGCTGGTTTTCCTGCTGGGCCTGGCGGGCGTAGTCATCAGCTTGGTCGGATTTGTGAAGATCAAATCGCTGGAGGGAAAGACAGCACGGCCGGCGACGATTGCCAGCATGAAGGCCTTGGGAATCGCCGTGGCATTGGGAGGTTGGTTTGTAACGATATCCGGTCTGCACCTAACCACCAGCACGAGCGGCCGACTGATCTTCGCGTTGGTGGGCATCGCCGTGAGCTTGGTTGGAGTCCTCGGAGTATTGCCCGTCGCCTTCGGCAGGAGCGTGGCGGGGAAGGCGCAATCTGCAAGTTTTATAGGAGCGAAAACCACTATGGAGCATAGCCGATGAAAAAGCTCTGCAGTCGCAGTTGTTACATGTGTTGTCTTTGGGTCCTGGCGCTTGGCTTGGCGTTTGGTTTGGCGGTTCACGCACAGCAGGCTCCGGCACCCGCCGCACCCGCGGCAGCGCCAGCCGCGGTGCCAGCGCCGGCCACCCCGGTCGACGCCGAACTCAAGGATGCCGCAGGCAAGGCTCCTTCACAAATGGACCTGCAGAAAGGCGATCCCGGCGGCACGATCACAGGAACGATCAGCGATGTGCCGACAGCCGATTCCAAGGTCGGCGTAACGCTTCCGGACGTCGCCAATCAAGTCGGCCAGAACAAGATCGCGATCAACTTCACCTGGACGCTGATCTGCGGCTTCTTAGTCATGTTCATGCAGGCCGGCTTCGCCATGGTGGAATCGGGCCTGACCCGCGTTAAGAACGCGAACCACACGTACATGATGAACTTCTTCGTGTACACCTGCGGACTCTTTGCCTACTGGATCATAGGTTTTGCAATTCAGATGGGCGGGGCTGCGGGCAATTCCAACCTGGGCGGCCTGCAACCCCTAGCTTCTGAACACGCAATCTCGATCTTCGGAAAGATGTGGGGCTTGTGGGGTCAGTCCGGCATGTTCCTGGCTGGCCACACGTATGACGTTGGCGTGATGGTGATTTTCCTATTCGAGATGGTTTTCATGGATACGGCGCTCACCATCGTCACCGGAGCGTGCGCGGAACGCTGGAAGTTTCTGGCGTTCACGGTCTCTTCCATCATCATGGGCGCGCTTACCTATCCGCTCTATGGCAACTGGGCTTGGGGCGGCGGCTGGCTCTCGCAGCTGGGAACCAACGTCGGCCTGGGCAAGGGCTACTGCGATTTCGCCGGATCGGGGGTGGTGCACTCAGTTGGCGGAATTACGGCGCTAGCCGTGTGCATGATTATCGGCCCGCGAATCGGCAAGTACAACCGCGACGGCTCATCCAACGCCATCCTGGGGCACGATGTTTCAGCAGTGCTGATCGGGTGTTTCATTCTGGCCTTCGGCTGGTTCGGATTCAACCCTGGCAGCACTCTCGGCGCGTCCGCTAACGGCAACTTGCGCATTGGCACGATCGCCGTTGACACGATGCTGGCGGGCTGCACGGGCACGATCGGAGCGATCCTCTACATGTGGGCGCTGAAGGGTAAGCCCGATTACTCCATGAGCGGCAACGGGCTCCTGGCTGGGCTCGTGGCCATTACCGCGCCGAGCGGCTTCGTCAGCCCGGTAAGCTCTTGCATCATTGGGTTGGTTGCCGGTGTGCTGGTGTGCTTGAGCTGCACGTTTTTCGAAAACGTACTCAAGGTTGACGATCCGGTTGGCGCGATTTCCGTACACGGCACGAACGGGTTGTGGGGCGTGCTTTCAGTCGGTTTGTTTGCCGACGGCACGAGCAATTATGGCGGGAGCTGGAACGGCGTAAACGGCAGCGTCACGGGCCTGTTCTACGGCGATCCGACCCAGCTTGTTGCCCAACTTGTGGGTATCTCGACGCTGATTGGGGTCGTTTTCACAATCAGCATGGTCATCAACCTGGCGCTGGAGTTCTTTATCGGGCATCGCGTGTCAGCAGAAACGGAACTGGCGGGGATCGACATTCCGGAGATGGGACAGCTCGGCTATCCCGACTTCGTATTCCAGCCGGAGCCCGCGGTTCTCTTGGGCCAAGCCTAACAGGACGCTGGCGTCTCACACCTATAAGCAGCTTGCCATTGGCAATCCCAACCAGATGCCTTCAGTGCCCAACGAGGGAGAGTAACAGTATGGCAGAAAACGAGATTGTGCTCAGCGAGAGTGCGTTGAAGTCGAACGACGATATCTTGATGGACGGCGTCGCCGCCAGCGCTTTGAGTCCGCGCGCGGGAACTTTCGAGTTCGCCGTGGTCCCCGAGAAGACGCAAGGGTTGCTGTTGCGGATGTTTGCGGATCCGAGTGTGCTGGATAAGGCTCAACGTGCCGATTTGGTGGGGCAGTTACGCGAGTGCGTGTGGATGAACCCACAGGTTTCCGAGTTGCGAGTCCTCTTCGGAATGGCCCTGTGCGTAAATTTTGAAGTGCCGGAGGCGATCGAAGAACTCCGCGAAGGCGTCCGGCTGGCCCCGAATAGCTTTATCGCTCAGTTGAAGATGGGCGAACTGTGGATGCGGCTTCGCGTCATGGACAAAGCCGAAAAGCATACGCACCACGCAGCTTTATTGGCGGGGAATCGCGTGCAAGCGGAACTCGCGCGCAGGCAGGGCGCCTCGATTCGCGCTATGAAGCACGCTGGAATCGAGCGAGGCGGATACAAAAGTCCGTGGACATTAGTGACGCGCGTTATACGCCGATTGCGTAGGCGCGAGTCCAGCGAAGCCATCGTCGCGGCGGACGTCGGCTAGCCGATGCAACCGGCCCTCCAGCTTGCTTTGCTTCTCGCGATTCTTCTGCCGGCTGCGAAGTTTGCAGCCTCGTTGTGCAGCCGCTTTGGAATGCCGGCCATTCTGGGAGAACTGCTGGTCGGCGTCTTACTCGGCCCAGGCGCTGTTAATCTGCTGCATCTGCATCTCTTTGAAAGCGGCCGGGCGACCAGCGCATTGCTGCTTCTGGCTCAAGTCGGCGGACTCGTGCTGATGTTCCTCGCGGGCGTGGAAACTGACGTCGACCGCATGCGCGAAGCCGGCACCACCGCATTCCTCGTGGCATTATTCGGCGTTATCTGGCCATTCCTGCTAGGCGCGGCGGTGGGACACCTCTTTGGACTTTCCTGGATCACGGCATGCTTCTTAGGCGGAGCGCTGACGGCCACAAGCGTCTCCATTTCGGCTCGAACTCTGATGGATGCAGGACAGATGTCCTCCCCCGAAGGCACGGTGATTTTAGGTGCGGCGGTCATCGATGATGTTATGGGTTTGTTCGTACTGGCGTTCCTCGCCGCCTCGATCACGACCAAAGGCGAGTCTTTCGGGGTCGCACCGATGGCCAGGGCCTGGTTACAACATCGCATCGCTCCCACCGCTGCGCATCCGCTGATTGTGCAAACGATGCTTATTTCCATTTGTGTGGCTCTTTTTTTCGTTAGCGGATATGGCGCAGCAAAGCGTTGGCTTGATCGTTTAATCCTTCAACTGCGCAGGCTAACGGCCAACGAAGCGGTCCCGAGTTGCGTTTTGGCGCTGGTCTTGGTTTACGCGCTTTCCGCCGAATGGCTGGGCAGCGTGGCCGGAATTACGGGCGCGTATTTGCTCGGATATGTGTTTGCCACCTCCCAGTACAAAGCCGATGTGGAACGCAGCTTCTACGCCATCGGTCACGGTTTTTTGATTCCACTGTTTTTTCTCTCCATAGGGCTTTCCAGCGATTATCGGGCGCTCGGCGGGCATTGGGCTCTGCTATTGGCGATTTTGGCCGTGGCGATCATAGGCAAGCTGATCGGCTGCGGATTCGCGGCCCTGGCCTCTGGCATGGACTGGGTCCGTAGCCTGCGAGTCGGCTGCGGCATGATCTCTCGCGGTGAAGTTGGATTGATCGTGACTGCCATGGGCGCCAGCACCCGTATTTTCGGTCAGTCCGAAGTCGCCGTCATGGTTGCGGTGGTGTTGCTGACTACGCTGTTGACTCCTCTGGTCTTGCGCGGCGCGTTTCACTTGAGGTCTCCACAGGATATTGAGGAAGGTCTCGCAAAAGGGGCTCCGACCCAAATTGGTATGGTCAGGCAGCCGATTCCATTGGCTGCTGAGACAAGACCGGAAGGCGCTGAAGGCCCACCGAGTCAGCCGACGTTCCGAGTGCAGACGTCTCGCGGGACCGATTCCGTTTGTCTCGGTAATGAAGCTGTGTCGAACCCGGATTGAAGGTGGCGGCAGATAGAATGTGCGCCCAATTCTACATGAGGACAGAAAGCCGGTGATTGGCGGCAACAATGCCAGACGCACACGTGAGCTCCGGCGAACAACTTGACCACTATCGGATGGAGGGCGTCGTCGCCCGCAGCGCGATGGCAACAATTTTCCGTGCCATCGATTTGCGCACGAATCAACCGGTAGCTCTTAAGGTTCCCCATTCTGAGCTGGAAAGCGACCACACTTTCTCCGACCGGTTTCGTCGCGAAGAGGAAATTGGCAGGGAGTTAAATCACCCTGGGCTCATCAAGCTTCTCCCTGGCTCCGACCGCAGCCGCCCCTACATCGTGATGGAGTGGTTTGAAGGAAAACCGCTGCGTCAGATCATGTCGGAAGAGAAGCTCACTGCCGAGCGCGCGGTACGTATCGTCATAGGGATCTGCCAGGTGCTCGAATATATTCACAACCATGGAATCGTCCACCGCGACCTACGGCCAGAACACATCCTGGTCGATACCGAGGATCACATCAAGCTGATTGACTTTGGTGCGGCGGGACAAGCCGCAGGGCGTCGCCTTACCTTCACGAATATCAGCCAGATCACCGGCGGATCGGAATACATCTCCCCCGAGGAATTGAAAGGCAAACGAGGCGACAGGCGCAGCGACATCTATGCAGCGGGAATTATCTTGTACGAGATGGTCACAGGCAGAAAGCCATTTCCTGAATCCGAACCTTTCGACCGAACCCTGAACCATCCTGTCCCGCCTCGCGAAATCAATCCTGCGATCTCTCCCCAGCTACAGGAGGCGATTTACAGGGCTCTCGAACGTGAGCCCAGAAACCGTTACGCGAATGCGCACGACTTCGCACGGGATCTCCAACACCTGAATGAAGTCGGCATAGCGGATCGCGCGGAACTGAGGGATTGGAAGAAAGGGCGCTCATCACAGCCAAAAAAGGTCGTCCTGTACGTGGCTATGGCCCTGATACCGATTGTAATTTTTGCCCTGCTGTTCTATTTCGCAAATCGCTAGCAGAAGGCACCTCAAGAACAGATCGTTCCGAACGAAAGTTTGAGTTTGCGTAACTGGCAAGAGACATTTAGCGTGATACATGAAATTGGCACAGGGAGCTACGCGCATGGGAACCAGAACGGAAACAATACGATGCGCTACGGAGATTCGGCCTGTCATTCGAAGTGACGCCGGGCTGGTCGGATCGGTGATCCGCCAATACGGCTCGGCATTATCCTTTGTGGCCGCGGCATTGCTCGCGAGTCTTACGCTCCAGCCGCTATTTCCCCATCCTTTCCTCTTCCTCTTCTTCGCCGCTGTGATGGCCAGCGGCTGGTTCGGGGGCACGCTTCCAGGGCTTCTTGCGGTGCTGCTTTCGACCGTCACCGTGGAGTATTTCTTTTTCGCTCCGATCTATTCATTCTCCATCAAACCGACCGAGGTTGCCTATTTTGCGGCCTTTGTCGTCTGTTCGCTCGCCGCCAGTTGGGTGAGCGCTTCCAAGAAGAAGAGCGAAGTGGCGCTCAAAGAGACGCGCAGCCAGCTCCAGGTTCTGGTCGCCGAACGCACCGCCGCGCTGCAGCAGTCGACCAGCGAACTGCAGGAAAACGAGCGGCACATTCAGCTTCTGACGGAAGTCATTCCCCAACAGGTGTCGAATCCCGCTCTGGAACGCTCTGCTGACAATGCCACTGCCGCGCCGCTCGGACGGGTGCTCGCAGAAGTCTTGGAGCTTACGACGTCCGTGCTGAAGTGCGACTCCTGTTTCGTCTATGTGCTTGAGAAAGATGAACTTGTGCTGCGCGCCTCGAAGAATCCCCACCCGGAAGCCGTCAATCGCCTCAAACTGAAGATGGGGCAAGGGATCACGGGCTGGGTAGCCGAACACGGACGGACGGTCGCCTTGAGCCAGAATGCATCGCAGGACCCACGCTTTCAGCTCTTCAACGATTTGCCCGAAGATCGCTTTGAGGCCTTTCTTTCCGTTCCGCTGCTCAGCCGTGGCCGGCTCGTGGGCGTGATCAACTTGCAGCATCGCGATCCACACCGCTATACCGATCGCCAGATTCGCCTAATCTCCGCGATGGGTCTCCTGGTCGGTGCGGAGATAGAACTGGCACGTCTGGAAAGCGAAAACTTGGAACTTTCGGCAAGGCTGGAGACGCGTAAAATCTTGGATCGCGCCAAAGGTATTATGCAGCGCGACATGAAGATCAGCGAGCAGGAGGCTTATCTCACTTTGCAACGAGAAAGCCGGGAAAGAAGCAAGTCAATGAAGGAAATTGCGGAAGCAATCCTCTTGAATGACGAAATCCGGCACACAAAGAAAGACGCTTAGTTCGACGTGGGGCTTGAGCAAATCGTGCACCCATGCCGCGCATGTCCCCTCTTCAAAAGTGACGTGCAAACTTCCACGCAGTCCATGCAAAAACTGTAGGATGGTGGCCGCTTTGGTTTCGAGGATGGATTCCATCACCAGCTTACCGGTGGAGTCCAGAACCGCTGCGGAGATCGTTGCTTGGTGAACGTCTAGCCCAATATACCTGGCATCATTCACGAGGGTACTCCTTCCTGTAGGTGTTGATGCGAGCGATCAAAACCGACTCCATCAGGGGCGCCCTTTTATAATGCGTCGGTTTATCAGAGGAATGGCCCGGCCTGAAATCCCCATGTACGGTATTGGGGAGTTGTCTGGAATAGTTGCGGACGGAGGTTTGTTTTGGAAGGTAATTGGGTACGACACATCAAGCGGAGCTTGGCTCACGCGGCACTCTAGCTGATAATAGCCGCCTGGAGATGCTCGTTGATTCGACGCTATGCTATAGCGCTGTCATTTGTGGCTGCGGCGTTTCTTTCGAGTCTACTCCTGCAGCGATTTTTCGCTTACCCTTTCCTATTTTTGTTTTTTGCCGCTGTCATGGCCAGCGCCTGGTCAGGCGGGGTAGCCACGGGACTGTTCGCGGTTTTCCTTTCTACACTGGTTGTCGATTACTTTTTTGTTCCGCCGCTGCATTCGTTCGCACTCAACACCACGGACAGCGCTTATCTGGCGGCCTTCATTGTTTGTGCGCTAGCGGCGAGCTGGGTTAGTTCTTCCAAAAAGAAAACTGAACAGGCGCTCCGAGAAATGCGTGATCAGCTTGAGATTCGAGTGGCGGAGCGCACTTCCGAACTAGAGAAGACGATTGCGGAGTTGAGAGAGAATCAGCGCCAGAAACGGCAGCTGGAGAGCGAAAGGTCGGCTCTATCAGACCGGCTAGAAACGCGGAAACTCGTGGACCGGGCCAAAGGGATTCTACAGCGCGAGTTGATGATCACTGAGGAAGAGGCATATAGCACTATAAGACGAGAGAGCCAGGACCGGCGCAAGTCCATGAAAGAGATCGCGGAATCAATCGTTTTGAACGATGAAATGAAACACACCTCGCCGCGACCCAGAGCAAGCGAATCGCGCCATTAGGCCGCCTCGAAAGTTCGCGTATCCCAATTTTAGTTGACTCCTGAGCTGAAAATCTGCAGACTGCGCGCATAGAGCCCACAAAGCCGTAGGCTCTAACCCTCTTTTCGGCGATGAAACGAGGGGCTTTAGTATTCTCATTCTTCAGGGATCACCTCGGACACGGGGTCGTGTCCAACTCAAAAATTGCATAAGGCTCTACGACGAGCCGAACTATTGGTGTGACTCTTTGGTGTGCGCCCCGTCGCGCCCCAGGTATCTGCAGCCGTAAATGCGTGTGTCCATAGCTGGTGGAATCACAGGAAGCCGGGTAGAGGCCATGAGCGATTCGCACTACATCCATATCGGCCGCCACACAGTGCATCCGGTGTGGCGACTTAGCTCAGTGAGCCGTTTCATCGCCACTCATTTGGGTGCGCCTGTCTCCGTACTAGGGGAGCAAGCTAGTCAAGCGGCGAGGGTATTTACGGACTCGTGGAACAAGTTCCTTTTTCGCCGCTTTTGGTGGGAAAGCATCTCCTCGAGGGATGTCGATCTCGTCATCGACAGCTATGAAAATGTCGTGCTGCGGAACCGCTTTCGATGGACAGACTCCGATCGCGAGCAGGCTCAGGGTTTTACCGGCGAAGTCATTCAGGGCACTTTCTCACCTCAGGCAACCGCCATGCTGACGGCCTTATTCCTGCGACACACTGGCAAAGGACTTCGCATAGTGACCGATATGGAGGAAGCAAATAAAAAAGAGGATGGCGCTCTGATCTGTTATGGCAGTTCCGATTCCAACTTTAAAACCTTTGAACTCGAGGCCGAGTCAGGCGGAGTCCTCTGTCAATTTACTTTTAATGACAGAGGCGAGCGTGGGTTTCGAGTGGGTGGGAATGTACACTCCATCGAAAAACGTGACGGCGTTACCTACGACAAGGCCATTGTTCTAAGACTACTAACCAGTCAGCGAGGCTCAGGTCAGTGTCAGGTAGTTTGTGCCGGGCTTTCCGAGTGGGGCAGCCTCGCGGCTGTTCATTACCTTGTAAGGAACTGGAAAGTTCTTCATAAACGTTTCGATGGCTTTGGGCAGCGTAGGGACTTTTGCGTCTTGCTCGAAGTTCCGTTCGGGCATTGCCAGGAAGCGCGGGAACTCGCTTCTGCAGTTTGGTGGCATCGAAACGGGCGCGCGAAATGAATGACACACAACTCTGTTTTTCAATCTGCCTAATAACATGCCGGCGCATCCTTCCTTAACAAAAGCGCAGGGTTCAGCTCCTGTCCCCAAGGTAATCGTAGCCACTACGGCCATGCTCAGCTTTATCTCCTTTTGGCGGGCGGCCGCGATAGTGCTCAATGACATGGGCTCCTCGGCCTTCTATGCAGGTGCAATCGCTGAGGAGGCTTTTGGCAAAACGGCGCCGTGGTTCATTCTGGCCGTTATGCTTCTAGCTTACGCGGTGTGCGCGCTGTATATGGAAAGTTGCAGCATGTTCGTCCGCGGCGGCGTCTATCGCGTTGTGAAGGAAGCCATGGGCGGGAGGATGGCAAAACTTTCCGTCTCTGCCCTGATGTTCGACTTCATTCTTACCGGACCCATCAGTGGCGTGTCGGCAGGCCATTACTTGGTCGGGTTTGTGAATGAATTGCTTCGGTACGGACATTTGAATCTTACGATTCCCGACAATTTCAGCGCAGCTTTATTTGCCATCGCGGTCACTCTGTATTTTTGGTGGGAGAATATTAAAGGAATTCATGAATCGAGCGGAAAGGCGCTGCGGATCATGCACGTCACAACGGCCATGGTCGTCGTGATGCTCGTGTGGTGCGCCTATACGCTTTGGGTGCGCGGCGTTCATCTTCCTCCCTGGCCGGAGCCGTCCAATTTGACGTTCTCCGAGACGGCACTCGGCTGGTTGCGTTATACGAACTGGGCCTACACCATCGGAGTGGTAGGTATTTTCGTCGCGCTAGGCCATTCGGTCTTGGCAATGAGCGGCGAAGAGACACTGGCGCAGATCTATCGCGAACTCGAGCATCCCAAAATGCAGAACCTGAAAAAGGTGAGCCTGATCATCCTCGCCTATAGTTTGGTTTTCACAGCGGGTGTGTCCTTCTTCGCCGTAATGATCATTCCCGACGCAACCCGGCGCCAATATTTCGGAAACCTGATTAGCGGACTGGCCATGAATTTCGTCGGGCCTTATAGCCTCCGCCTCGTCTTTCAAGCTTTTGTTGTGCTTGTCGGGGTTCTGATGCTCTCGGGGGCTGTGAATACCGCCATTGTAGGTTCGAACGGCGTGCTCAACCGCGTTGCCGAAGACGGGATTCTACCTGATTGGTTCCGCCAGCCCCATCGGCGTTTTGGGACCTCCTATCGCATCGTCAATCTGGTTACCGGGCTGCAGATCGCCACGATTCTCCTGAGCCGCGGAAATATCTTTCTCCTCGGCGAAGCCTATGCGTTCGGCGTCATGTGGAGCTTTGCCATGAACGGCGCGGCCGTGCTGGCGCTGCGCTATAAGGAACCTGGAGCGCGGGAATTTCGCGTGCCTTTTAACTTCAGATTAGGTGATGTGGAGATTCCGGTAGGTTTGATATTGATTACCCTAACTCTGTTGGCCCTTTGCACGATCAATCTCTTCACGAAAGAGATCGCCACGATTTCCGGCATTTTATTTACAGCCGCGTTTTTTGCTACGTTCACGGTGGCTGAAAGAGTCACGAAAAGACGAGGCAATGCGAGAGCCGATCTGGATCAGTTCAATGTCGCATCGCGCACCGATCTGACGGCCGAGACGGTCGGCGCGCGACCCGGTAATGTCCTCGTTCCAGTCAGCAATTATTATGCGCTTTATCATCTGGGAGCCGTGCTGGATCGCGTCCAGACGGAGCGGCGCGACATCGTTGTGCTGCATGTGCAAGTCATGCGCCGAACCGGCTCTGGCGAAGTTGAACTCGAAGCGGATCAGCTATTTGGCAGTATCGAACAGTTTTTATTTACGAAAGCTCTCGGCATGGCCGAACAGCGTGGCAAGCCGATCCGGCTAGCTGTGGTTGCCGCGAATGAATTGGAAGACGGTATCCTGCGAGCCGCGGCCAACCTGCAGTCGTCAACGATCGTCCTGGGGCGCTCGGCCAAAATGGGCTTAGCTGAGCAGGCGCGCCAGTTTGGTCTCGCCTGGGAAGGTTTGCCCGACCCCCGACCGCAGTTCAATCTAGAAATCTACACTCCCGGCGGAGACCATGAGTTTTTCTTGCTCGGTCCACATGCACCAAACCTGACCAGGAACGAGGTGAATCTGGTCCACCAACTCTGGTTGCGCCTTAGCGATCGGGTGAGGCCAGAAGAGCTGCATCACCACGACGTGGTGCACTTCGCCCTAAACGAATTGAAACAAGAGCTTATGGACGGAAAGGAAGACGAACTCGTGCAGCGCCTAAAGGAGCACGTGATTGAGAATAAAGCAAAGCGTCAGCAGCCTCCGCCCTCGTGACCCGCTGCTTTGATCGTCGCCCGGGTTTCCGTCGATTTCATGCGGGGAATTGAGTTTCGCGCCAGAAACTAGCTTCGCCTAAGCTAGGACATCCGGGCGCGAAATTTTTCGAGGAAAACGGGATCGGGCACGAGGGAAGAAAAATGTACTTCCAGAGCGAGGGCCTGATCACTGCCGAGGATGTTGTCTACCTGCGGCAACAATGGAGGTCGGTACAGGACAATCGGCCTCGCGTTCTGGGAATCAATTGGACCTACACCCCAAATTCACGTTGGGCAAATGTGGCGCGCGTTGGTTACGTGCTCATGAACCGGGAAAGCGATCAGATCGATTCGAACCTGCCTGCGACGACCTACGGAATTAACACCGGCGTGACGACCGTTGGTTCGCTGCCGATTATTCGGGTCAAGGGATTTAACCAATTGGGAGGCAGCCCTGGCTGGCCCTACCGGTTTGGTCCCGATAGCGTACATCAGTTGGTAGATTACGTTTCCTATTTGCGTGGCAATCATGCGATCAAGTTCGGCGGGGATTTCCGTCACAACTATGCCGATCCGTCCCAGCGTGGCTCCGCAAAGGGCTCGATTAATTTCCTTCCTCAGGACAGCACGCATCCTGGTCTTGAGTATGCGAGCAGCGACTTTGACATCACGCACCGCTTCACCTTTTCCGTGACGTACGCGATCCCCGGAAAGAAGGCGCCGGCGCAGCTGCTGCAAGGCTGGGAACTTAATTCCATTGTCACAGTACAGACCGGCCAGCCCTGGTACGGCAACGATCAGGGGGACAACATCAGCGGAACTAGCGAATTTGCGGATCGCTGGGATTTCGTCGGCAACCCCCACGACTTCAAATCGGGTAATTCTTCCATTCCTTATTGTGCTGGGGACTTCACCTCACAGACCACCATTGCGAACACTGTTAGCTGTACGCAGCTAACCCCGGCCGGTACGGTGAGGTTATCAAGTGCTCAGACCAAGGCCGCCGCGACTACTTGCGCGAATGCCGCGGCAGCGACGTTCTCCTCGCTCCAGATTTAAGGCTGTTATTTCCAAGGTCATTCCGTCTTGATCCCTCCTGCCTTGGGCACCTTCGGCACGTCGCCGCGCAACAACTTCCGCGACTCCGGCATTCGCAATTTGGACTTATCCGTGACTAAGGGTTGGAAGTTGAGGGAGAGGCTCACCGCCCAGTTCCGAGCGGAGTTCTTCAACATTTTCAACCATCCCAACTTCACTAATCCGTACGGGTCGTCGAATGGCTTTGGCTCCGGGCTCTATGATGATCCTTCTTCCACGGTTTTGGGCTGTGGCTGTGCCACACCTGACCAAGCTGGCGGGAATCCGGTGCTGGGATCGGGAGGGAACCGCGCAGTGCAATTGGGACTGAAATTGATCTTCTGACGGCTTTGCAGGTTACGGGAAAGTTGATTTCCCTGTCATTCTGAGGTCGTCGAGGCGTGTCCCTCGTGGCAGAATCAACCATCGTTGATCGACCGTAGGAATCCAGACGTCGATCATTTGGATTTCGGCCATCTTCTCCAGCACCGCCTTGGGCGTCAGCCCCGGGGCGTGCAACACTTAAGCTTGCCTTACCTGTCGAGAAACGCGCGAAGCCTTCCCGATCGTGACGGGTGGCGCAGCTTCCGCAGTGCTTTCGCTTCAATCTGGCGGATGCGCTCGCGGGTGACGGCAAAAGAATTCCCCACCTCTTCCAGAGTGTGTTCGGAGCCGTCTTCCAAGCCAAAGCGCATCTTGATGATGCGCTCCTCGCGAGGGGTCAGGGTCTTCAACAATGACGCCGTCTGCTCTTCCAGATTGAGTTTGATGGCTGCATCTGAAGGTGACGCGACCGCTTTATCCTCAATGAAGTCGCCCAGATGCGAACTATCCTCCTCGCCTATGGGCGTTTCCAGCGAAATCGGCTGCTGCGCGATCTTCTTTACCTTACGCACCTTGTCGACCGGAATCTCCAAGCGCTCGGCGAGCTCTTCCGAAGTGGGCTCGCGGCCAAGTTCCTGCACCAGTTCTCGGCTGGCGCGTATCATCTTGTTGATGTGCTCGACCATATGCACTGGCACGCGTATCGTGCGGGCCTGATCCGCGATGGCGCGGGTAATCGCCTGACGTATCCACCACGTGGCATAGGTCGAGAACTTGTAGAGACCGATATTGCCCTCTTGGATCAAATCCAGGAACTGCAGGCCGTGGTAGGTATACTTCTTGGCGATGGACACAACCAGGCGCAGGTTTGCTTGGGTTAGCTCATTCTTCGCCTGTTCGGTCTCAGCCTCGCCCCGCAGAATGATCTGCAGCGTGCGCTTGAGCTCGGTCAGTCCAACCTCGCTCGCATCGGAAATTTCCCCCAAGTCATGGCGTCGCAGGCGCAGTTCGCGCCTCGTCTCGGCCGTCGCATCACCCTTGGACACGTCCGCGCGGCGCTCGAGCTTGCCCACTTCGCGCTCCAGCGAGTGCACTTGCTCCACCGTCTGCCGGAGCTTGGCGATCAAGCGCTTGCGCTCCCGCGTATTCAATTCGATCGAACGCGCCAATTGCGATATCTGGATGCGCGCCCGGGAGATTGCGTACCAAGCACGCAAATAAGAACGCTGCTTCGATTTCGGGATACACGCGAGTCTCGCGCCCTGTTTGAGTGCGACGTTGTAGAGAGCGGCGATATGGTCGAGAATCTTCAGAGTTTGCCGCGTCTTCTTCGCGACTGTCTCTTCCTTCAGCTCCTCGTCATCAAAGTGCACGATCTCCTTGATCGAGCGAGCACCCTCGCGCAGATCTTTGGCAATCGCCAGCAGCTCTTTAATGACGATGGGCGAGCGTGTGATGGTCTTCAGGACGAGGAACTGGCCCCGTTCGATGCGCTTGGCAAGGACGACTTCACCTTCGCGCGTGAGCAAGGGAACAGCGCCCATCTCCCGCAGGTATATGCGGACCGGGTCGGTTGTCTTTTCGAGGAGGCCCGGCGTCAGGTCGAGGGCGCCCTCCTCCTTTACTTCAGGCTCCAGGGGCTCGGCAGCCTCCAGCGCGGCCTTCGCGGCGGAAACATCTTCGTAGATCTCGATGCCGTAGGTTTCTAAAGTCGAGAGCAAATTGTCGATTTCTTCCGGCGAGTGGACTTCGGGCGGTAGAATATCGTTCACCTCATCGAACAGCAGGTAACCTCGCTCCTTGCCTAGCGCGACGAGCTGGCGGACATGGTCATGCTTGTCTTCGATTGCCTGCGACAAGAGTTCTCCGTTTCGCCAAAGGCGCGTTTCGCTGAACGCCTGGCGTCAAGGATCTAGCGAGGTCGAAGATGTTACTCCTTACTGCTTCCAAAGCGATGTAAATCGCGTCAAAGGTTTCCTTAAAGACGACACTGCGAAATCATCTGATTTGGGAATACCAAAATAACTGACCTGCGGTCGCGCACATTCAATGAGTTGCGGGAGCCCTTGCGGATGGGTTTAACGGCCGGCGACAGACTCGGCGCATTCCTCGACCCTACCAGGCAACATTTCGTGCGCTAGTTAATAAGCTTGCGACGCGACGGCTAAAACGGGCCCGCTGCGGATGGCAACCTTGATACTCTGAGACGGGGTCCCGATGATTTCGAGTTCGAGCGGGGCGGCGGCGATTGGCAGCAAGCGCGACGAATTGCGGCTGCTGATCAATTCGCGAAATCCCATTATCATCGTGGAGACGGCGGAAGAGGAGCGGCTGGTGCACCTGCTGACGGCGATTGCCGTGGAGCTGTGCGTTCCGCTGTACGCGTGGAGCGTGACGACGGGCCTCGCGAGAATTGAAGGCGCGCCGATTTACGGAACCGCGGAGCCGGAGCAGGCGCTCGCGAATATCGCGGAGATTCGGGGAGACGCGATATTCCTGCTGAAGGATTTCGCGCGGTATTGCGACAACGACAAGATCTGCCGGAGGCTGCGTGATCTGGCGGACGCGTTTCGGAGCACGCGGCGGTCGATCGTAATCTCGGCGCCATCGCTTAACCTGCCGCCGGAGATCGCGAGCGAATCGGTGCCGTTTGCGTTTGGTTTGCCGGATGCGGATGAATTGGCGAGGGGCGTGAAACAGGTGCTGGCGGAAATGAGCCGTGACCAGCACCTGACGGTCACTTTCGATGCCGCGAGCATCCGGCGGCTTGCGGAGAACCTGGCTGGCTTGAAGGTAGAAGAAGCGATGCGAACGCTCCGCAAATGCCTGCTAGCGCGAGGCGAGGCTGATGCGGGGCTCGCCGACGCGGTGATGGATGCGAAGCGGAGTGCACTGCAAACGGAGGGACTGCTTGAACCGGTGCGGCGCGATGTGTCGTTTGCGGACGTAGCGGGGCTGAAGCGCCTGCGAGAGTGGTTGACGAAAAGACATAACGCATTTACGCCGGAAGGGCAGCGATTCGGACTGGTGCCGCCGAAGGGCGTGCTGATCACCGGCGTGCAAGGATGCGGGAAAAGCCTTGCGGCGCGCGCGGTAGCGGGCGAATGGGGAATCGAGCTGGCGCGGTTAGACGCGGGCGCGCTCTACGACAAGTTTGTGGGCGAAAGCGAGAAGCGGCTGCGCAAGGCGCTCGATTTGTCGCAGAAGATGGCGCCGATGGTGTTGTGGATCGACGAGATCGAGAAGGCGTTTGCATCAGCGGGAACGAGCGGCGACGCGGACGCGGGATTGTCGCAGCGGCTGCTGGCGACGCTGCTGACATGGATGCAGGATCGGGAAGGCGGCGTGTTTCTAGCGGCGACATCGAACAACATTTCCGCGTTGCCTCCGGAAATGCTGCGGAAGGGGCGCTTCGACGAGATCTTCTTCGTTGATTTGCCGAATGCGGATGTGCGCGCTGCGCTTTTTGCGCTGCACCTCAGGAAACGCGGGCGAGACGCAGCTGCGTTTGACGTGGCGAAGCTGGCAGCGGCGAGCGAAGGTTTTTCAGGCGCCGAAATCGAGCAGGCGATTGCGGCAGGACTCTACACCGCGTTCAGTGCGAAAGCTCAACTCTCAACCGACATTCTACTTGCGGAAATTCATGGCACACAGCCGCTCAGCGTGACCCGGGCGGAAGACATTCGAGGCGTGCGCGAATGGGCCAAGTCGCGAGCCGTGGCTGCGGATTGAAAGTTCTTCCACCGAGTAAATTCTCTCTCTATCGCGTCGCTTCGACCTCACGATGTAGGAGAGCAAGCAAGAAGGCCATACCGGCGAGCAGCGGCAACCAAACCTTCATTTCCCGCGTCACGCGCCCCGGACGTTCGATCGCATTCGTGAACGGCTAAGGCACCCGCTGTCCCGCGTTCGCCTTGAACTCGGCATCCCACTGCGCAAGATCAGATTCGGCGTGGTCCACCTGCCTTCTGTGCAACTCGCCCATCCACTTCGCACTGAAAACGCTAAGGAGCAAGGCAGAGAAGGCATCCCTGGCCAAAGCTCGCAGCCTTGGATAAGCTCCTCTGGGTCCTGGCGCGAACTCCTTCACGCGTTGCAGGATCGGGGACATCGAGCGATGCTTGCACCGGCTCCTGTAGATCCAACGTTCGATCCGCTGTGCTCGGACCCGCGCTTCGCTGACCTGCTCCGACGCATGAATTTGCAGCCGTAGCGGCAGGCGGCTGGCTGGTCTACATTCCCCAAGAAACACTCAGAGCGTTATACTCCACAATTCCAACTTCCGTGGGCACTTAGAGACTCGATTCGGCGAGAGTGCCCGGGTTGGACAAGACCAATAAAATAAACCAATGGAGGACACGATGTTAGACATGCGGACTCTGATGCGCGGTGTGGCCGCAGCAGCCGGAGCGCTCATTATCGCGTTTGCTGCGTCTGCGGCCACTGACATCCTCGACGATTGGGACTCAGTGAAACCGCCGCCGCGGCCCGAGATCAAACCGGTGACGCTCGAAGCTTCGACGACGGCGCTGCTCATTCTGGACATGCAGAAGGGGAATTGCGGCGTCCGGCCACGGTGCATGGCCACGATTCCCAACGTCAAGCGCCTATACGACGCTGCACGGGCAGCAGGAGTGATGCTGTGGTATAGCCTCAACAGTACCGCAGACTTAATTGATCCGGGCTTTATGCCACGCGAGGGAGAATGGGTGCGCCAGGGCGGACCGGACAAATTCCTTGGCTCGAATCTTGAGGAGAAACTGAAGGCGAAGGGCATCAAAACGGTCGTCGTGTGCGGTACTTCGTTTCAAGGGGTTGGCGTTGGCACCGGCTCGGCTTCGGCACAGCGCGGCTACAAGGTGATCGTGCCGATTGACTGCCTGTCGTCAGAAGATCCGTACATGGAGCAATATGCGGCTTGGCACATGTTCAAAGGCGGGCCGGCCGTCGTTACCAGTAATTCGACGCTGACACGCAGTGCGATGGTGACGTTCGGTAAGTGAAATGATTCGCTGCGAGGGCTGAATTGATTCCCACGGAAACCGGCCTGACGTAATCCGTTCATGCCCGGTCCGGAGAATCAATCAATTAGCACAGTGTTTTCGGAGGGGTTATTGAACGCTGCGCTGGCGTTGCGCTTCCATCTTGCCCTGAATACTGTCGATCCAAGCCTGCAGTTCAGTTACCTTGGCTTGATCGCCTAGCGCGCGCGCAACCGTGAAGTAGTTGGTCAGTACGCTCAGCAACCTAGGATGATCAGGTCCCAGGTTCTTCTCCTGAATCCTGAGGGCACGTTCGTATGCAGCAGCTATGGGCCTACCTTCGTTACGATAGATCTCGGCAAGGCTGACGCGAAAACCCGCGCACTGTGGGGACAGAGTTGATAAAGATTCACACGACCTCATTGCTTCCTCGAGCAGCGGCTCGGCTTCCGTCGAGCGATGCTCGAATCGGTAAAGCGAAGCAAGGTTTTCCTGGAGCCCAATGACGCGTGCGACCCGCAGCGGCCCCGACTCAGGATTTTGGCGTGCGAGTTCGATTGTCTGCTTCAGAAGCTGCTCGGCTTCCTGGATCTTTCCTTGCGCGCAAAAATCGGAGGCTATGAAACCAAGGTCGGTCAGCGTAGCATCTTCAGCGGCCCCAACGGTTTTCTGATCTATTTCGAGCGCCCGTTGGTAAACCGCCATCGCATCTGCGGGCCTTCCCTTGACGTGGTATTCCCAACGATCGCAGATTATTTGACAGTTGTGGGCTCTCGGTTTGCCCCGCCGCCCGAATTGCATCCTGCAGAATCCTCTCAGCGTCGGCAACCCGGCCCTCTCGGTTAGCTTTTGCCTCAGCCTCAAGCGTAGGGTCAGGACCAGAAGGCCTGTTTCGAGCCAAGGCAGCGATTGTCGGTGAGATGCAGAGGAGAAACACGAGGGCTTTTCGGATCCCAAGACCAATTAAAGGCTGGACATTTCGAAATAACGACATAGGGCATTGGCGAGCTGTATTTGACGCGGAGTTTTGCATCGCACCTGGAATAAAGCCGGGCTTGCAACAACCCCAGCCACGCACCGTGCTCGGGATGTAGCTACATTGAGGCGATTTAGGCTATAGAGAAATTCCATGCCTCTCGGGGCATCTTCGGGTGTGGACGTTGTCATCGAGTAAAAGACAATGGGTGCCTCTTGTCCCTGGAATTTATCGACGGTGCCTACACGCACGCCAGCAGGCAGCGCTTTGGATAGAATCGATACCTGAGCATTATAAGGAGCGACGACAAGAATATCGGAGGGCTTGAGGGAGAGTGTCTCGCCCGTTTTCGTTGTCCAAGATGATCCGCTTACCAATAAGTCTTTTACTAAGGCTGTGATCTTCTCTACTTCTTCCGGTGACTCACTTTGGTTCCCAGTGTGTTGCACCGGAATGAAGCGAAGGCCGGACCCGGCAAGAAAATCTTTCGCATTCAGTCGCTGATTTTCATTTTCAGCCCGAGACGTGAGCCGATTGTCATAAAACACTTCTGAAGTGAAGATGCAGATGGCCGGATGCAAGCGCCAGGTTTCTTTTAAGAACAGCCCTAGGCTCGGATCAATGGTTGCACGTCCATCGAGCAGATGAGCCAAAGCGGATACATCTACACCGGGAGGATGAACCCCTCGCTGAGGTTGATTTAGCTGTTGCGGGTCACCCAGTAAAATCATACTCGTCGCTGCTTGAGAGATAGCGACCACATCAGCGAGGCTCATCTGTCCTGCCTCGTCAACAACAAGCACATCAACCAAACTGGACATATCGCTCCGTGCCCAAAGCCAAGCTGTCCCGGCGGCGAGCGTGGCAGAGCGCGAATTTAATGCGTTGCGGATTTGTGCGTTATCGTCTACTTGCATGACCATCGAATCTTGGCAACCATCGCCGTCCCTAGCCTTTTGCACAGCGTTGACACGAACTCGCCCTTGCCGCGCAGCATTGCAGATTTCGTGCAAGAGGTTGCTAATCACCTTGTGGCTCACTGCGGTGATTCCTACTCGGTGCGCGTTCTGAATTAGTTCCAAAACCATTCGAGCACCGGTGTATGTCTTCCCGGAACCAGGCGGTCCTTGAAGCGGAAGCACCGCAGCTTGGGAGGGGAGAGACAGCACCAATTGTCGAGCCACATCCGTTAGTTGCCCGTGCTCATTGAGCAGATGCCCGATGTCCCCAAGCCCTCGCCTTGGAGCCTGACGAAGCAGAAGGTCTCGTGCGGCCTGAAACTGGCCAGGGCCGCTGATACCGTGATCAGCGACCCAATATCCTAGGCGTAGAAGCGTTTCGCGTTGGGGAGCAGCATCTACCACATCTAACGGAATGAGCGCAGTCGGATGTTGAACAGTTGAAGAGATACTTCGCTTGATGTCGATGGTATCGTCGCGGTCGTTGATTGAGACGACTTCCCCAACACCTTTTTTCGTCTTGGGATCGTGAACGGAATTCGCGCGATCAATAGCGTGTTCCTGTGGAGGGAAACTATACCTGTGAACCAGCGACCGTTTGACCTGCTCAACCTGACATACATAAACAAGGCCCGCCAGCGCATTTTTGTCTTCCAGCAATTCCTCTTCGGAGAGTTCGCATAGCCGGTAGTATTCCCACCATGCGGATTTGTCTTCTCGTCGGTGGTATTCGAGCAGGTTTGCGAGCAGCCAGATCGCCTGCTGCTCAGAGTTCCTTTCGCTCTCTTCCACTGGTATCGGTGCGAGGAGGCGAGTCATCAATGCTCGGACTTCCTTGATATGTTCGGCGAGTTTTTCGGACGCCTCCGCCTCGTTCAACGCCGGGCGCGACAGGGTCTTGCCTGCCTTTTCTTCAAACTCCTTTCGACGATCCTCTAACCATTCTCGAAGCCGCCATGCCGATAGACAATCATCTCGATTGTAAGTTTCAATCCGGTCAAGAAGATGGCCATCAACGTCATGAGCATCGCCGAATGCAAGGGCAGCCTCAAACGTTTGAAGGGCCAACACCGAATCACGCAGCGGCAAAGCGCGCGCGAAACCATACAGGGGCTCCAATTTCTTGATCGAATAGCTCTCGACTGATGCCCGCAAACCTTGCTTCATGAGTCGGTAGAGATCGACCAGGACGCCTGCCCTTAACAGTTGATCCACTTCGTCCACGCAAACTCCGTGTTTTCCGGCAAGGCGTTTGATCGCGGTCGCTTCGTAAGGAGCGTAATGGTAGAGGTGGAGATCAGGATATTCACGCCAGCGCTGCATCACGAGTGAAATGAATTCCTGAAAAATCTGTTTTTCTCTTGCTTGATCGAATGACCACAAGCGTGTGTAATGAGGATCGGCTTTGTCCTTCTCCGGCGCCATCAAAATGCCGATTAAGTATTCAAGGCCCTGCTCAAATGCATACGGATCACCTTCAAAATCCACAAACATATCTCCGGGAGAAGGGACAGGCAAAGCTGCAAGGCCAGTTCCAGAATCAGCGGGCTCCAGCAATTCGTAGACGAGATGCCCTTCTTCTCTCCCTTTAGTTTGCAGAGAGGCTTGCTGACGTATTCGCAAAAGAGCCGTTTTCCCGATCCCGTCGATCTTGGGAGTTTCACTCAAGTCGAGTTTCGCAAGAGCGGCGACGGTTTTCACAGCGCGCATTGTCAATGCCTTGCGTTGGTTTCGGCTGATCCCCGCGACTAGACAGAGGTGATCATCATCGTGGCGACGCTTGTCGCACACTGGAAACCACGCGCACACATCACAGTGATCGGTCGGTTCCGGGTAGGTGTTTTCCGATGCGTTATACGCAGTCTCGAAATCGCGTTTGACCTTTCGAAAATATGCGATGTATTGAGCGACTGGCAGGCTCTCTGGATTCATACCACGGCCGAGAACGAGGTGCATCCAGGCGGGCTGCACCTCTTGGATTATTGAAAGGAGATCCGAGTAGAAGCAGAGTTGGATCAGCGCTCCCGCTTTTATCGACCGTGCCAGCTTGGTTTCCACGGGTTCGTAAGACCAATCACCTAAGGCGCTGGGTTTCTCCACTCGAATGAGGAAATCGGAGCGTCCATGCCACGGTCCGTTTTGAAACGTCGCCTGGGATATCGCACTCGCGCCGTCACGAAGAGATTGAATCGTGTAATCCACGGCCTCCAGCCAAGGGATATCGAGCGGCACCTGTACGACCCGGCGCCCGTCTTTCCGATTCAGGTGGTCTAAATATGATTGCTCATGCCGGAGTCCCAATTCCCTTAAGAGGTCCAGTCCGGGATCGGGAGCGAATGGCTTCTTAATCTGTCCGGCAGCTTCAGCACAGTCGAGCGTCAAAAGGTGATGGCACGATAAGAAATGTGCTACGTCCGTTGCGGAGAACATTGATTTTTTTTGCTGCCGCGGGTCAGCTTCGAGGCGGGATTATATCTGCACTTCACGAAACAAGCGCCTCGAAATTATCGCCATGTGTAATACTTACAAGTGGTATACCCTGGGCCTATCGTCTCCCGTTGAAACATCCGCCTGGAGCAGATAAATATGTCGACTTGTCCTGTTAATCAGGCAAATGCGCCGGCTATCCTTATGCCGCTATCGGCTGCTCCGGCACCGGAACCCCGATCGCGGAACAACTCATGCGCCTTGGTACGGGCGCGATTGTCCTGGTGGACGATGACCGCATGGAAGACCGGAACGTCAACCGAATTCTGAATTCCACAATACAGGATGCACGCGACAGTCGCCTGAAAGTCGATGTCATGGCGGATGCTATTGAGCGTACTAATCTCGGCACGCGCGTTATCCGGGTGACGAAGAATCTCTGGAATCCTGAAGTCATTCGAACCGCCCCTTCTGACGCCTGACGCGACATAAAGACGGCACAGCGTCTCTTTTGCCCTCTGTTTGGCGCAAAATAGATTGCCAGTCACACTTCTGGTTTACATGCGGCCGTATCCGTTGGCTTAGAAACACACCTTAAGTCCTAAATCTTCTTCTGGGACGTGCATGTCGACGATCGCTGACATTCGCGAATGTCGCCGATCGCTGACTTTGATATAATGTCGCCGAACGCTTACATATATCGCAATACCAGGAAAACTAAATGCTTATAAAGACGCCAGCAGACATCGGGGCGCTCATTCGTGAGAACCGGCGCAAGCGGGGCCTCGACCAGAAATCCCTAGCCGAGCAAGTCGGTGTCAGCAGACAGTGGATCATTGATGTAGAGAGGGGCAAGGCTGGTGCTCCGATCGGTCTCCTCCTGCGCACCATCAGTGTGCTTGGCATCGCTCTCACCGCTGAAAAAGGCAGCCCTGAAAAGCCGCACGGATTAGCGGCGACAGTTGACATTGACTCAATCGTTGCTGCCGCCCGAAGGAAAAGAAAATGAGCAAGGAGCTGATTGGCCTCCTTGACGGCCGCGACGCAGGCCGGGTGGTCCAAGACAGCCGGGGGCAAATTGACCTTTACCTACAACGAAGCGTGGCGTACGGCGGCAGACGCTTACCCCATATCGATCTCCATGCCTCTTGCTCTGGCCGAGCACGGCAATGCGAAAATCGATCCCCTATCTTTGCGGACTGCTTCCGGACAACGAAATTATCCTCGACCATTGGGGGCGTAAATTTCATGTCTCGGCGAGGAATGTGTTCGGGCTCATCTCTTGTGTCGGTGAAGATTGCGCGGGTGCAGTCCAGTTCGTCAAGGCAGAAAGACTCGAAACAATTCTCGGAAATGCAGCGCCACCCGTCGAATGGCTCGACGAGGCTGCGATTGCACAACGCCTGCGCGCCTTGCGCGAAGATCACTCAGCATGGCGCCTCCCGCGCGACACAGGTCAGTTCAGCCTTGCGGGTGCCCAGCCCAAAACTGCGCTCCTCTTTGAGGATAACAAATGGGGCGTGCCAGCGGGGCGCGTGCCCACCACGCACATTTTCAAGCCACCTTCAGGTGACTTCGACGGCCATGCCGAGAATGAACATTTCTGTCTGGAGCTGGGACGAGCGCTTGATCTTCCGGTGGTGGAAAGGTGTACATCTTCGCTTTCTCTTTGTCAACAGATAACTATGAGCCTTATATCCCCATGCTTGATGGCAGGGGCCTTACGCCTCCGTTCGGTAGGACCGTATCGGCCTGCGGCAGAGGCGGCTTGGTCAAGCAGTTGTGCTGCGCGGCCAACTTCTGCCACGCCAAAGAATAACAACGGAGCGTTCGTACCCGCTTCAATCCCGCCGTAGGCATAGTTAATGTTGATATTGGCTTCGCCCAGCCGCCCCGCTACACGCGCCAGTTCGCCGGGACGGTTCGGCAAGGTTGTTTGTGCCACGTCAGTCTCGGTAAAGATCAATCCTTCAGCACTCAATACCGTTTTGGCCGCTGCCAAATTGTCCACTACGAGATGTACCTGGCTCCTGCGTTCAGCGGTGGATGCCTGGAATGCCACAATGTTGACTTTGCGGCCGGCAAGTGCGTTGCATAACTTCGCAAGCGTACCCGGCTTATTTTCGAGTTGGATG
>QHYS01000109.1 GCA_003223325.1 Acidobacteriota bacterium
AGGGCTTCGCACAGATCGGAATCCGCGGCCCAGGGTCGAGTGCCCCATCCGATTTTGTCGATGCGAGACGCATGGGCGGGACGATTATCGGCCCGCGGGCGCTTCGAAACAAAGGGATGGAGTGGGTCCTGAAGCAGATCCCCGACCATCGGCGCTATTACGTCACCATCGACATCGATGGGTTCGATGCGGGCTCAGCTCCAGGTACCGGGTCTCCGTCCATTGGTGGATTGGATTATTATGAAGTCACGGACCTTCTGCGGGGCGTCGCTCGAAAGGGAGAAGTTGTCGGATTCGATTTCGTCGAGGTCGCGGCTCAGTACGATCCCACGGAGGTTACGGCACAGCTCGCCGCGAGGGTCATTTTGGACTTCCTGGGCGCTATCTATCTCGAGAAGCAGGTAGCGGCGAGGGCATCTAACAGAGCAGATCCAGCGGTGGGGGCACAGCTTGGCTCAACGGATTCCCAAACCGTTTGCAATCGAAGCCAGGCTCGCCGAAAAAAACCGAGGTGGACCTTACAGTAAAGAATGGTAACCTCGTCATCACCCCGACGACGAAGCCGCCTCAGCGCCTCGAGGATCTCCTCTCTCATGTCACCAAGCACAATCTTCATGGCCAAATTGACATGGGGGCTCCTGTGGGTAGAGAGGCGTGGTAGTACGGCGCGTGCGCGTCCCGGACCGCGGGGACGTCGTCTGGGTCACGCTCACCCCGCAAGCCGGTCACGAACAAGCAGGGCGTCGGCCGGCTGTCGTCCTTTCACCCGCGGCTTACAATGGAAGAGTAGGCGGTGACGGAGATCCTCCAGAAGCTTGGAGCATTATTAGCGTGAGCGAAGTGGTGTGTTTATCCCTTCACCCGAGCACAAATTAGGTTCTTGGGGCCGTTCCGCCAAGCCGCGAGTGATGGACCCCTGATCGAGAAACCTAAGGGCTCCATGTTGAACCTAGTTTGAGGACTCGCACCCCTGGAGGGTCACCGGCGCATCAGGCGAGCTTCCGGCTGAGAGCGGTTTGGAGGGTCACGGAGAGCACGATAATCAACCCGTAGATGAGCTGGGTCCAGAATCCCGTCAGACCGATCGCCACAATCCCCGCATTGATGGCCCCGATGATGAAGCACGCGACGAATGTACCGAGGATGGTCCCCGTTCCGCCGAAGACGGAGGTGCCGCCGAGGAACACGGAGGCGATCGTGGTCAACAGGTAGCCGTCGCCGAGGGTCGGCCAGAAATAGGTGACCTCCAGGCTGGCGACCAGGCCGGCGAACGCGGCCGCAATCCCCATGAGCATAAACAACAGCATTTTCCGCTGCCGGACGTTGACGCCCATCAGGCGGGCGCTCTCGATGTTGTCGCCGATCAGGTAGACGTGAGCGCCAAACCGGTGGCGGTTGAGAAGAAAGGCGACCACGATCGCCATGAAGACCGTCCAGAGCATCTGTGCCGGGATCAGCCCTTCGAGCCGCCCGACCATCATGCTGTAGAAGACGGTGCCGCGGGTGGGCACGAGGGAGACTCCGTTGCCCCCCGTGCCGACCAAAACCACCCCGCGCCAGAAGAACTGGGTGCCGATGGTCGCCACCAGGGACGGAATCCCCAGTCCCGCAACGATCCCACCATTGGTCACCCCGGCCAGAATCCCCGCCAGCGCGCAGGCGAAAAACGCCAGCGTCAGATCACCTGTGTACGCGAGCGTATAGGCATACGCGGCCGTGCCCAGAGCCATCACCGAAGGAAACGACAGGTCGATCTCCCCGGCGATGACCACCATCGTGAGCGGAAGAGCCATGAGCGCGAAGAAAGGCGTCGTGGACATGAAGGCTTGGTAAATGTTGTAGGAGAGAAACGTGCGAGGCGCCCCGATGATGAAGACCGCCCAGATGAGCAGGCCGACCGCGATGGTGCCGAGTTGGACCGCGTGCCGGCGTCCGTACCGAGCCAGGCCGGCCCCGGAGCCGTCGGCCGTCCGGCGTCGCGCCTCCAGGCGGGAGATCACGCCGCCGCCCTCCCACGCGCGCGGGGAGACACTCTCACGGGTCCGCGTCCCTCGGTGTTCCCTCCAGGCTGCCGGTCCGCGCGACCATCTGCAGCTTATGGGTCAGCTCGTCCAGGGTGACGGCGTGTTGGACAAACTCTCCCGCGACGTGGCCGCGGTCCAGAATGACGAGCCGATCGACCACGGGATACACGTGGAAGATGTTGTGATCGATGAAGATGCACGATTTGCCGGCCCGCTTGATTCCTCGGACGAAGTCCAGCGCCTTCCGGGTCTCCGAGACCGACAGCCCCATGGTTGGCTCGTCGAGGATAATGAGCTCAGCCTGGAAATAGAGAGCGCGCACAATGGCGACCCCCTGCCTCTCCCCGCCCGACAGAGTGCGCACCAGACTGTCGGGGACGACGGCGGCCGATGTGAACCCCATCGTCTCGACCATCAACCGCCGCGTTTCTTCACGCATCCGGCGGATCTTGAGGACACCGAGCGCCGTCGTCATTTCGCGCCCCATAAAGATGTTGCG
>QHYS01000110.1 GCA_003223325.1 Acidobacteriota bacterium
GTTCTCGGTGCCCTTGCTAGCGACGACGCTGGTGTTGAAGATCACGGATGCGCCGTCGTTGAGAAGAGGAATCGCCTTTTGGAGAGTGAAATACACGCCCTTCACATAGGTCGCGAACAGCTCGTCAAAGAGCGTTTCCTGTGAGGCGATGTAGGGCGCGAACTTCGCGATGCCCGCGCTCGCGAAGAGCACGTCGATCTTTCCCAGCTTTGATCCGACGGCTGAGAACAGCCGGTCGATGTCTTGAACCTTCGAGACATCGGACTGTATCGCGAGGGTCCCGGCGCCGATGGCGCTTACCGCCGCATCCAGCGTTTTGGCATTTCGGAAGCGTGACGTACGAGCTCGCCCTGGTCTCTAGCAGTTGCGATGTCCTATGGCGTGCCCTCAATGCGGTAGTTGGCGGCAACGAGCGCAGCTTTTGACTTCATCAACTCGTTAGGTGTGATCTGGTCTGCTCTGTCGACTCCGAAATCTCCCCAGTTGAGGCGCACGGTCAGGGTCGCAAAGTCCTGTCCGTGATTCGGCAGACGGATGCCGGCGTTCGACCAGTGCCGCACGGTCAGCTCAGCGACTGCACGATTGCCTGGGAATCGATAGCGCATCCCAAGCTGCGATGCAAAATCGAGGCGTGTGGCGCTCAGTTCGTCCGATTCAGTCCTCGCCGCCACTCCGAAGCCAGCGAATACACGCACGGGGCCGCGCTCAATGAGTTGCCAGCGGCGTGACAGCGACATGCCCCAGTAGGGATGGGCCAAGGGAAGACGTCCATTGCGATACTTCGTGTCGTAAAGGACCTGTGACGTGCTGATCCGGAAGAGTCCTAACTCGTAGCGTCCGCCACTCCAGTTCACGCTGACTGGCAGCACCACACCGCCTGTCGCACCCCAGAAGTGATACGTTCCTCCGAGCCCGAGCTGCACTTCGCAGCTCTCACATAGTGACTGCGGGCGCGCAAACGCTGGCGCGTAGCCAACCATAGTCAGCAATGCAAGCGATACGGCGCGGATGATGGTGTGGATTCGCATGTGGACCACCGGCAACTGCATGCGGCCAATCTTTAAAGACACCGGCATTCGGAACAACGGCCGCGCCGTTGACGAAACGTTTCCTCGCAGTTGATGGCACGCCGCTTGGCGGTGCGCACGCCCACGCGCCCAGCTGTTCTCACAGGATTTTCATACGCTCTCGTTCTTGCGGGGACCTGATTTCCTGTCACGAAACGCTGCGTCTATTGCCTGCCGCCTGTTCGTCGCGCAGCGTGGTGTTCGATGAAGTCAGGCGCACATTTCTCTCCGCGATTCGTATTCCCGCCACGGGCCGCGCGGCGGTCGGGCCGAATTAGCCGTTTGCCACCCAAGGAAATGTTCCAATGGGCGTTCTGATGCACATGCGTTGGCCTTCCTGATGGAATCCGCGCGTGTATCGGCGAAGTGGTCTTGCTCGCGCTCGAAGTCACGCGAGAGGCGGCTAATGAATCAGCCTTGGAAGATATAAACCGAGCGAGCGCGTCCGGGCGGAGGTCGCCTAGACGCGTCAACGTGCGATTAGGCTGAGATGCCGGGTCATCAGCTCCAGAAAACCGTAGGAGCCGGCGTCTTATGCTGCCGTTCGCGGCAACCCCTGCGTCCAGAGCGCGCGGACGTGCTGATCCGTTGCACCGCGGTTATAGATGTTAGCGCCTCGGAGGCGCGCCACTGCCGCTTGGTAAACGCAGCGTTTACTGGAGATCAGTGTGACTTCGCTTGAGTGTCGATACGATTATATAGCTCGAAGCAAAACCTGCCGTTTACCATTTGGAGGGGACTTATGCGTTACATGAGAGGTTCGATGTTTGTGTATGTCCTACTCACTGGCGCGGCCCTTGCCGGGTATCCGGACCTCGGCCAATCGACTGAGGTTGATGATGCGCGGGACGCGAACCTAGAGCTTACAGCGGGCGCTGTTGCAGTGGGCATCGGCTACACCTGGGCCTACGGGGACGGCGTTTTCATAAAGTTGCTTTCAACGGACCAGGGAATTCGATTCAATCTCGCAGGCAGTGGAGTGAGTGTGAAGCTGGATAGCTGACGTCGACAACCGATCGGCACGGACATTCTCGGAGATTCCTAGAATGCCCGCGTTGATAGGAGCTAGCAGCTAGCCGGGCGCGCCTCGACTCAGAATGTTCGCAACTGCAGGGTTCAGGCCCTTATGGCCGGTGATCTTTTTCCTCCCTTGGCTCATCTTAGGGATCGCGTACCTGCTCGAGTCGGTGCGGCATCGCCGCGCTAGAGCGGCTCGGGTAGTCCACGGCAAGGTCATGAGCCTGCTGCCCGCCGCCTGGCGGCGCAATGCCGCGACCGCGCCTGGAGATGCACTGGCAGGTGGGGTCGAAAAGCGATGGGGTTCGTGACCGTCTGGGAACGGGCTGCAAGCGCTCCGGGAATCTGACAATGCCGAGCCGCGCAAGTACCTCCCGAGACAATCAGCGCGTACGCGACCCGACCCTTAATTCCGCTTGCGAACTAGGGAGCTAACCCGGCGAGCGGGACGAGCGACGCAGGGGTGGCCGCCTGAGCCGAGCCGGGGCCGGCAGTGAGAGCCAGCACTGCCAGGGCGATCAGCGCGGTCGCAGCACGGATCATCTCACGAGCCTCATCGTGCACTGCGCGGTCACTCTTGCCGGCAGCTGCTCTGGATTCTTGGCTCGCGGAGCGAGGCGGGACCGGGTTCCCGAGCCGTTCCCCGCGGCGTCGTGTATCGATTCGACCGCTTACGCTAGGCAACTGTTCTAATCCGGAAGGATCCTCGGGTTTTTGTTGGCGCGCGCATCTGTATAGGCCTCCAATGCATCTCATACGTGCGGAAACTGTACTTCGGTGCTGCGCCGCGAAGAAGCGACGCGGCTTTGATGCAATATTTCACGAGGCCCGCACTTCATGGGTTCGGCCAACCGTTCGCGCGAAGCGCCGGATGACATCACCGACAGCATGCCGGCACCGCGCGCGGACCGCCGGCCGAGAGAGTGATCAGCCGCGTGGGGCACGACGATAGATGTGCACGCCGTCAGGAACAATGACGCTTGGGTAGATGCTGCATTTCACGAGCGAATGCAGCGCATAAGCGGGCCGACGGCGGCCATCGGACTCCTGCGGGCAGTGGCGATCGACCGGCGGGAATTCGCGGACTAGCGGACAGAAGCCAACTTGGGTACCCGGATCTTCGAACCCAGTTCCAGCATGAAATCGATAAAGACGCGGATCTTGAGGGGTACGTACTTGCGGCTGACGTACACAAGGTAGAGCTTCGGCCCCTCGATGGGATAATCCGTCAGGATCGGCGTCAGCACGTCCATGAATACCGGGTCGTCGAAGAAGACATCCGCCAACGGTGCGAGGCCGATACCCGCGGCAACGGCGTTGGCGACGCCGCCAGCGGAGCGATAGCGCATCACCACCCGCAGCGGGGCCTCGATCTTTCCCCCCGGGCCGTTGAGAGTGAGGGACTGGATGTTGCCGATCGCGACGAAATCGTGGTGCGCGAGCTCGGCGGGGGTTTGCGGTACGCCGTTGCGCTTCAAATAGTCGCGCGCGGCGGCAATGTAGAACGGTATGGAGCGCACTGGTCGGGCGATGACGCCGGCCGGCAGCGATCCATCGTTGCGCGTCACACGCAGGGCGAGATCGTAGCCTTCCTCCACGAGATCGACCAAGCGGACTTCGAACGAGATGTCGACGAGGATCTCCGGGTAACGGCGATGGAACTCGGCGAGCGCGTCCGCCATCCGTTGCCCTGCGAACCAGCTCGGGCATGTCACGCGCAGTGTGCCGCGAGGAGCGCTACCGAGTGATCCGAGCTCCAGTTCGGTCGCTTCCAAGTCCTCGATAATCGTCTTGCAGCGCTCGTAATACACCCGCCCGGGCTCAGTGAGGCTGAGAGTGCGGCTGTTGCGATTGAGGAGTCGGACCCCGAGTCGTTTCTCGACGTGCATCACGTGCTTGCTTACCATCGCGGTCGAGAAGTCCATGCGCTCGGCGGCGGCGACGAAGCTGCCCGACTCGACCACCTGCCGGAACACTTTGATG
>QHYS01000111.1 GCA_003223325.1 Acidobacteriota bacterium
GATGTAGTAGTAGAGTTTGCGTCGTTTCTGTTTGGCGATGACGGTCGCCATCGTAGGGCAATACTTACCACAGTAAACTCTACATATCAAGCACATAATAAGGGTATAAGCGAAATAATATTTTATATACGTAGGTAATACATATACCGCAGGCATTCGGCACAAGGAAATTGTTCATTCAAAAAGGCTTACTCGATAGGAAAGTGCGCCAGCTCCGGCGCTGCAGTAAACTACCGTCTATAACGGCGTCGGCGTTGTCAAGTACTCTTTCAAGTACACCCCTACTTTTGCGAGCCGGAAGCGGCGTCAAGGGCGGTCCGACCGTTTTTGTCGGGACCGTTCATCGCCAGACCCTTGACGCCTGCGGACGGCTCGTCACAATCGCGTCCAGACGAAGCGAAGCTTCGTCCTTACTCAGGATTCTTTCGCGGCGTCTGACCAAGACTCCTCTCCTTGAATCTTGCGGGGGAATCAGCTTCTTCCCACCAACCATCTATGCGATCTTTAACAACGGACCATGATTCACCTGTTCGAACTCCTCTTTCTGTTGCAAGAGGAGGCAGGGCGCTCAAACACTAGCTCGATAGCCTTTCGACTACCACGGAAGTTTCCGGGCTACCCTTATAGTGACGCTGAGGCAAGTTACTAAGTAAGAGGAAATTCACAGTCGTCGCCTCCGGCGCGGCTGTGGAAATGTGAAAAATTTGAGTTTGCTGCCCAGCTACACTGTCGGCGGCAGGCGTCCCGAGGTCATGAATAGGCTGCCCTAACACGCGATGTTTACATGCAGATTTTCAGCCGCGGGATGCGCTTTGTTGCGACGAATACTCAGATACTGTCAGGCTCGCGCCATGACTCTGCTATAAGGATTTCAAACAACAAAGCCGGCCTGCGATGGAGCGAGAGCAAGCAACACATTCGTAATTCCAGGAGGGAGTCAAGAAAACTCATGAGTCAAAACCAACCCGAAATCCAGTATGCCGCTTTTTTGGCCATTGATTGGGCGGAGGAAAAGCACGCCTGGAGCCTGCAAGAGGCCAACTCCAGCACGCGTGAAAGCGGAGAAGTGGGCCATATGCCCGAGGCTATTGAGGCTTGGGCCGCGCAGATGAGTCAGCGCTTTGCCGGTCGGCCGATTGCGGTGGCGGTGGAGCAGACCCGCGGAGCACTGGTGTTCCTGTTGAGCAAGTACGAGCAGCTGCATATCTTTCGAGTTCCGCCGGCCATGACCGCCAACTTGCGGAAAGCCTTTTATTCCTCGAGGGCCAAGACTGATCCCGCCGATGCCGACCTGCTGCTGGATCTGGTCGAGAGACATCGAGACAAGTTGCGTCGCTTGTCGCCCGATACGGAGGCGACGCGGCGCATCCAGAATCTGGTGGAGGAGCGGCGCAAGCTGGTGGACGAGAAGACCGCCCAGAGCAATCGCTTAGAGGCCCACTTGAAAATTTACTTTCCGCAGATTCCGCACTGGTTTGAGGATGTGGATAGTCCTCTGGTCTGCGCTCTGCTGGAGCGCTGGCCCACGCTGGAAGCACTGCAAAAGGCGCGACCGGACACCTTGCGGAGTTTTTTCCGCAGGCATCACTGTCGCAAGGAGGAGTTGATCGAGAGTCGGATCAAACCCATCGGCGAGGCCAGGCCGGCGCTGAAGGATCACGCCGTGGTGGAGGCTAAGGTGGCGGTGGTGAAGGTGTTGGTGCAATTGATTCAGGTTCTCCACGAGGGTATTGAAGGCTTAAATCAGCAGATTCAGGAGGCGGCCGAAGCGCATCCTGATTTTTTCATCTTTGAGTCTCTGCCGCGAGCGGGAGCAACGATGGCGCCACGGCTTCTGGCGGCCTTCGGTTCGCAGCGCGAGCGCTATCAAAACGCCGCCGAGGTGCAAATCTTGTCGGGGATCGCACCCGTGACGGAAAGCAGTGGGAAAAGCAGTTGGGTTCATTTCCGGTTTGCTTGTCCGAAGTTCTTACGGCAGAGCTTTCACGAGTGGGCCGCCCTTTCCATCACCCAATCGCAATGGGCGCGCGCCTACTACGAGCTGCAGCGTCGGCGAGGGAAGAAGCACCACGCGGCGGTGCGGGCGTTAGCCTTCAAATGGATTCGCGTTATCTATCGATGCTGGAAGGAGCGGGTGGCGTACGACGAGAACGTCTACCTGGCGGCCTTGGCCAAGCACAACTCGCCGCTGGTAGCAACAACCAAGGCGGCGTTGTGAGAAAACGTGTGTGAAAGTTGTGGAGGGGAGGTGATTTTTCCTAGGGAAAATCAAATTTCTACTTGACAGCGGTCCTCAGAAATCTGCATGGGAGTCGGCGGTACTTGGCTGGGCTGCTCACGCAGCTTCCAATATAGCCGCACCGCCAACTTTCGTGCGATGGCTACCTTGGCCACCCCACTGCCGCGACGGAACTTCAATCGCTGATAGTCCCGCCGTAATTCCGGATCGTATATCGAGGCCGTCTGGGCTGCTTCGACCAGCAAATATCGCAGCATGGAGTTGCCTTGTTTGCTGATCCCACTCAGTCGTTGCTTGCCTGCGCTACTGTTCTCGCTCGGATTCAGCCCCAGATAACTCACCAGCTTCTTGCTCTTCTGGAAGCGTTCTACTGGCCCAATCGTCAGTACGAACGCCAGTGCCGTCACCGGCCCCACTCCTGGCTGTGTCATCAAGCGCATGGCCGCGGGGCGCTTCTCTGCTTCCTGGATCACCGCTCCATCCAATTCATCCATTACAGGCTCGAGCTGGTCCAGCATGTCTAACAGCTCCCGCCTGCGACGACTGGCCCATGGACCGAGTGACAGACCCTGTAGTTCCTTTCGCCCAACGGGTGTCCACAGCTTCTTCTTTCGGCAGATGCCGTGGCCCATGGCCATAGCATGTAATTGGTTCTTCAGGGAAGTTCGCAAGCAGACCAATTTAAATCGGTGCCGCAACAGTTGTCGCACATCGCGCTCATCGGATGACGGAATCCAGATCCGCGGAAACTTGTCTCGGAGCAGCAGGTCGAGAATATGGCATGCATCACGCGAGTCTGTCTTCTGCTTGCGCACCATCGCCGCACGGATCTCCGTGGCATCTCCTACCCACAACTGATGTCCTTGCTCGGCGAGCATCCGTTCGAACCACTGCGCGTATCCGGTTGCTTCCATGCCTACGCGCGCCGGAGTGGGAAGCCCAGCGTAAAACTTCCGAGCCTCGCCGTTTTCGTGTTCTAACCGGCGCTCGATAACTTCGCCGGTCTGCGGATCCAGCATCGCAATTTGCTGGAAGCGCGAATGGAAATCACATCCTATAATCAGCATACTCGGCTCCTTTCCTCCGAGTCTTGGTCAGAAACCGCTACCAAGTTTACTTGGTCGGAGGAGCCGA
>QHYS01000112.1 GCA_003223325.1 Acidobacteriota bacterium
GCTCGCGGCTGAAGTCGTCGCGCAGGCGGTCGTACGGTCTGCCACCCAGGCAACATCTATCGAAGGATGGCCTGCCTATCGCGACTACACGACCAAATTAGGTTGATCTCCGAGTGTGCTGCCAATGTCACCACACACTGCCAAATCAACAAAACAACGAAGAGCCACCCCAGAACGTTTTCCCGTTCTCCTGACTTTTGACCTGGATGCCGAACTGCTCTGGACCGCACGAGACACCAAAAATTGGAAGCGTCCTATCGCCCTATCTCAAGGCTCATATGGATACCGGGAAGGGGTCCCACGAATCCTGAACCTGCTTGCCAAATATGGAGTGAACTGCACTTTCTTTGTTCCAGGCATGATCATCGAACGAAACCGTGAAGTGGTGAAGGAGATCCATGCTGCGGGACATGAGATCGCACACCACAGTTACTCGCACCGTTGGGTGGAGAGCCTTACCCCTCAAGAAGAACGCGAAGAATTTGAGAAGACAATTGACCTAATCAGCGGTTTGACGGGTCGAAAGCCACTCGGATATCGCTCGCCAGCGGCCGAGTTCAGTTTGCAAACAATGGATCTCCTGCTGGAATATGGTTTCCTGTATTCCTCAAATTTCTTTGACCGCGACTCGCCGTACAAACACGTCGTAAACGGGAAAAAGACTGAATTGATCGAGCTTCCGTTTGCGTGGGTCCTTGACGACGCTCCCTTTTTTCTTTACAGCATCCAACTCACTGGTCGCGTCATGATGCCTCCGTCTGCTGTATTCGAGCATTGGTCCGCAGAATTCGACACACTCTATGCCGAGAACAAATGCTTCGTCTTAGCCATGCACCCGCAACTTATTGGTCGCCCGTCACGGATTACACTCCTGGAGCGCCTGATCCGTTATATCCGCAGCCACAAGCGGTCGTGGGTCGCGCGATGCGATGAAGTGGCTCAGACGTTCAGAGAGAGGCTCTAGAGTCTCTTGAATGGGCCTACTCGACAAAAACGTCACGATCTTAACCGGCGCCGCATCGGGCATCGGTCGGGCGATTGCGTTGTTGTTCGCCGAGGAGGGGGCCAAACTTGCTCTGGCGGACGTAAATCAAGGAGCCCTGAACGATGTGGTGCAGACATTGCGAAGCAAGGGAGCCGAGGTTATCGGCATCATAGGAGATATTTCCTCCGAGTCCGATGTGCGGAATGTAGTCGACAGCACTGTGACAAGACTTGGAGCCGTGGATGTACTCGTGAACAACGCGGGTATCGATCTCCAGGCTCGGATCGAGGAGACCAGCGAAGCCGAATGGGACCGGATCATGGCGGTTAATGTGAAGGCCATGTTTCTTCTTTCAAAATACGCTGTGCCGCACATGATACAGGCAGGTTATGGGAGCATCGTCAATGTGGCGTCGGCGACTGCGCTGGTGCCTGTTGCTGGACGGCCCGCGTACAACGCTTCCAAGGGAGCTGTGGTAGCGTTGACAAAATCGCTGGCGTTGGACCTGGCGGCGAGTGGAATTCGGGCCAACTGCGTCTGTCCGGGTGTCGTGAACACCCCCCTCGTGCAGGGAGCCCTCGCAAAGACTAACGACCCGACCGCCGGCCTCGCTGAGATGCTCGCGAGATATCCATTGGGGAGGATGGCTGAGCCGAAAGAGATCGCAGAGGTTGTACTTTTCCTCGCATCTACTCGCTCGTCCTACATGACGGGAGCTACCCTTGCCGTAGATGGCGGTCGAACTATGCACTGATTCTCCTTGAACATAACGGTACAAATGGGACCGATAAAAGAAGACCGCATCTCCGAGTTCGTTTCGGGTGGCAATCTTGTCTTGTTTAATGGACGGATCCACACGCTCGAGAAATGCGTTCCCGAGATAGAGGCTGTTGTCATTCGAGATGGTCGCCTCACCTTTCTTGGATCGTCACGAGAAGCTTTGGCTTTTGCAGACAGTAGCCCGACGATTGATCTAGAGGGCCGGTTTGCGCTACCCAGGTTTATCGATTCCCACGTTCACTTCTGGCGTTCCGGCCTTATGGACCAGATGGTGGATCTTCGCCGCGCGCGGCGGATTGCGGAGATCCAGGAGTTAATCCGGGAGGCTGCTAAGGCAGTGCCGTCGAGTGGCCTTGTAATGGGTCGCGGATGGGCTGACACTGAACTCGCAGGACAGCGCTATCCCACGCGTTCGGAACTGGACCAAGCGGCGCCAGATCACGTGGTTTACTTACTTCACCTGAATGGACATTCCTGCGCGCTGAATAGCCGGGCAATTGAGTTTTTGCATCTTGATCCGAATTCGCCTGGCGTGGAGCGCGACCCTACAACAGGCAAGCCATTGGGCCCGTTGCGCGAAAAGATCGCGTTTGAATCGCAAGGAAAGCTTCTAACCTTGCTCGATCCTCAGATGCGCGCCGCCTGCTTGGATATTACTGCTCGGGAGGCCGTGCAAGGCGGTGTCACGACCGTTCATTGTCTCGAAGGCGGACGGTTGATTGGCGACCCCGACGTCAAGGACTTCATCGGCCACCAGCACTTATTGCCCGTTTCGACCATACTCTACTATCAAATTACTGATTTGGATCGCATTCTCGATCTTGGGTTCCCGAGGATCGGCGGCTGCGTGCTGATCGATGGAAGCCCTGCGGCGCATACCGGTGCGCTATACGAGCCTTACGCCGACCGCCCGGACACGATCGGACCCGAGTACTTCACCCAACAGGAGCTGAACGAGTGGGTTCTCCGCTGTCATCGTGGCGGGCGACAGATCGTGGTACATGAGACATGCGAGCGTGCAATTGGACAGATGCTTACAGCCTACGAAAACGCCCTTCGGCACCATCCCCGAGCGGGCCACCGCCACCGCATTGATCACTTCTACTTCCCGCGCCTGGACCAAGTGCGGAGAGCTGCGCAACTCGGTGTACTTGCGGGGGTCCAGCCTTACTTCGCTGAGATTTTCCGAGAGATGTACTTGAAAAGGCTCGGTACGGAGCGTGCACGGCGTGTCCACCCGTACCGGTGGTTTTGGGACGCTGGCGCAATAGCTGGGGGTGGCTCTGACAGTTTTGTGACGCCGATTCGGCCTCTCTGGGGAGTACATGCTGCGGTGAATCACTTTATTCCAGAGCAGCGGGTTAGCGTGCTGGAGGCTGTTCTGATGTTCACAGTGAACAACGCCTATTTGGGATTCGAAGAAGATCAAGCTGGAACGCTGCGCATTGGGAAGCGAGGTGATGTTGTGGTGCTATCCGATGATATCTTTCAGGTTCGGCCGGAGGCGATCAAGGAAGTGCGGGTCATGTTGACGATCTCTCGAGGTCGTGTGACATTCCACTCCTGAACGGTCTATCCAGGAGAATAATGCGCCTGCAAGGGAAAAATGCCTTGGTCACCGGGTCAGCTCGTGGGATTGGCAAAGCCATCGCACTCCGCTTTGCCGCTCGGGAAGCAGGTGAAGTTGTAAAGGCGATCAGTGCTCGCGGAGTGAAGTCCTTCGCAGTCAGGGCCGATGTCGGAGTCAGCGCAGATGTGCGCCGTCTGATTGCCGAAGCATTGAGCCAGTTTGGCACGCTCGACATCCTCGTCAACAACGCAGGGCGAGGACTCAACAAGTTATTCCATACTATCCGGGAGGATGAGTGGGATCGAACCATTTCCGTGCACCTGAAGGGCGTCTTTCTCGCAACTCAGCTTGCCGGCGAGGCGATGCGCAAACGAAAGAAAGGTTCGATCATCAACATCTCATCTGTAGCAGGCCGCGTGGCACTGCCGGTCCGTGTCGTATATTCCACAGTGGAAGCAGGCAAGGACATGTTCACCCGCGCCCTGGCATGCGAATGGGCGGCTGAAGGAGTTCGGATCAACTCCATTGCGCCGGGGACCATACGCACGGCCCTGGTACAGGAGAATTTGGACAAGGGTCTGCTCGATGCGGCAAGAGTTTATGAGCGCACCCCCATGGGCCGCTTCGGGGAACCGGAGGAAGTAGCCGCCCTCGCGGCTTTTCTCGCTTCTGACGAATAGTCGTACATAACAGGCCAAACGGTCTACATTGACGGGGGTTGGACGTCATGGGGTGGATGGCCTATGCAGGCGCCAAGTAATCCACGCTGAATTCTCCACAATAAGTGCTGGGGGTACTGTTCTGTCTCAGCATGGTCACTTATCTCGACCGCGTTAACATCTCCATTGCTGCGCGCTACATCACTGGCGCGTATGGCCTCTCTGACGTGCAAATGGGAAGGGTCTTCAGTGCCTTCATCCTGGCGTACGGATTGTTTCAGTTGCCGGGAGGATGGCTGGGCGACCGTTTCGGCCCGAGGATAGTGCTGACCATCGCCATCACCTTGTGGTCTCTTTTTACGGCGCTGACTGCTGTCGTAGCGACTGTTATTCCACAAGACGTGATTCCGGCAGTGTATTCCCTCATGGCGGCCCGCTTTCTCATGGGAGCCGGGGAGGCAGCGGCTTGGCCAAACTTCAATCGTACTATCGCAAACTGGATGGCCGCGAGAGACCGCAGCTTCGCGAGCAGCCTGCCGCTGGCAGGTGGTGGAGTCGGCGCTGCTATTACGCC
>QHYS01000113.1 GCA_003223325.1 Acidobacteriota bacterium
TCAATGCCCACTCCCGCATTGGCCACGGGATTGGCTTGGACATCACCGAACCGCCTTCCATTAATCTTACCGATGCCACAGTCATTCAGCTGGGAATGGCGCTCACGATGGAGCCCACCTCCTCCACCGACTATGGCTTCTTCCAGCTCGAGGAAAACTTTGTTGTCACTTCTGAAGGGACCGAACTGCTTACCGAACCGGCGCCTGAGGAACTACCGGTGGTGGCCGGCTAAGACATGGGAGGAGAGAAGGCGATGACTCGCTTAGCGTGTCGCGACTGTGGCCGTGTACAGTCGCTCGGCATCTATCCACGGGGATGCCCCGCATGCACGCAAGCCGGGAAGCACGGCATTCTGGAAGTCACCTACGAATACGGTGGGGCCGTACGAACGGCCTTGCAGCGGGCGTTCGACTCCCCGCGTGCGCACTCGGTCTGGCGGTTTGACGTTCTGCTCCCGATGACGGCGCGCGATGCGCACGCCGTGACGCTGGGAGAGGGCGGGACTCCCCTCGTTGAGGCCGGGTGGCTCAGCGACTTCGCATCGCTGCAGACCGTTTTTCTGAAGAATGAGACGTCGAACCCCACGTGGTGCTCAAAGGACCGTGCGCACGCGCTGAGCGTGTCCGTCGGGCGCGCGCTGAAAGCGCGGGGTATGGTGGCGGTGACCACGGGGAATCACGGCGCCTCAACCGCGGCTTACTCAGGCCACGCGGGCGTCCCCTGCATCGTCCTACTGGCGGTCGAATCCGATGTGATCCATCGCGCCATGGTGGCCGCCTACGGCGGTGCTGGCATTGTGTCGGCGCACCGTGAGGCGCTGCTACGGCATCTCGTCCACGAATTAGGCTGGTTCGCCGTCACGAGTATGGGGGACGCCGACGCTCCGAACCCATTTGGAGTGGAGGCGTACAAAACGATTGCCTACGAGCTGTTCGAAGATCTCGAAGGGGTGCCGGACGCGGTGATCGTGCCGGCGGCCTCCGGCGATCTCCTGTATGGAGTCTATAAGGGGTTCCGCGAATTGCGGGAACTCGGTCTTGCGCAAACGTGTCCTCGCCTCATAGGATGCCAGGCGGAGGGCGCGGCACCTCTCGCGCATGCTTTCCACGATCGTCTAAACGATGTGCCTGTGCTGTCGCAGCCAAAGACGATGGCCATCTCGATCGGAGATGCCACCGGTGGGAAGCCCGCATTGGAGGCGGTGCAGGACTCTGGGGGAGACATCGTCACCGTGACAGACGAGGAGATTCTTGCGGCACAGCGTCACCTCGCGTCTCACGGCGTGCTGGTGGAAACGGCTTCGGCGTCGTCCGTGGCCGGAGCGGCGGCGGGTCTTCGCGCCGGGGTGATTCGTTCCCGCGACAAGATCGTCTGTGTGGTGACGGGTTCGGGGGCAAAGTGGAGCACCCAGCTGCTCTCGCAGACCACGGCCGGTGTGTACCTCGAGCCGTCGCCGGCCACGGTGTGGAACCTTGCGCACACATTGGAGAAACTACCTCAGCCGGGTTGACGCCGGCCGCGCCGTTCCGGCCGGGTGTCCGCCCCTTTTTGTGCGTCTCCTGAACCGTAGTTCGCTGGGGCGGCCGTTATCCAACCAGACGCAGGATCGTCAGCGCATAGATTTTAGCCGCCGTCGTGAGTTCATCGATTGAAACCGATTCGTCCGGCTTGTGCGCCTGCTCCGCAATACTCCCGGGACCAAAGACCAGAGTCGGCGTTTTGCCCTCGTTGACGAGAAGATTGGCGTCGCAGGTCGCCGCCCAGCCGTGGACGCCTGGATCGCGCCCCAATATCTGGGCCGTCGTCTCGCGGAGCACAGCCACGAGTGGACTCTTGACGTTGATCTCCATAGGAGGAGCGAAGGCCTCCATGCGCACATCGGCCCGGACATCCGGACGTCTGTGCCTGACACGATCGACCGCCTCGCGTACCTGCTGCACGGCTTCGTCAGCAATTTCGTTCGGGAGGACCCTCCGGTCGATCGTGATTCGGCACCGTCCCGGTACCATGGGGGTCAACATGCCGCCATCGATCGTCCCCACGGTGAGAGTGGGGTGACCTACCAGAGGATGGCTGCGCTCCCGAAGGCGGTCTGCCAGCCCCCGCAGCTCCACAATGATGTCCGCCATGTGGTCGATCGCGTTGACGCCCTCCTGCGGGGTACTGGCATGCGCCTCCCGCCCATGCGCCACGACCTCGATGTACATATCCCCCTTGTGCGCGGCGACCGGCAGGAACTCGGTCGGCTCGGCGACGATGGCGAAGTCTCCCACCACGCCTTCCTGGACGAGCCTGCGCGTTCCCTCCTGTCTTCCCTCCTCATCCATGACCGCGGTCAAGGTTACGCTGCCCCGCGGTTTCACTCCGCTTTGTTTGACCGCTTCCACCGCGGCGATCAGCGAGGCGACGGGACCTTTCATATCGGTTGAACCACGGCCATACAGCCGGCCGTTCACGATCTCGCCGCCATAGGGATCGCGTGTCCACCCGTTCCCCGGGGGAAGGGCGTCGATGTGACCGTTGAGGATCAGATGTGGCCGCGAGCCTACCCGCCCCCACCGCGCCACAACGTTGGGCCGACCCGGCGCGACCTCCCGCAGTTCGACGTCTAAGCCCGCACGGCCCAGATACTGGGCAAGGAACTCGGCCACTTCCCTTTCATTCCCAGGGGGATTGTCGCTCGGAATGCGAACCATGTCCTGAGCCAGGCGAATCAGGCGATTTGCATCGATGTGATCTAGCACCATATCAGCGTCGTGGGGCACATGGCACCTCTTTCAAGACAGGCGCGACCATCCGCTTCCGCCACAGGCCGGGCTCGCATTCGCGTGATCTTGTAGCCGAGCGGTCGAGCCTCGGAACGCTCGCCGTCTCGCGCACCGAGAGTGGTGTCTGGCTGTTTGGACCTTCAGTGACTGGACGCCGCCGCCAACTCTTTGGCCGCCGCCTCCGAAAACAGGGATCCAAACTGCTCCAGACCTGTCGTGGAGATCCCGGAAAGCCGGAGGGCATGCCACATCGTGACCTGATTCGCCGTCAGGACGGGCCGCCCGAGATCTCTTTCCAACGTGCCCACGAGATCTATGGCCCCGAGACCCGTGCACCGAGGTTGTAGATGTCTTCGGGTGTCGCCGACCCGATCTCCCAGTCACTGTTCAGGCCGAGGTTGTGGAGCGACGAAACCTCAAATTCATGGTCTTCCAGGAATTTGGCGATGGGCGCGTTGAACTCGCTCGGGTACGGCGTTCCCACGCCCAACCTTTTCACCCCGAGATGCTGCAACGCATGCACCATGGCCTGGGAGGTGTTTGTAAAGGGCGTGCCGTTGCTCCGTTCCAGCGCGGCGACTTGGCGACGGCTTCCTTCCATCCCGACGAGAAAGCTTCCGGACGTGCATGCCCAAGCGACACAGGTTGGCCGGACAGGCGCCAGATCTTTGGCAAACTTAATCAAATTGTCGATTTCGCTGAATGACTTCACTTCCGCGGCGGTCACCGGTCCAGGGGCAGAGACGCGATGCAAGTGCACCGAAACACCAGGCGGAGCGAGGCGATAAAATTCATCGTCCACTAGTCCCGAAGCAGGGTAAAGAATTCCAATTCGTCCTCGCCATCCCTTCATCTTCGTCCCCCCTTGTGCGCCTTTCATATGCTTCCGGCGCCTGTTGGAATGACCCGTGAAGCTTCCTCTTGGATTCTGTTCTGTGCGGGGTCAATCCGAGGAATTCTCCTATCAGATCGTCGCCACCTCTTCTTCACGCCGACGGCAGATTGGGAAGGATCCCTCAATTTCATTTTCCGAAAAACATTGCCGAACATCTTCGGGGCATCCGCCGAATATGCCTCGTTCCTTTCAGGGTTCTGGGACCCGCGGTGCCGGCAGGAAGGCTTATCCTAGGGGGTCTAATTTTAGTGTGGGGCCCCGATTCTGCTTCTCCTCGTTCCTTGACTATCCCTTTGGCACGATGGAATCGTCGCTTGCGGGGTTGCGTCGCTCTAAGTGATATTGTGACGGG
>QHYS01000114.1 GCA_003223325.1 Acidobacteriota bacterium
TCCGTCGAATAGTGCTATTTGCGAGCATAGAGTTATCCTCCACGAGAGAGTGCATTTTGGATCTTGGGCTTAGCGGCCCTTAGTCAAGGAACACGGAATATGACCGAGAGTCGCGCTAAATTCAGACCGGACCGTTAGTACGGAAGTACTACGATCATCCAAATAGTTAACCGAGCGGGTATGCGAATCGGGCAGGGCACGCCTGTGGGCATCCCTCCTCTGGCTGCACCTATAAAGGAAGGCTCGGCTCACTGCCCCTTGAAGAAGTAGTCGGTCAGGAAGTAGAATCGCCGGCAATCTCGCGGAGGAACCTCCATGAACCTCGGCGGGCGCAATCTCAGACTTTAGTCTGGGTCAGCGAGCCGTTACGGGAGCTATGCACAGAATTTTCAAATATCGACTCTATCCCAATCGTAAACAGCGAAGGATGCTGGACACCCATTTGATGTTGTGTCGAGAGTTATACCATGCTGGGTTACAAGAGCGGATAGAGTCCTACAAGACCAATCGAAAGGGTGTGACCTGGCTAGAACAACAATCGCAGTTGCCGGCCATCAAGGAAGCGCGCCCGGAATTTAAGAATATTCACGCCCATACGCTGCAGGCGGTTCTGATTCGTCTTCATAGAGCATTTCAGAATTTCTTTGGCCGTGTCAGGAAGGGCCAAAACCCTGGTTTTCCTCGGTTCAAAGGAGCGAATCGTTTCCGCAGTCTGGTATTCACCTGTGCGGCGTACCAGGTCCATGGCAGCCGGGTGCAGATTTCCAAGGTCGGTAGCGTCAAGATTAAGATGCACCGACCGCTGCCGAAAGAGGTCGGCACACTGTTTCTCAAAAATGTCCGTGGCGCATGGTACGGCTGTTTTGCTTGTGAAGTAGAAACGGATGCGCTACCGGCGATCCACCAAGCCATTGGTATAGATGTGGGTGTTAAATCGTTTGCGGTTCTTTCGGACGGGACGGCCATCGAAAATCCTCGCTATTATCAGCAGGCACAAGCCAAACTTCGAGTAGCGCAGCGTCGTGTAGCTAGGCGTAAGAGGGGTCATCGCCGTGGTAAGGCGGTACTGCTTTTTCAGAAGATTCACCAGCACATGGCACAGCAGAGGGCAGATTTTCAGCACCAGCTGTCTACTGGGCTGGTACAGAATTACGGAACCATTGCGGTAGAAGATTTAAATGTCCCAGGGCTGGCTGGCAGCATGCTGGCGAAGTTTGTTCGGGATGCCGGAGGGGCGGGGTTTTTTCAAAAGCTTGCGTACAAGGCTGAGAGTGCCGGTCGTGAGTTTATCCCGGTCCCAGCACCAGGAACGAGCCAAACCTGTATCTGTGGGGCCGCGGTACCAAAGCGGTTGTCCGATCGAGAACCTGTTTGTACCGCCTGCGGATTGATTACTGACCGTGACCACATTTCCGCACGGGTAATTTTACAACGGGCACGGATAGTGCCTTCATGCGTTAACGTAGGTGAGGTAATGCCATGCGTTGCATGAGAAGCCCCGACTTTAGTCGGGGAGTTATCACTATCTCCAACGATGGGCTTACGCGGCTGATCGGAATGCAAACCGGATTCAGGTCACCACGAAAGAGGGCAAGTTCCTGAAGGAATTTATCGTGGCCCCTACTACAGGCGAGGGCGGTTCTACCGGAGGGGTGGCTTTTTCGCCCGATAAGGCCCAGCGATTTTTGTATATTTCCGATCTCACCAACAATTGCATCTGGTTCCTCAATCGCGAAGACGGCGAGGTGGTAGGCAAGATGGGCAGCGCGGTCCAAAATGGCGGGCAGTTCTTCGGGCTGCATATGATTGCCGTCGACTCGAAAGGCAATATCTATACCGGTGAGGTTCAAAACGGCGAGAGGGTCCAGAGGTTCCTCCCGGCCAAATGGGAGATTTGATTCGCCACCGATGTCCGCCGGCGGCACACCAGCGTCGGCACTGTTCGCCACTGAGATTCTGTGCTAAAAGTTGGATATTCGGGAGGCAATGTCATGAATCTCAAGGTTCCGGTCTGTCTCGCTTCGGTTGTGACTCTGGCCCTAGCGTGCTTGTCGCTGTTTGCGCATCACGGAACTGGCGTTGCCTACGAAACAGAGAAAACAGTCACGGTAAAGGGAACCGTGACCGAATGGATTTGGGCTAATCCGCATTGCGGTCTTCTCTTTGACGCTACCGACGAAAATGGCAACGTAGTCCACTGGGGCGCCGAACTCGGTAATCCACACCAGGAGTCCGGAGCCGGTTTCACCAAAGAGATATTCAAGCCTGGGGATAAGATTACGGTTACGGGGCATCCGGCAAAATCTGGTGCGCCGCGCATGAGCGGGGCTCACTTTGTTCTGGAAGATGGCCGAGTGCTTCCGGAAAAGCGTACGAAAGGGAACGGCGAGGCCGCACCCGAATACTAGTTCCCGGTGACAGCATGGCCGCCGAGATCCGCATGGAGCTCTCCCGGGCTTCGCATTTCAATGCGCGCCAACAGACGAGAGCGTAGCGGTAACCGCGACGTTTTCCCGGCCCTCGTATTTAGGGCCGCGTCGATTCCGCAAAGAATGAATGAGCGTGAGGCCCAGGTCGATAGACACATAGATCACGTTGGATCGCCAGAGATCGTGAATCGAAAGCGCTTGGGCGCGCACGAAGCGTCTTAATTTGGAGCTCGGCCGCCAGGCCAGTGTTGGGCCGGACGGAATCGCCCCCATTGCCGGCGCTTCACAATCCTTGAGTTCTACGACCGCAAGGCTTCCGTCTGTGCGAAGCGCATCCCCGCTCGCGTTCTTCTCTCGCCCCGGCTTCTCGGAGCGCGGCAAGCGGTAGACATTCGCGACACATCCCGTCAAGGTTAAATCGCGCACCACTTTTTCGCGTTCCGCATCTACATCGGCGTCCACATGATGGATGAACCTCCCGGTGCGAATCGACCAGGTGGCGCTGGTTTCACGGATCGCACCGCCGACCCAAAGTTCCTGCTCGAGCGCGCCCTCGTTCCAGATCCTGATGTGCTCGCGTTTTTGATAGCTATTAAAACTTTTCTGCAGCCTGAGATCAGGAGCTTCTCCGCCGAGCCATTGCCTTGAAATCGGCAGGTGAGAATAGCTATTTAATGAGCTGAAAGCGCGCATCTCACGCAGCACCGACCAAGTCGACACGGAATCACCATAGGTCCACCCAGCTGCCTCGAAGGCCGCCCCGATTTGCTCCGGAGAACCTATGAATGCTAGATTCACTACGTCAGAAGGCCGCCCGCTCCGAGTTACACTGCGACTTGGCACGGCCAACAATTTCTCGCGCACGTCTTCATCGATTCCTGTGTCGTCCTGCGTATTTTCCGCACTTTCCTCTTGCCGGGCCCTGAGGGAGTCTGTAGAGAGCTCCAGTGGCGCCATCAGCCTCAGGCGTAAATCCGTTCCCGGAGGCAAGTAGATTTCCGGCTCAGGCGAAAATGGAAAGGCTCCGCGCCGCACCAAAAATATCCAATAAGCCTCGGAATTCCAAAAGGGAAGATGCAGCAAACGCGTCGACATGAGTTGTTGCGGCGTGGCGAGACTGCCCACTCCTTTGATGACGCCCGCCTTCACAGCCTCGCGTCCGTTAGCGACCTCCTCGACCCGCGCATTCACGGCGAGAGATGTTGAACCCGCCAAGACCTCGTTAAAGTCCATTCCCAATGCGGACGACTCGTGCCAGAATCCCATGCCTACCTTGCGCACACGCGTTATGCGACCTTGCACCGCGGTTCCTGCGGAGAAGACCGGGAGTCCGTCGCAGCGCGGGGATTCAATCAGGATCGCTTGCACCGCCGCGCCCTGTTTGGAACTGTAAGTGGAAACTGGTTCGGTAAGGCGAATCCAGAACTCCTGGCCCACGGGAACGACACTACATGTCTGGTCCTGTGCGTGGCTGCTGGGACAGAATATACACCCGAGCGCGAGGAGGAAAATTCTTTTGCGGAACCAAGTGCCTTTGAGCCGCCGCGAAAGCGACCTCCTGACATAAAATCGCACTTGCGTTGTGAGCGGATCTCGCATCATGGCGTCGAGGACACCTGCTCGAACGAGCACGGCTCCCCATCAATCGATCGTCTCGAGCCCCTTGCCTTACAGAAATTTCTTACTTGAAACTAAAACGGTGCAGCTAAAAATCGGACTGGCTGGTGTTAGGTGTCCGACGTCGCCGATTCGATGCGAGCACGAGTGCGAACGGTCATTAATAGACGAGAATTGCATTGGCGCTCTGAGCGTCTCCCCGAACGAGCTTTGCGGCCGCGTGACTGTTGTGCTTCTGTTCCGAATTTTCTGAATACTCTCCTAAAATTCGCCCGCTTTCCAGTTCCCCGGCAGCCCTGTTGCTTGCGCGGCACCCCCCCGTCTTGACCAGA
>QHYS01000115.1:0-14918 GCA_003223325.1 Acidobacteriota bacterium
GGGAGCCGCACGCGGGCACTGGGAGGGCGATACGCTTGTGGTTGATTACACGAATTTCAAGGACTGGGGGATGGGTGGGACGTTCGCCTATGGCAACACCGAAAAGGCGCATCTCACCGAGCGCTGGAAGCGCCTGGATGAAAACCATCTTCTTTACGGATTCACAATTGAGGACTCAGGTACTTGGACCAGGCCATGGAGCATAGAATTCGTAATGTGGCGACTGACCGATCAGGAGCAACTGGTAGAGTATGCATGCCATGAAGGCAACGTCGGTTTGGAGTTCACCTTGTCCGCAGCACGGGCTAAAGAGAAAGAGGAAGGGGAAGGGGGAGAGGATGGTGATCGCCGATGACATTGAAGAATTTGGCAGTCGCAAGTGTGTATTAGCATCCTTAGAATGTTCGCGTATCGAAGGAAGGACAGCAATTGTCAGAGGGGGCGTACGATGCGTCAGAGAAGTTTGGAGCTTGCGATTGCATCGGTAGCTATTGCCAGCCTGCTGGGGCTCATTTCCGTTAAGGCTCGTGCGCAGACGTCTCAACCAGCCACCCAGGGTGTGCCCCAAGCTTCAGAGAAGCCCTACGACTGGAAGGCTAGCTTCGCGAAATACCCAACAGGAAAAGTGCCACGGACACGTGATGGCAAGCCGGACCTGCAGGGTATATGGAGCCGCAGCGTCCTCACGCCGTTACAGCGGCTGAGCTCTCAACACAAGACGGAAATTACTGAAGCAGAAGCAAGGGAAGCCGAAGATATTGCGCAGCAGGTATCGATCGATCTCCGCGTTGAGCCCACTGCTACTCCTCCAGGCGAAAAGACAACCGACGCCTACAACTCGTTCTGGAGAGATGGTTATTGGTACAAAGTGCCGGTCACAAGTCTTCACACCTCTCAGGTTGTCGATCCACCAGAAGGGCGAGTGCCTGCGCTAACTCCTGCTGCCAGGGAACGAGAGCAGGAAGCGTACGACAGGCTCAATCGTCCAGCTACGGGTCCGGAAGACCGGCCTCTTTCGAGCCGGTGCGTTCGACCCATCGGGGTCGGTCCGCCGTTTACTGGTTCGGGTCCAGGAGGTCAAGAGAGCACCCTCCAGATAGTGCAGAGCCGTGACGTGGTGGTCGTTCGTCCGGAAGCCCATGAATCGGAGATGATTTACTTAGACGGACGAGCGCGTCCTCCTGAGAACATTCATTTGTATAAGGGAGCCGCACGCGGGCACTGGGAGGGCAATACGCTTGTGGTTGATTACACGAATTTTGAGCATTGGGGAATGGAAGCTTTCGCCGCCTATGGGAACACCGAGAAGGTGCATCTCACCGAGCGCTGGAAACTCCTGGATGAAAACCATCTTCTTTACGGATTCACAATTGAGGACCCAGGTACTTGGACCAGGCCATGGAGCATAGAATTCGTAATGTGGCGACTGACCGATCAGGAGCAACTGGTAGAGTATGCATGCCATGAAGGCAACGTCGGTTTGGAGTTCACCTTGTCCGCAGCACGGGCTAAAGAGAAAGAGCAAGAGAACGAGAGTGGTGATCACCGGTAACGTTCGTGTGGAGGTTGAGTCCGATGAGAACTCGAACTTTTTTTATGTTCATGGTTGTCGCAACGGCGGCTCTCCGGCTGGCCCCTCCCTCGGCCGCGCATCACTCGTTTGCTGCCGAATACGATGCCGATAGGCCGGTGACTTTGACAGGAAGTGTTACCAAGATGGCTTGGATCAATCCTCATTCGTGGATCTACATTGATGTCAAAAAGCCCGATGGAACCGTAGAGAACTGGGCGGTTGAGGCAGGACCTCCGGGTACGCTGATCAGAGCTGGGTTCACGAGGGATTCTTTGGCGACCGGTACCGTCATCAAAGTGAACGGCTACCGCGCCAAAGATGGAGCTTTGAGAGCCAACGGACGCGACATTACATTGCCGGACGGACGATTGCTTTTCGTAGGGGGATCAGGCCCGGGTTCATCGGGCCCGGGTGCACCGCCCAAAGATCCTCCTGGCGAGAAGAAGAAATAAGCAGAGGCTCCGGCGTGAAAAACTACAAAGTGGCAAAGCATGGTTGTTCACAATGACGCTCGTAAATGGGTGACGGCGGCGCTGGGCTTTGTGATCGGAGCGTGCGGCCCGGCGGTATCCGCTTCACCACCTCGGTCTCCACAAGAGGCTTCCGCTGTTACCTACAGCACGAATGAGCTCGGGATGGAATTCGCTATGGTTCCTTCCGGCGAGTTTCAAATGGGGTGCTCCGATGGTGCGAAACCGAACGAATGCAGTAAGGATGAAAAGCCAAGACACCGGGTACAAATTACGAAGGTTTTCGAAATTGGAAAGACGGAAGTGACACAAAAGCAATGGCAAGCCGTAATGGGTTCAAATCCCAGCGCCTTCAAGGGCGAAGACCTTCCGGTGGAGCAAATCACCTTCCAGCAGGTGCATGAATTTCTTAACAAACTGAACGCACGCAACGACGGATTCCTTTACCGGCTGCCCACAGAAGCCGAATGGGAATACGCAGCGCGGGCTGGCACGACAGACCAATATGCCGGGTCACTACACGATATGGCTTGGTATAACGATGGCCAAGCGGCCGCCAGGGGAAGCGGCGCCTTTCAAAACGAAAATTCCCCCGTTGGCCTTTTGGTGCCCGAGACTCATCCTGTAGCGACCAAAAAGCCAAACACGTGGGGCATCTATGACATGCGTGGAAATGTAGCAGAATGGGTAGAGGACTTTTATGACGGTAACTATTACTCGAACAGTCCTGCAACCGATCCAAGGGGACCTGCTACTGGCGATGGGCATGTCGTGCGCGGTGGGTCCTTTCATGTTTACCCCTGGCTGACGCGGGTTTCCCTTCGTACCATGTTTCCGGAGGGTTATGAATTTGACGACCTGGGCTTCCGGGTGGTGCGCGAGAAACGCTAACGGTTATTTTCGAGGAAGTCGTAGTGAAACAGACGTTCTCCTTACTAAGCTCGTTTACGGCGATGGTTTGTTCGGCTGCCGTGGCACTGGGGCAGGCCGGTGCCCCCACCCAAAGGGTGCATATCCCTGGAATCCCAAACGGGACTTCGATCTACCCTACCTCGACGGACCGTGGAAACAAGTTCCTTTCGATCGGTTGTGTTACGAAATCCGGAAATGGTGAATTCCGCATCACGGACTGGAGAGGTGCCGAACAACCGTCTGTAGCTAACGCACCACCCATCGCCGCCAGAGCGCCATTGGTGCTACGGCTTCAAGGTGATCAGGACATGCTCAATTTCCATGTAGGCCATGAAGTGCAGATCAGCGGACCGATCCTAGAAGCCGCAACCGTGTCTCTCCCCCCGAAAATTAAGGTGGAATCGATTTTGTACCTTTCGAGGGCCTGCTGGAAGAGAGGGACTACGACCCCAGAATACGCAACGCCTAAGCCATGACCGGCTGGGCACAAGCGACAACGGAGCTCGAGGAGCGCAACAACCTGTGAAGAAGAACCCACTCGCCTTTTCCGCGCGCTTCATAGGGAGCAGTAGGGATTATTTACGAATCGTGTAAGGGGGATTAGTGCGAGAGTCAGGGAGAAGCGTCGTCATAAGGAATTTGATCCTCGTGGTTGTGGCCGCGTTCTGGTGCAGCGCTCCGTCATGGGGGCAGACGACCCGTGCCTATAGAGCGTCACGAACAGCGGATGGAAAACCGGATTTGAACGGGATCTGGGAAGCTCTAGGCACTGCGGATTGGGATATCGAAGCCCATGATGCGAAGCCAGGCCCGATCGTTGCGATGGGCGCGCTCGGTGGAATTCCGGCTGGCCTTGGAGTCGTTGAGGGCGGACCGCTTCCGTATCGACCCGAGGCGCTGATGAAGAAAAGAGAGAACGCTGAAAACTGGCTCGCTCGTGATCCGGTTGTCAGATGTTACCTGCCGGGTATACCGCGCGCGACGTATATGCCTTTTCCATTTCAAATCGTGCAATCTCCCGAGTATGTGTCCTTCACTTACGAATTCGCGTTCGCTTCGCGCGTTTGGGTTGGTCACGCGGTTCGTGGGACGGGGATACATTGGTTGTCGACGTGACGGGGATGGTCGAGGATACCTGGTTTGACAGGGCTGGGAATTTTCATAGCGACGCGCTGCATGTGGTCGAACGTTACACTCCCACCGGTCCTGATTCGCTTCTCTATGAAGTTACCGTCGATGATCCAAAGGTTTTTACTCGTCCATGGAAGATGAGTATGCCACTCTACCGGCGGTTGGATAAGAACATTCAGCTATTGGAGTACAACTGTGTGCCGTTTGTCGAAGAGCTCATGTACGGACACCTACGCAAGATTGAGCCCAGCGTTACTCCCCCCGAGCGAAAAAACGAGTGACAAAGCCCGAAGCGATGCATTCATCAAACAGGATCAACAGCGTTTTGCACGCGCCACTGCAAACCTGAAGGGCGAGTCTGTAGTGGGTGTGGTCGTCGCTTATGGCCACGGGTGAGAACCACGGAGAATGACGGCCTCAAATGAAACAGCCAAGACCGCCCTCGAATCCTTGTTCCACCCTTCCATCCGGCCAAACTACTATCGGGACCATGCTGCCATAAGTGCGGGCCTGGTCCAGCACTGCTTGGCTCAATTCCACCCGGCGTTCTTCGTATGCGACGCCTTCGGCATCCCACTTTCGGAGAAGTTTTATACATGCATCACATCCGCGGATGGTGTACACAACGGGAACTTGCATGTCCATAGCCTGGGCTTATCCGCGATCCGGCAACTTGAGGGCAGTCGACAGGAGCGCGCGCATCTCTTTGATTGATTCCTTCCGCCAATCCGGGAAGCGGGGCGTAATCCTGGCGATCACTTCTCGAAGGAATACTTGTTTGGCGGTCTCGGGCACGGTTGCGAAGGTTGTTCCGTGTGGCAAATTCAGTTGGGACCTGACCTGATCCATGATCTCGGCGAGCTCAGCATGGGCGCCCGCCGAGCGCTCCGCGAAGTGGGTAATATATCGAGTGTCCTTCGTGTAAAACACAAACACAGGTATCGCACGGGACTTCCCCTCATTGCTGAGAAACTCGTCCATAATGTCGGGGTTTTCGTCACGGAGAAAGACCCGCAGGCTCATGCCCGAAGCCTCGGCGATGCGGGCCACGGTTGGGAGTTCACGATAGACATCACCGCACCAGGCCTCCGCCAAGGCGAGTATCTTCGCTGGGCCGTTGGGTAAGGCAGCCGCCTTCTTGAAAAATGAAACGTCCTCAACGGATAGCGGGGACTCCTCGTAGTACAGCTCAAATTTGTCGCGATTCACAGTCGCTTGCGCTAGGAAACCCGCATAGCGGAATCCTTGCTCGAAGCGAGCGGGTGTGACAACGGTGGTTGCCTCCAGCACGTTCCCCTCCCGATCGGACTAATGAGAGCAAATTTTATCATGCGGTGGGCTTGGACCAAGTTCGCAGGAGGTACCGACATTCGGCATGCTTTCTGGTTCCAGCCGCGCCGGACCGCGGATTTTTCAGCACGACAAGTTCTGGATTAGATCCGAACCATGGTCGCCGCTTGTGCAGTCGGCTGGATTGACGTTGGAGGGTAGCTCTTCGTTGCGCCGCAGGGAGAACGATGCCTTGGAGACCTAACCCCTAGCTGGAGCGTTGCATTCCGAGGTACTCCAGTTGTATGTTGCAGCTCGGAAACGAATCGGAAATCTCAGTCTAAGTGTACAGTTCGCCACTGCAGGTCAATTCGGAGGGGACACATGAAAACGAGCGCAGGAAACACTAGAGGGCCCAGGGGTCTTACTCGATCGCTAATCCTGGCCGTACTGTTCTGTAGTGTCATCGGCATAGCGCCAGCCTGGGCCACGGATTGCGCGGTGCCCGCGCTGAGCGCTCTGGGCGTCGCCAATATGACCATCGCGTCCGCTGCCGATGTGGCGGCGGCTGCGCCCAACCCGCAATATTGCGACGTGAAGGGTTCCGTCGTAACTTCCGGCGACGGCGTTGGTCCGAATTCCGCTGGTTTCGAGGCGATGCTTCCTGCGAACTGGAACGGAAAGTTCCTTTTTAACGGCGTCGGCGGATTGGCCGGCAACCTCAATTCCTCCGCCAACCCGGTCGACCGGGCGCTCTTCCTGGCAAGGGGGTATGCCACCGCGATTACGGATACGGGCCATGTCAACACCGATGCCACTTGGGAATTCACGATCCCTGGCGAGCCGAACACACCAAAAATCATCGATTATTTCTACCGTGCCGTGCATGAGGTGACGCTCGCGGCCAAGCAACTTGTCAAGGATTACTACCATTCGGACAGGATTTCCCATTCGTATTTCGACGGCTGCTCGAACGGCGGCAAGATGGGCCTGTTGGAAGCCATGCGTTTCCCGGACGACTACGATGGAATTATCTCCGGCGCTCCCTGGCTCGATCCCGTGGGCACCTCATTGTGGAGTCTGAAGAACGCCAAGGCACTTCTCGATGCTTACATCTCACCTCCGGTTTTTGCCGCCGTCGGGACCGCAATCAACAAAAAGTGTGACGCTGCCGACGGGGTCATTGACGGTCTCGTCCAGAATCCGGCGAAGTGCGCATTCAATCCCGATGCGTTGGTCCCTGAGACCCTGACGCAGAAACAAGCCGACGCGCTCAAGTTAATCATGAAGCCGGTCAGCGATCAGAAGGGCAACTTCGTCTATCCGGGATCGTCTGTGAGCAACCTGGGGCAGGTAACCAGCTCCCCCTTCGGTCCGATGAATCAACTGGAAACGCCGCCGGTCGATCCCGCGGGCGCTCATCCATGGGGAAAAGCAATCCCGCCAGCCAACTGGAACCTCGCCGCGGGCGTTCTGCTAAGTCTGGGTTACTACAATCCAGCGGTCGACCTGAACAACACGATTGAGAGCAACGGAGTAGTCAAACTCGCCGCACTCAAGCTTCTGTACGACAGGCTCGAGCCGGACATACCCGACAATCCATCTAAGTTCCAAGCCTTTTTCGGAAAGGGAGGGAAACTCCTAATCTACCACGGGTACGACGATCTGGTTATTTCGCCCTACAGCAGCATCTGGTTCTACCAAGATCTTGCTGAGCAAAATGGTGGGTACGACAAACTCCAGGGACACGCGCGCCTCTTCCTGGTGCCCGGAATGCAACATTGCACTGGAGGAGCAGGGCCGAACACCTTTGATACCCTGAGTGCACTAGAGAACTGGGCGGAGAAAGGTGACGCTCCGGATGCCATTCTCGCCACACACACAACAAACAATATGGTCGACCGAACCATGCCACTTTGCCAGTTCCCTGAGCAAGCGCACTACAAAGGCAGCGGAGATCTGAGAGACGCATCGAATTGGAGCTGTCCAAAGCAAGATCGATCGCTGTTAGCGGTTGGGCCCAATGGTACCCAGGCTGGAATGGGAAGCCCTGCTCGGGCCGCGGCGCGTATAGCGGCAAGACGGCCGCCTAAGAGCGATAATTGAGTTTCCGGATGCGGCTTAATCCCAGGCTGCGAGGTGTGTCTTCGATGCACGACTCACGGCTCGGTCCGCGTTCCTACTTTTTAATGAATTTTCTGACATCGCCGAGGAAGTCGGCCCCGTATACGTTGCCCTGGAAATCGGTGGTGACACCTTCAGCCATGCTCGAACCACTGGGGTATGGGTACGGACACGGATCGGGAATGAAGTATTTGACCGAACCGTCGTTGGCGCTTCCGATTCTAATGCCTCGTTGGGCGCCCAAGTTATAGCCATAGCCAGTCTGCGCAAGGGCGAATTGCCCTGTGTTGGTTCGACCATCCCTTGATTCTGAGTCGGCCACATAGATTACGTCGTTCTTGTCGATGTACATCCCGCTTGGCCGTCCAAATTGGAACCACTGGGCGATAAACCTGCCGTTCTGGTCAAAGATCTGAATACGGTTGTTCTGACGGTCACCAACAAACAGCCTGCCTTGGGAGTCGAAAGCGAGAGTGTGGATCACATCGAATTCTCCTGGGCCCATGCCTTTCTTTCCCCAAGTCTTGATGAATTTCCCGTCCTTATCGAACTTCATGATTCGGGCGTTACCTGTAGCCGTGCCACCCCCGTTGTGTCCGTCGCCAACGAAAATATCGCCGTTCGAAGCGATGGCGACATCGGTCGGGGCATCGAATTGGTCCACACCAGATCCAGCGACTCCCTTTCTGCCGAGTGTCAACAGCACCTTCCCATCCTGATTGAGCTTGAAGACCTGGTGTCCCCCATTGTCGGCTAACCACAGGTTTCCCTCTTTGTCTACTGACAATTTGTGAGGGCTGACAAACATCCCTGCGCCAAACGACTTCAGCAGCTTGCCAGACGTATCAAATTGGAAAATCGGGTTGATATTTGCACTCGCTCCGGCGCAGGTCGTGCCCCCGGCTCCGGAATTACCACACCGGTCCACAACCCAGATTGTGCCGTCGGGACCAGTGCTAACGCTCGCCGTCGATCCCCACTTCCTTCCCTCAGGCAACTGTCCCCAACTTACTCCAGGGCGATACGGATTGGGGAGGTCATTGGGCGCACCAAGCATCGACATCGGGGGCAGTCTCACAGGATATTGACCGGGAGGAAACTGCGGAAGTCCGGCACCAGTGGACGCGGCAGGCGGTACGCCGCAGGATTGGGCCAGGGGCCCAGGAGATCCACCGTCGGCGTTGAGCCTGTCTGCAGGTATTACTAGCGTCCCGATGACGACGATAGCGAGCGCCGCAACTCTGGATTGCAGACCCGCACATTTGAGTCGGCTTGCGCAAGACATTGCAACCTCCTTCGCGGGGACTTTGTGCATAGGCCGGGAACTCCGTTCTTGCTGCTTGGCCACCCGTGATTGTACATCCAACCATTTCCTTGGGCCGTTTTCACGAAAGACCTCGCGCAAGATCAGCGACGAATGCTCTCCGATCGCGCGACTTACCGGGAGTTGGCACCAAGAATCCGTCTCGCGCCCTTGAAAATGTAACCACCGGCGTCAACGTCGCGCCCTTTGGGATGTAACCCAACCAAAGCAGCAAAGAGAGGCCGCCAGGTTAGTGAAAGGGGGAGCGAGGAGAGTGGTTTATGAGCGCTACTGGAGGGCAGGATGAAAGCCCAGAACCGCCCGTGCGGTGACTCGGAGAACTTTAACCGGCTACTGCGCAACTTTGGCTGGCGCCACCACCGGCGCTTCGGCCGCAACCGGTTTGGCAAACTTCGCCGGATCAATCGCGACGTTCGGTTGCAAGTCGTCCAGACTGAACATGGATTGTCCGTCGGTCCACGTCAAGCGCCATTGAAATGGCATTTTCACTCCCGCGACTTCGCGATAGTCGGAATAATCGATCTGCGTGGGAACGGGACCAACTATCGTTTTGCTGTAGCGCACAACCCGTGTGAGCAGCCCCGTCTGTTTATCGAAAAACAGCTTCACGCGAGATCCGCCGGCCATCGCCTGAACGACTTGAACCTCACGATCATTGATCGTCGTGGTCGGAAAGCCGGCACGCAGCTCTGTGAGGATTTGCTTCAGCCCGTTCGGGAAAGCAAGATCCGCGTCTAATTTGACGCCATCCATATCTCCTCCAGGGACCAATTGGAGTACCGATACGGGCTTGTCTGGCCCCATAATCCAGGCGTTGCGTCCGTCGTAGACGGTCACGTTGTCGCCATTTTGTGTATGCACGATAACCGTGCGCTGCCCAGTATTCTTTGCATACACCTCCAAAGCAACTTTGCCGTGATAGCTGTCGAACCCATCGTAGCTCCCTTTGCCCACGAAGCTGGTCAGACCAGCCAGTCGTTGTGCGCCTCCCAATGCTTGGATGTAGCGGTTGAGAGTGTCATCAGCCGTTGGGGTAGCGGGAGCCCGTGGGCTAATCTCAACCTCGTTCGGATCATCTGCAGGCGGCTCGCTGTATTGTTCCAGCAGACTCGGAACAACCTTGGGTGTTGGGCTGCCCCGATGGCACGTATAGCAGGTCACGGCTTCCCGGCCAGCAAACAGGCTCTGGTTGATTGTGTTTACGACTAAAACCATGCGGCGGGCAGTCTGCTTTACTGAGGTATCGTTCGCGTACTTTTCCCAATTGCCAAGAACTTCGGTGCCGTGGCAATTGGTGCAATTGTAACCCAAGGCCGCGGAAAAGAATCCCATCGTTTCCATGAACTGATTGACGGGAATACCTTTAAGCACCTGGATGTTCTTGAAGACGTCCTCTGACATGAGTGGTTTCTGTTGCCCTCCGGTCTGGCCGCTCGCTGGCAGCAGGCTGAGCAGCAGGCACACGAGGCCCGCTCTTAAAATTCGCTTCAATCCAACATTCATCTGTCTTCCCTTCAGGCAGCGCGCAAGCAAGCGCGCACCCCCCAGGAGCTTTCGGTCATCCGGGGGAGCCGCGCCGGGGCTTGCCGCTAACGCTGCAAATGATGATCGAGGTTCTGAAGGCGGTGCCCGTCATCTTCCTTGCATACGGGAGATTCCTCGATCGGGTCGCTGTTGGGCGGAATGATCCGGGCAAAGTTTGTCCAGGGCTTGTTAAGTACGACAGGATCTTCCACGGTCACCTGATACGCTAGGTTATTATCCGGCGTCAGCCACAGACGCTCAATGACGCGCATCTTGTCTGAGTGCATATAGCCGTTCTCGCCGAACCACGTGTCGTCGACGAAGTTCGTTGTCTCCACCACGAAGATGTCCTTTTCCCAATGTCCGATCGAATCGCCGTAAGCCGAGGGATTCGCGTCGGCACGGTGCGGGCGCCCGTCGGTCGGAATGATGCGGAACGGGTCGCCTGAGATATCCTCATAGAGAAAGATAGTTTCCTTGGGCAACTGGATGATCTTGCGCGGGGAGCCGATGCGCGGAGTACCGGGCTTGTCGCAGTAGAATACGGGATCCACCTTGCTCTCGTTCGCTTCAAGATACTTCACTTTTTCCTGAAATTCAGGCTTGTACGAGGGAGCTTCCTCCCACGGCAATGCTCCAGGCACGTTATCGCCCGCGTGATGGCGCGCGCTTTGATCGTAATGGGTCCTTGTAACTTTGCCGTCCACGACCTTCACGAGGTCGCCGTGGGGGAGGTCAATGCCGAAGGTCCATGTTCCGCTGAGGTCGGGATGACCGTCGGCGGTGCGGTGAGCTCGGCCCGCCACGCTGGTTTTTGCATTTACAGCCGTTGTGGAAGGAGCGTTCTCCTGTGAATATGCGAGCGACCCCGGCAGCAGCGCGGCGGTCGCTAGTGCCACGGCGCACGATCCAAGATGGAGTTTCACGGACGTATCTCCTCCTTCTGACCTTCCTCTAGAGAGATCTCATTACCGTTTGGAAATGTGATCTTTTGAAGATATCCATACTTTGAGCCATCAACGGCCTTAACAATCAAGACCGTAACCGTCTGGCCGATGGCTTGCGCGAAATCGGCACGTGTGACCCCGACCTTGGTGAACCATCTCGGCGGGTTGCTTTCGAATTTCCAACTTTCGACGTTACCGTCATCCCCCTTCGCGTCCATGTAGACGACGATATGAGGATTCACCCAGTCCACCTTCGTAACGGAACCTTTGAGCGTGACCTTCTTTTTCATATCAAAGATCGCCGAAGGGGAGTGATGCGCTATCAGCGATGTAACGGAGATAAGCACGGCGACGCCCAGCCAAACAGCAACGATCCGACTTTTCAAGGGAGTCCTCCAGATTGGCTGTACCAGGACAGCTATTGGCAAAGTATCTCATAGAGTTCGCCTAGTCAAAAGGGGGCTGCGACTCGACTGACTCGACTCCGCCGCGATCGCCGAATCTGAATGCGCATGGGGCAGCTAGGACCCGGCGCGCAAACTTGCATCTCGGGAAGAGATTTCTGGAGTCTCGACCGCAATCGGTGTCCTTTCAGCAGTCTAGGCGACACCCTCGTGCTGTTCACACGTTTCGCAGTAACTTGTATCTAAAGATATAATTGAAGGAGCGCTTCAATCGGTGTCAGCGGCGAAAATGGTGAAATTCAAAGCGAACGCGGCGAAATGTAGGAACTTGGTGGGGGCGGTGGGGTCGAATTTAGCGAAGTGCAGAATTCAAAGGAACTCTGCAGATTGCGCTGTAGTCGTAAGTCCTTTGTTGTCGGAGCCGGAACTACGGTTGCCCCCCGATTGCCCCCTCGTTTTGACGCGCGACTTGATGGTGTTTTCGGTTCGGGCAAAATCATTCGAACGACCTTGCCATATGTGTGTAGATGTTCATTGTCGTCCGAATGTCGGAGTGTCTCAGAAGTTCTTGCTGAACCTTCATGTCGGTCCCGCAAGCGTGTAACAGGGTTGAATAGGTGTGACGAAATGTATACCAACCGATTCGACCGATGCCAGCTTCTCGGCAGCCGCGCAGAGGTGATAACGCACAATTTTGTGCGGCCACCACGGCTTACCGGATGAGCAACTTCATCCTGCCGACTCTTTAGGTATGGTTGCCCGCGAGGGCGATTCACTCCCCGAACCGGAGGCATCCCTTGAAGCATAGGATAAGTAGTAGCTGTCCATCTATTTGGTTGGGAGTAGTTGTTGCTTGCGCCGCATGTGAGTTTAGCCTTATCTCCCCAAGGCCGGTATTTGCCCAAGGGCAAGGGACCGTAAAGATCACCTTGGACGAGGCCATTCAACTGGCCCTCCAGCACAATCACAATCTGCTGGCCACGCGCACCACCATCCAGCAGAACTAGGCCGAGGAGATCACCCGCCATGCGGCCAAACCCGAATCTCTTTGTCGACTGGGATTACCTGCCGGCCTTTACGCCAAGCTCCGCGAACAGCACCTACATTCAAAGCTCAACCGAGGCCGATATTGGTCTGAGTTACCTGATTGAACGCGGCAAGAAGCGTCAGGCCCGGTTGAAGGCCGCCAAAGATGCTACGGCAGTGACCATCTCGACCGTGGCGGATAACGAGCGCACGCTGACCTTTCAGTGGCCTCCCAATACATGACCGTCGAACTGGCCGAATCCACTCTCGATTTGGCTCAGCAGAACCTTAAGGGCTACCAGACCGTCGATCTGAGCGAAATCCGTTACCGCTCCGGCGCGATCAGCCAGGACGAGTACCTGAAGATCAAAATTCAGCTGCTGCAGTTCCAAAATGACGTGGCCCAGGCGCAACTCTATAAAGTTCAGGGTCTCGCGGACCTCCGCCAGATGCTAGGGCCCGAGTCGGTTCCCGTTAACTACGACGTTGCCGGGCAGTTTGAATACCAAGCGGTAAAAGTGAACCTCGAAGACTTACAGATGCAGGCGCTCCAGATGCGCCCCGACTTGCGAGAGGCACAACAAGGCATCACGGCGGCAAATAGCCGATATTTTCTGGCCAAGGCGGATGCCACGCAGGATTTGACAGTATCGGCGAACTACTCCCACGTCAACGGCATCAACGCCGCGACCTTTTACATGAGCATTCCGCTCGCGATCTTCAATCGCAACCAAGGCGAGATTGCGCGCACGCGTTTCGCCATGACGCAAGCGCAGGAATCGGCAAAACAGAGCAACAACCAGGTGGTGACCGACGTGCACGACGCCTACTACAACGTGCAGACGAATGATCAGATCGTGCAGCTCTATCTGGGCGGCTATCTCGCCGGAGCCCAAGCAGACCGCGATATCGCCGAATACTCCTACCAGCGCGGCGCTGCGAGTTTGCTCGATTTTCTGGACGCTGAGCGCAACTATCGTGCAACGCAATTGGCTTACCGCCAGGTGCTGGCGTCTTACCTTACGGCCGTCGAGCAGTTACGCGAAGCCGTGGGCACAAGAGCGTTGCCTTGATCCATTGCCTAATCTAGCTCAAAATTGGAAGTCGGCGCCGTGGCCATAGTGTGGTGACGTAGTCGAGGAGAACGTTTTTGTTCAAGCTCGCGATCCGCGCAATTCTGCCGTTGTTCCTTCTCTTACTGGGTAACGTCAACCAGGCAAGCGCGCAGCCCGTATGTCGGCCTAGCGAGTGCCACCGATAGTGCGGGCACAAGTGTAGGGTGAGCACCGCATTTCATCCTCGACGTCATCAGCGGCGCATGTGAGGCCGCGCCGTCCATGCGTGGGATATTCGGCGCCGTCGGAGCAGATGTCATGCTCATGCCGCACTTCGGAATTAATGGCGAGTATGCGTTTCGTTTTGCGCAGCACAACTATTTGCCGATTCTGGGGGTCAAGTACCACCCGGCGTTTTTCGCGCCGTTTCCGCTCCGCTGTTGCCCCCAATTGAACGGCGAACGACTCCAGCGGGCGGCTTGGTTGCTTACGAAGCGCGTCGTACAAATATGCCCGAGAAGTATTGGCGGTGACGAAAGGCAACAAGTCCCCACAGAATTATGACAACGATTGCGTAGGGCAAACCACTGCGGTCCATGAGCAGATGATAGAAGAAAATGTTCACTATCACCGGGCCAAGGAGAACAAGGGCCAGGGGCACGTAGCGATTCCCCAGTAGAAGTGTGCCGCCCGCAATCCGCTATTTCGCTAGCCAGGACTGAGCGGCCGGGCCGCAAAATTGGGGAAGGCGCCGTGTGAGCCGCGACGTGGTATCGTTCAGTGATTGAGTAGCGACATGACCGACGCACGACTGTCTGTTCACATGTACCTTGAAGAGGCACGCGATTTGGCCGGCCAGCTTCCAACCAAATACCACTACCGCAACCTTTACGATTTCGTGCTGCGCGAGGGTCGTTTTTTCGAGCCCCATCCGCGTCCAGATCCCATCATGCTTCGACACATCGGGGAGTGTTTTCGAAACGCGTTCCTGACTATGATGAAAACCGGGCTTCACTATGTGGAAGGGTATGCGGCGGTTGGCAGTAAGCATCCAGTCCTTCACGCATGGAACGTCGACTCCGATGGATCGGTGATTGATTCAACGTGGGAGCCCGTCGGCTCCGCATATTTCGGGATCATCTTTCCACTCTCAATTGTA